>JAYSKH010000096.1:0-6526 GCA_043726505.1 Undibacterium sp. | reverse complement strand
CGGAGCATGTCTGTGGCACAGATTATAGTAGCGCTACGGAATTTACGTTTGAAACCGCTCGGCATGGCCTCTTTAAAAAAATTAATTTTATTATCATTATTGCTGTTGATTGCGGCGGCGGCCGGACTTGCCTACTGGGCGTTCCAGCCTATCCACCAGTCGGAAAAAGCGATTGATTTCAGTATCCGGCCGGGCAGCGGCGTGCGCAGCCTGTCGGCTCAGATAGCGGAAGCAGGCATTCCGCAAAATCCAATGCTGTTTGAATTGCTGGTACGCGCCAGCGGCAAGGGCGCAAAGCTGAAGGCCGGTTCCTATGAGGCCGAGCCCGGCATTACGCCGCTGCGCCTGCTGGACAAGATTGCCAACGGTGAATTTTCACAAGCCACCATCGCCATTATCGAAGGCTGGACCTTCCAGCAGATGCGCAAGCTGATTGATGCGCATCCGGCGATCCGGCACGATACATCAGCCCTGTCGGACCAGGACCTGATGAAGAAGGTCGATGCAGACTATAAATGGCCGGAAGGCCTGTTCTTTCCCGACACCTATCTGTTTGCCAAAGGCAGCAGCGATCTGCAGATTTACCAGCAGGCGCACACGGCCATGCTCAAGCACCTGACGGAAGCCTGGAATGCGCGCAGCCCGTCGCTGCCATATAAGAATTTATATGAGGCGCTGACAATGGCCTCCATCGTGGAAAAAGAGACTGGCCAGAAATCCGAGCGCAGCCTGATTGCAGCGGTATTCATCAACCGGCTGAGGACAGGGATGTTGCTGCAAACCGACCCTACGGTCATTTACGGCATGGGCGATAGCTACAAGGGCAAAATCTACAAGCGTGATCTGCTGTCCGATACGCCCTACAATACTTACACTAGGGCGGGCTTGCCACCGACGCCGATAGCATTGCCGGGTATCGCGTCGATCTCGGCGGCAATGAATCCGGCCGATTCCGGCGCCTTGTATTTTGTGGCCAGGGGAGATGGCACCAGCCATTTCTCCGACAATCTGACTGAGCACAACCGGGCGGTCAATAAATATCAGCGTTAAGTGAACGGCAGGGCGCGAGGCAAGATTATGAAGAGCAATACAGGAACAGGACAGCAATGAAGCAGGTGGGTAAATTTATTACGTTTGAGGGCATTGATGGGGCAGGCAAATCCACCCATATTGCCTATGTGACCGAACTGATCAGGCAGCGCGGCATCCAGGTCGTTAATACCAGGGAGCCGGGCGGTACGCCACTGGGCGAGAAGCTACGTGACCTGGCGCTGAACGAAAAGATGCATCTGGAAACGGAAGCCTTGCTGATGTTCGCCGCCCGCCGGGAAAATCTTGCTCAGGTGATTACGCCTGCGCTGGAGCGTGGCGACTGGGTGATCTCCGACCGTTTTACCGACTCCAGTTTTGCCTACCAGGGCGGAGGCCGCCAGTTGGCGCTGGAAAAGCTGAATACGCTGGAGCAATGGGTACATCCGCACCTGCAGCCCGACCTGACGCTATTGTTTGACGTGCCATTGGAAGTCGCGCGCGAACGCCTGGATGCGACGCGGGTGCAGGACAAGTTTGAGCAGGAGAAAACGGACTTTTTCGCCGCCGCCAGGGCAGAATACCTGCGCCGCGCGCAGGAGTTTCCGGCAAGGTTTGAGGTCATTGATTCAACCCGCGCGATCCCCGATATACGGCAATTGCTGGACGGGATAATGGCGCGCCTGTGGCCGGCATGATGCAATGGAAATGAAAAGTGGGATTGAAGGAATGGGAATAACAGCGCAATGACGAATCCTTTGTACAACTGGCAGGAATCCGCATGGCAGCAGCTGCAGCAGTTTGGCGAGCGCTTGCCGCATGCCATCTTGTTGCATGGCCCTGAAGGCATAGGCAAGACCTTGTTTGCCGAGCATTTTGCGCAATCCCTGTTGTGTGAAACCCCGGAAGCCGGCGGCCACGCGTGCGGACGCTGTCTGTCCTGCGGCTGGTTTTCGCAGTACAGCCACCCCGACTACCGCCGAGTGCGGCCTGAGTTGCTGGATGAAGAAGAGTCTGCCGGTGCTGAAGGCGAGACCGCGGAAAGTGAGAAAAAAACGGCCAAGGCAAGCAAGGCGCCGTCCAAGGAAATCGTCATCAACCAGGTCCGCGCGCTGACGGATTTCATGAACCTGTCCACGCACCGCTCCGGGCGCAGGGTCATTGTTCTGTATCCAGCGGAGGCCTTGAACGTGCCGGCGGCCAATGCCTTGCTTAAATCACTGGAAGAGCCAAGCAAGAATACGGTATTCGTGCTGGTGACCAACAGCCTTGACCGCTTACTGCCGACGATATTGTCTCGCTGCCATAAATTCGGGCTGGGCATGCCGGCCAGGGAAGAAGCGCTGGCCTGGCTTAAGTCGCAAAAAGTGGACGATGCCGAAAGCTGGCTTGCGCAGCAGGGCGGGGCGCCTTTGGCGGCGTTTGAGGCTTCGCAGTCCGAGGGTAAGGCGGAGCTGGATGATTTTCTGCGCCAGTTATGCAAGCCTGGACCGGACAGCAGCCTGAAAATTGCAGAAAAAATGCAAAAAATGGATGTGCCGACGACCGTGTCGTGGATGCAACGTTGGCTGTACGATATTTTTTCTTTCAAACAAACAGGCAGAATCCGGTATTATCCTCGCTATCAGAAGGAGTTGGCGGTATTGGCGGGACGCGCAGGCGATGCAGAACTGCTGCAGGCGATCAGGAGCACGGATGAACGCCAGGCTATCGCCAGCCACCCTTTGGCTGCTAAACTATTTATAGAAGACATGCTGCTGGACTATTCGGCACTTTTCCATTGAAGGCTTGCTTATGGCTGACACCCCAGATACGACCACGCCTGTGAATGCGCCCGCGCCTGCACGGCCATCCGTGCTTTCCCTGGCGATCAAGGAAAAGGCAGCGTTGTATTCGGCATATATGCCTTTCCTTAAAAACGGCGGCATTTTTGTGCCGACCAATAAATCGTATCGCCTCGGTGAAGAGATCTACCTGATCCTGACGCTATTGGATGATCCGAATAAATATCCTATCGCGGGCAAGGTCGCCTGGATTACGCCAGCCGGTGCCGGCAATAACAAGTCGCAGGGCATAGGCGTGCACTTTCCCGATGATGAAAGCGGCACCAGGATCAAATTAAGGGTGGAAGAACTGCTGGGAACGGCACTCCGCTCATCACGCGCAACTCACACTCTGTAAAGCATGTCTGTAAATACCTCTGAATTCAAGCCTGAACACAGGCTGGCCCGCTTTGACGATCTGCCTGCCATTGTTGCTATCTACAATTCCACCGTTGCATCGCGCCAAGTGACGGCCGATACCGACCCTATCCCGGTAGAATCCCGCCTTGCCTGGTTCGACGACCACGATCCTGCCCGCCGCCCGCTGTGGGTCATGGAGCATGAAGGCAAGATACTGGGCTGGCTGTCGTTTTCCAATTTCTACGGCAGGCCTGCGTATTCCGGTACTGCCGAACTGTCTATTTATTTGCATGAAGATGCGCGCGGCAAGGGCCTGGGACGTTATTTCCTGACCGAAGCGATTGCTTATGCGCCTAAGATTCAGGTACATACACTGCTGGGTTTTATTTTTGGGCATAACGCGCCCAGCCTGAAACTGTTTGAGGCTTTCGGCTTTGACGTGTGGGCCAATATGCCCCGCGTGGCGAATCTGGATGGCATAGAGCGCGACCTGATCATCGTCGGCAAGCGCGTCGCCTGACGGCATACTGAGCTACTGCGCAGCATCCGCCGCCCTTTCCGGCAAAGGGTGGCATGGAGCATGTCGTGCGTATTTCTGGCAGTTGCAGTCCAAATAAGGTTAAAATCCGGTATCCCGCCTTAATGACTTGTTTTCGCGAGCAAAAAAGCGATGCGATCCGGCTGTATGCCCGACTGTCTTCCCATAGCGCTCCCTGAACCGGGTCCGCCGTTAAGTCCCTCTCTATTTTTATAGGAATTACCCAAGCCATGCTGAGCTACCGCCATGCTTTTCACGCGGGCAATCATGCTGATGTACTCAAGCATTTTGTCACGATACAACTGTTCAACTACCTGGCGCAGAAAGATACGGCGTATACCTATATCGATACCCATGCGGGTGCCGGCATGTATGCGCTGGATGGCGGCTACGCGAGTAAAAATGCCGAATACGAAACTGGTATCGGCCCGCTGTGGGACCGCAAGGACCTGCCAGCGGCACTGGCGGAGTACGTCGGCCTAGTCAAGGAAATGAACCCCAGCGGCAAAATGCGCTACTACCCGGGGTCTCCGTATTGCGCCGAAAAGATACTGCGCGAGCAGGACCGGCTGCGCCTGTTTGAGTTGCACCCCAGCGAGATCAAGATACTCAGCGAAAACTTCCAGAGGCTGGACGCGCATAAGGAAGCCCAGGGGCAGCGCCCGACCACACGCGGCAAGCGCACCATCATCGCTGCCGGAGATGGCTTCACGGGCCTGAAAGCGCTGCTGCCACCGCCATCACGCCGTGGCCTCGTGTTGATTGACCCTCCCTATGAGGTCAAGGATGATTACCGGCGTGTCAAGGAAACACTGGAAGATGCGCTGAAGCGTTTTCCGACCGGCACCTATGCGGTCTGGTACCCAGTGCTGAACCGGCCGGAGTCCAGGCAATTGCCGGAGCGGCTGAAGCGTATTCCGGCCAACGGCTGGCTCAATGTGACGCTATCGATCAGTGGCCCTTCACCGGACGGTTTTGGCCTGCATAGCAGCGGCATGTTCATCATCAATCCTCCGTGGACGCTGGAAGCGACGCTGAGGGAAGTCATGCCTTATCTGGTCAAGGTGTTGGGCCGCGACGCCGGTGCAAACTTTGTTCTGGAGTCGGGCGAAACGGAAACAATAGGTAAAAAAAGGCCGAAACAATAACGGTCAAAGCAATATAATCAAGGTGCCGCTGAAAAAAATTAAAGTCTATATAGCAAAAATATAGCCGAAAAAATATAGCCCGACAGCTTTCAGCGCAAGGTTCAAAAGACAGCTTTTACTTCAACACCGGCGGAAGGGCACGAGCCAACCGTCCGGTGGCAACGCGAGCGCGCTTGGCGCCGGATAGCGGCTGCCTGCTCAAATAAGCCGATATGAGACATATCGGTAGCGAAACTTCACTGTGCAGTATCACCAAATGCTGCACCGCAATGCACTCCAATCACGGAGGATTGCAGAATCTATGAGAATATTCCCAGACAATTACCGTCAAGATATGCCGCAGTGCAGCAAAAATAATCATTGACGAATTAGTACGGTCGTACAAAAATCGTACCGAAGTCACGAATAATAAAGAGCAGCACATTTAATGTACTAGCCAAAATTAAAACTTCAGGAGACCAGATGGTGCAGTATCAGAAAAGTCCCGTAATGGGGCAGATGATGGATCAGCCGCTGCTTATCTCAAGCATCATCCAGCATGCGGACAGATATTTCGGAAGCAATGAAATTGTATCGCGCCGCGCTGAAGGAGATATCCATCGCTACACTTACCGCGAGTGCCACAAGCGCTCCAAGCAGCTGGCAAATGCGTTCAAGACGCTGGGCATAAAGCTCGGTGACCGCATTGCTACTCTGGCGTGGAACGGATACCGGCATCTGGAGGCTTATTATGCGGTGTCCGGCTCCGGCGCTGTATTGCATACGCTGAATCCGCGCCTGCACCCTGAACAGCTGAGCTACATCATCAACCATGCAGAAGACCAGTATCTGCTGTTTGACCTGACTTTTCTGCCTATCATCGAGGCCGTCGCCGCGCATTGCAAGACCATCAAGGGTTTCATCATGATGTGCGACCGTGACAGGATGCCGGCCGATAGCAAGATCACCAACCTGATGTGCTATGAAGAGCTGATCGCTGAAAATTCTCCGGATTTTGCGTGGCCGCTGTTTGACGAAAACTCTGCGTCCAGTCTGTGCTACACATCCGGCACCACCGGCAACCCCAAGGGCGCGCTGTATTCGCACCGCTCCACCGTGCTGCACTCGTATGCATCCGCAATGCCGGACAGCCTGAACGTGTCCGCCAGGGATTGCGTATTGCCCGTTGTTCCCATGTTCCACGTCAATGCCTGGGGCCTGCCTTATTCGGTGCCGATGACAGGCGCCAAGCTGGTGTTTCCTGGTGCTGCGCTGGATGGCAAATCGCTGTATGAGTTATTCGAGCAGGAACAGGTTACTTTTTCGGCTGGCGTGCCTACCGTGTGGCTGGGTCTGCTGACCTATGTCGCTCAGAATAATCTGAAATTTTCCAGCTTCAAGCGCACGGTGATCGGTGGCTCCGCCTGCCCGCCAGCGATGATGAAGACGCTGCGCCATACGTATAACGTGGAGGTGGTGCACGCGTGGGGTATGACAGAAATGTCGCCTCTGGGCACTGCGGGAACTTTGCAGACGCGGCATCTGTCTCTTCCGGAAGAGCAAAAGCAGGCTGTGCTGGAAAAGCAGGGCCACGCAATCTTCGGCGTCGATATGAAGATCGTCGACGATGCCGGCAACGAGCAGCCATG
>JAYSKH010000095.1:0-19187 GCA_043726505.1 Undibacterium sp. | reverse complement strand
CCAGCCGCTTTTTCTGCGCATCGGTATAGCGTTGCTGGGCCACCAGCTGATCGACATAGGTGCCGCGTGCAGCGAGCCCGTCGGACACTTCACGAAAGGCCGTCTGAATGGCTTTCTGATACTGTGCGACGCCGATGTCCTTTTGTACGGTGGCGATGTCCAGGTTCGCGCGATTAGCGCCTGCATCAAAGATGGGAAGCAGCAGCGAAGGTAAAAATGACCATGCGCCGGAGCCGCCAGCAAATAATCCACCAAGCGTGGAGCTCGCGGTTCCAAAGGAACCGGTAAGGGATATCTGCGGGAAAAAAGCGGCTCTCGCGGCGCCGATGTCGGCATTCTCTGCCCGCAGTGTCGCTTCTGCCTGCAATATATCCGGTCTGCGCGCGAGCAAGTCTGACGGCAAGCCTTCTGCAATGTCGGTAAGCATGGACTGCGCTGCTAAATTTTGCGGCGCTGGCAGACTTGCCGGCAATGCTTGTCCAACCAGCAGCACGAGCGCATTTTTCGCCTGAGCCCGCAACCGTGTCTGAATCGCCAGATTGGCCTGCGCCTGTTCCACTGCTGTTTGATTCAGGCTTAAGTCCAGCTCGGACAAGGTGCCTACGTCAAACTGCAGTTTGGCCAGCTTGTACGACGCTTGCGCCGACTGCAGCAGTTGCCTGGTGATATCAAGTTGTTCATCGTAGGCCAGGGTCGTCAGATACTGGTCCGCAACTTGTGACACCAGCAGGATTTGCGCCGCTGCACGGGCGTAAGAGCTTGCGGCGTACTGGTTCCATGCCGCATCCGAAAGGCTGTGGATGCGCCCGAAGAAATCTGCCTCCCACGCGACATCCAGGCCTGCAGAATAATTGCGAGAAATGCTGGCAGGGCTTGTACTTGCAGGGCCGGTTATATTGGAGGTCTTTAGCGAAGCGGCGGAACCCAGGCTTACCAGCGGAAATAAAGCAGACCGCTGCAACTGGTATTGTGCCCTTACTTTGTCGACATTTAGGGATGCGATGCGCAGGTCCTGGTTATTTTTTAGTGCAAGCTCCACCAGATCCTGCAGCCTCGGATCGGTCAGGAAGTCGCGCCAGTGTAGTTGTGAGGCGTGAGCTGTCGCATGGCCGTCTTTTTTCTCAGGTGTTTTATAAGCGTCTCCTTGCGGAAAGCTTGCGGACACCGAAGCCGGAGGACGCTGGTAGACAGGTTGCAGCGCGCAACCTGATACCGCGAGAAACAATATAGCTGAAGCAGTGTATTTGCGGGTCTGCATATCAATGGCCTCCTGGCGCGGGAACGGGGTTGGCTGCTATTGCCTGATCATGCAACTGCACGTGAGCCGGCTTTCGTTTCCCCAGCTTGTTGGCTATTACCACGTAAAACATAGGGATCATGAAAGTGGCGATAAAAGTCGCCGTTAGCATTCCGCCTATGACCCCGGTGCCTATCGCATTCTGGCTTGCGGATCCTGCACCGCTTGCCAATGCCAGCGGCAGCACGCCGAGTACAAAGGCCATCGAGGTCATAATGATGGGTCGCATCCTCATATGGGCGGCTTCCAGCGCGGCGTCGAGAGCGGTCAGCCCATCGGCATGACGCTCACGTGCGAACTCGATGACGAGAATCGCGTTCTTTGCCGAAAGGCCTATTGTGGTCAGTAAACCAACCTGGAAGTAAACATCGTTGGACAAGCCAAACAGAAAGGTCGCACCTAGCGCCCCGAGCACCCCCAAGGGAACCACCATGATGACTGAAACAGGTACTGACCAGCTCTCATACAGCGCGGCCAGACTCAGAAAGACAACTAGAATCGAAAGCCCATACAACAGTGGCGCCTGAGAGCTAGACGATTTCTGCTGCATGGAGATGCCTGTCCACTCAAAGCCTATGCCCTTTGGAAGCTGAGCGGCCAGCCGTTCCATGACGAGCATGGCCTGGCCCGAGCTGCGGCCTGGCGCCGCCTGGCCCTGCATCTCCATCGCCTCAATGCCATTGTAACGCTGCAATTGCGGCGGGCCGTAGGTCCAGGCGGAAGTGGCAAAGGCCGAGAAAGGTGTCATGGTGCCTGTGTTATTGCGGACAAAAAGCTGCTTCAGATCATCAGGATTCATACGAAACGGAGCGTCGGCCTGCACATATACCTTCTTGATGCGGCCGTCAGTATCGAGAAAATTGTTTACATACCGGGATCCCCATGCGACTGAAAAAGTCTGGTCTGCGTCACTGGCGTTAATGCCAAGCGCCGATGCTTTTTCACGGTCTATGCTGATCTTGAAGCTGGGATTATCATTTTGCCCACTGAAGCGGACGTTTGCCAGGTCGGTATCTTTTTTCGCCAGAGTCAGTAGCTGGTCTCTTGCCTTGGCCAGTGCTTCATGACCTAGGCCACCTCTATCTTCCAGTTCAAAATCAAATCCGGCTGCCGAGCCAAGCCCTTGTATGGGAGGAGGGCTAATGGGCGTAATAACGGCATCCTTGTCTGTTGCAAAGTACTGGGAGATGCGGGCGCTCAGCGCACTGGCACTCAGGCTGGGGGCGGTTCGCTGATTCCAGTCTTTCAGGCGGACGAACAACTGGCCCTGGTTTTGTCCTCGTCCGGCATTGTTAAAACCGTTGACGATGAACGTGGCATCGACCACATCGGCTTCCTTTTTCAGCAGATAGTCGCTCACCCTGTCCAGGACCAGGCCGGTGCGGGCCTGGGTCGAACCAATGGGCCCCTGAACCTGGACATAGATGTAGCCCTGATCTTCATTTGGCAGAAACGATGTAGGTAACTGGTAAAAAAGAATTCCGACAGCAGCGATGATGACGCCGTAAATGACCAGCCAACGTCCCGAGCGCGCCGCAACATGCTTTACGCCACTGACATATTTATCCCTGCCGCTGTCAAAAACACGGTTGAACCAGCCGAAGAAACCTTTGTCTGCCTGACCATGGGAAGGTTTCAATAACAAGGAGCACAGAGCTGGCGTAAGCGACAGCGCGACGAACACGGACAACAACATGGACGCTACGATGGTTAGCGAAAACTGCCGGTAAATCCCGCCAACGGTACCACTGGAAAACGCCACAGGGACGAACACCGCGCACAAGACCATCGCTACACCGATCAGGGCGCTACTAATCTGGCCCATGGCTTTGCGGGTGGCTTCCAGCGGACTGAGGCCGTCTTCCTGCATTACCCGTTCAACATTTTCCACGACCACAATTGCGTCGTCGACAAGCAGGCCGATGGCAAGCACCAGGCCGAACATCGACAAGGTATTGATGGTGAAACCAAGCGCCGCCATGACGCCGAAGGTGCCCAGCAACACGACCGGTATCGTAATGGATGGAATCAGCGTGGCGCGGAAATTTTGCAGAAACAGGTACATCACCAGAAACACCAGCACAATACCTTCGATCAGTGTTTTGACGACTTCCTCGATAGAAATCTTCACAAATGGCGTAACGTCGTTCGGGTAGACCACTTGCAGCCCATGCGGGAAATAAGGTTGCAGTTCTTTGATCCGTGCACGTATTGCATTGGCGGTTGCCAGTGCATTTCCTCCTGGCGCTAGCTGGATGCCGATGCCGCAGGCGGCCTGGTCGTTATATTTATTATCAACGTTGAAATTTTCTGGACCGAGGCCGATGCGGGCAACATCGCGCAGGCGTATTTGCGCGCCATCGGGTGCTACTTTCAGCAAGACATTGCCAAAGTCTTCCGGTGTTTGCAGCAGCGTCGATTCGGTAATCGTTGCGTTCAGCGGTTGATTCTGAACCGCTGGCGCTCCACCTAGCTGGCCGCCGGATATTTGTACGTTCTGCGCTTGAAGCGCAGTGGTGATATCCAGCGGGGAAAGAGAGTAGCCGTTCAGTTTCGCAAGATCCAGCCAGATGCGCATCGCATACTGCGTACCAAAAACATTCATATTGCCGACGCCGTTGATCCTGCTGATAGGATCCTGCACATTGGATACAAAGTAGTTTGCAATATCGAACTTGTTCATGCTGTGGTCTGTAGACACGAAGCCCAGCACCATCAGAAATGAATTGCTGGATTTGGTGACTCGAACACCGCTTTGCTGCACCGGTGAGGGCAACAGGGGTACGGCCAGTTGCAGTTTGTTTTGTACCTGTACCTGCGCAATGTCTGGATTGGTTCCTGTGGCAAAAGTAAGCGTGGTGGTTGAGACGCCGGTGTCATCGCTGGTGGAGGACATGTACAGCAGGTTGTCTATGCCGCTCATCTGCTGTTCTATGATCTGGACTACGGTGTTCTGCACGGTAACGGCAGAGGCGCCGGGATAGGATGTGCCGATTTGCACCGTAGGCGGAGCAACAGGCGGAAACTGCTCAACCGGTAGCGACCACATGGCGATGCCGCCAGCCAGCATGATGAGGATGGATAGGACAATCGCAAAGATAGGCCTGTCAATAAAAAATTTAGCCATTTTTACCTCTATCTGACTTGTGAGGCCGGATTGGCCCCGGCGCTTTTTGCCGGCTGACCCGGCCGCGGAGGTATCTCCGCACCCGAACTTTGGGCAATGCTTACGATATTGGAGCTATCGGCATTGACAGCAAGAACCGCCATGCGGGGCCGTATTTTTTGTGCTCCCGTCACGACCACTTTTTCGCCTTCCTGCAAGCCGGCGGTAACTACCCACTGGTCTTTCAGGGTGAGGGAAGCCTGAACCGTTTTTTCCGCAATTGTGTTATCGGCGTCAACGATCAATACTGTCGCTTCGCCTTTGGCGTTATGGGTGACCGCTGAGGCTGGCACAAGGAACGCGGCATCATTGACACCTTGTTCGATGCGGGCATGCACAAACATGCCCGGAAGCAGTACGTACTTTGGATTTGGAAAGACTGCGCGCAAGGTGACCGAGCCCGTGCTGGTATCGACTGTCGTGCCCGTTACCTGCAATGTCCCTTTTAACGGATATGGCGTGCCGTCTTCCAGCGTCAGCGTCAACTCGGGCTGTTCTGCTCCTGTGCTTTTCAGGCGACCGCTTGCAAGGTCCCTTCTTAGCTGCGTGCCAGCGACGCTTGGCTCGTTAAGATCGACATAAATGGGATCAATCTGCTGAATGGTGGTCATCAGCGTTGCCGAGCCTGCTTGTACGTAGGCGCCCTGTGTTACCTGCGAAATGCTGCTCCTGCCGGAGATGGGCGAGGTGACGGAGGTGTACCCCAGGTTGATCCGGGCCGTCTCTGCTGCGGCATTGGCAGCAGCGACATCTGCTGCTGCCTGGCCTTCAGCAGAAACGGCATTGTCAAATGCCTGTTTGCTGACAGCATTGGCAGTGACAAGAATTTTGTAGCGTTCTGCCTGCGCTTTGGTTGTGGCTAGGTTTGCCTCAGCCTTTTGCTGTGCGGCTTGCGCACTGCTGAGTGCCGCATGGAATGGCGCGGCATCGATCTGGTATAGCGGCTGGTTGGCCTTTACGTCAGCGCCTTCCTGAAAGCTGCGCTTCTGGATGATGCCGTCCACGCGGGCGCGTACCTGTGCAGTCAGATAAGCGGTAGTTCTGCCGGGAAGATACTGCGTCACCGGAACGCTGCTATACCGCATGATCAGGACGCCGACTTCGGCGGGTTTTGCCGGTGCTGCGTCGGGTTGTTTTGAATGGCATCCGGCGCATATAATAGCCAGGCCTGCTATTGCAGCAGACGGATATTGTGTCAATCGTGCCAATTTTTTAAGTAAAAGCATAGTCCATTCCATATGTGTCGCCCTGTGTCCCGGCGCCCTTGGGCCGCGCTTCCACTAAGTTGCGCGCCGCACATTCGGAGGCGCGCAAAACTATGCCGGGGCGCGATGTTTTGGAGCGGCAATGAGTGTCTTCAATCAATGTAGGAAGGATCGGCCGTGATATAGGCTATTACCGCGTGGTCCATCGCGCCAGGCGGGGCAATGCGTTGCAGATTGAAGGATGCAACCGTGCCATCAAAAATCCAGGTAAAGGTTTTTCCGCCAGCGTTGAAGCTGACCGCTTCCCCGCCCTTGACGTTGATATACTTCATGCTGGGGGTAATCTTCACGGTGCGCGCGACCACAGAGGCTGGCGTCGCTTCACCCAGAAGGGCAACATCGGTTGCCGCCATCGAAGAGAGCGCGGTAGCGGAAATAGCCAGACCCAAAATAGCCTGGACGAGGGTAGTGTTTTTCATTTTGTAGTCCTTAAAGAGAATTACCGCGGTCACGGATAGAAGAATGCGGTAGGAGTACTTTGCGCCATTGCTGTTTAATACGGGATTAGCGATTCATTAAAGATAGTTAATCTGGGAAGCGGACAGGGCTTCCAAGACGGACATTGAGATTTTTTAGTTGGGGAAGGGGGGCTATGATGCAACGCTGACGCGGCACATCGCATCAAATCATCGCCCGCATTCCGGAGCAGCAGACTGGGGCAATGTTTTTTTTCTCATCATATTCTTGCCAGGAGTACAATGCATCCACCTAAGCCTGAATTTCTTGCCAGTCCAAGCTGATGGCAAGATCTGTTGATAGGCTACCCAGGCTTTTGGTGTGAATGTGGTCAACAATTGGAGAAGTCATGGAATATTTTGGCACTTTTGCTTTGGTCGTATTTTTTTTCGCCATTGTGTTTGTCTTTAAAACGATCAATGTCGTTCCGCAGCAGCATGCATGGGTGGTGGAGCGCCTTGGCAAATATCACGGCACGCTGGGCCCTGGCCTGAACATCGTTGTACCTTTTGTCGATCGCATCGCCTATAAGCATGTGCTGAAGGAGATCCCGCTGGATGTGCCGCCGCAGGTCTGCATCACGCGCGACAATACGCAGTTACAGGTAGACGGCATCCTGTATTTCCAGATTACCGATGCGATGCGGGCTTCCTATGGTTCGTCCAACTACATTGCCGCAATTACGCAACTGGCGCAGACGACGCTGCGCTCAGTAATCGGCAAGATGGAGCTGGATAAGACCTTTGAAGAGCGCGACCACATCAACACCACCATCGTTAATGCGATTGATGAATCGGCTGCCAACTGGGGCGTCAAGGTACTGCGCTACGAGATCAAGGATCTGACGCCGCCGAAAGAGATACTGCACGCCATGCAGGCGCAGATTACGGCAGAGCGCGAAAAGCGCGCGCTGATTGCCGCTTCAGAAGGACGCAAGCAGGAACAGATCAATATCGCTACCGGCGAGCGTGAGGCATCGATCGCCAAATCCGAAGGTGAGAAGCAGGCATCCATCAACCGCGCACAGGGCCAGGCTGCAGCCATCCTCGCGATTGCGCAGGCCAGTTCCGAAGCCTTGCGTGTGACTGCTGCGGCTATCCGCGAACCCGGCGGCTCCGATGCGATGAATTTGAAAGTGGCGGAACAGTATGTGGCCGCTTTCTCACAACTGGCAAAGACCAACAACTCCGTCGTTGTGCCCGCGAATCTGGGCGACATGAGCGGCCTGATCGCCAGTGCGTTGACGGTGATGAAGTCGCAAAAAACCGAGCTGGTCAAACCGGCTTCCGCGGTCAAGTAAGCACGTCACTCAAGTCACTCACATTACTATCTGACATGGACTGAACGGCACGGGATAATCCCGTGCCATTTCTTATTGATGGCTATCAATTCCCGCTTAAATACCAACAGCATTAGGCATACTCTTCATCTCCAGCAGCGCAAAAAAATGCAGCGCGAACCTGAAGCCCAACCACAGTAAGGGAAGGCCGATGATGATAAAAGAAAGAGGGATTGCAACTGCGGTCAGCAGGATGGCGCTGAAAAGGCAGGTGCCAACACGGTCAGTATAAAAAATCCTGCCATCCTGGGTCTGGATGCCGGCAACCAGGCCGGACTGCACGTACAGCGTGACAGTGTGGCCGACGGCATTGCGGATTTTTCCGTTCATGCCCGAGTAGACGGAGACATTTTTTATCGTCTCGTTTCCAATCTCCATATATCTGTACTTGTGGTATTGGCTTCCAGGCTGCGTGCTGTCGGAGACTTCCTGAAGAATGCCCTGATATTTTTTCATTTTTAAAATTCCGCTTTAATCAACGTATCTATTTTTCTGTTCCAATAACAGCTCACTGCTTAATGCCGGTTACCACGGTTCTGCCGTCAGCCGTCACATACGGTATTCCAAAATGCCTGACCTGTACCTTGATGTACCTGGTTATGCTGCTGGCGTCCTTGATTTCACGCACGCCTGTTACATCGAATACAAAGAAGTTCATGGCGGTGACGAACTTGCCACCGGTACGGGCCTGCTCTATTTCGCGGCCGCCTTGCTCGTTGTCCATCAGCCGGATACCCCACCAGCGGTCATCTGATTTCCGGAAATGGGGATCGTCAAACTTGTACATGATGGTAGAAGGCCGCCCCGCTTTGGGATCGGCAGGGACATAGCCTTGCGTCCAGTTCAGCCGCATTACCATGCCACCCTGGGCCAGATCAAACGGGTCCAGCTGTACTGCGGCGGCGCGCAGGTAATAACTGTCGTTCTGGCGGAATAGCTCTATCCTGTTTTTGATCACTTCCGAGAATTCGGCAATGGTGTCCTTGCGCACAAAGGTATCGCGCAGATCGCGTTTTTTCCCAGAAGTGCCCTGATACAGTTCAAACTCCAGCAGCGCGCAATATTCCAACTCGGACTGCGACATAGGGGTATTGGACTTGGCCGCATACAGCATGGACATATCGCAATTCGCGCGACCAACAAATGGCGACCCGCCAAAATTGCCCGAGCTACCCATTCTCAGATGCAGCGCACCTTCCAGCCGCTCGGGGATATAAGCCACTTCATTCCACCACTCAGGGGTGATGCTGCCGGGATTGCGGATGGTCGCTCCGAAGGCATTGGCAGTTTGCGCCACCGCAGTTGAACTGCAAAGAATGCCGGCGGCGATCAGCGCGGACGCGGTCAGCCAGTTTGTTTTTGTCATCAGATTTTCCTTTTCGTCGTATTTCTGAATGGCATGATTTTTCCTTCTTGGATTCATGTCTCAACTACAAATACGGAAATGCCTGTGAAAACCGGACATCAGAAAAAAGAAAAACCGGGTTTTTTTAACGGGGATACATCACGCCGGTGTGGCCGGCTTTTTTAAAGATGCATCGGCAAGGTTGTCCAGTTTTGGTGGGACAGATTGCGTGCATCAAAAAATCTGTAAGCACCTTGCGCAAATCTCTTGACCCTCTCGTTACGGCATGGTTTACGATGCTTCAACACTGGAGAACAAGGATGTTAATGAAAATTGGCGAGCTGGCCAGGCGTACCGGCCTTAGTATCCGGGCATTGCGCCATTACGACGATATAGGTTTGCTTACCCCGTCAGCGCGGTCAGAGGCGGCTTATCGGCTCTATGACAAACAGGACATTGCAAGGCTATACCGTATCCAGGCATTAAGCCGCCTGGATCTGTCACTGGCTGAAATCAAATCCATACTGGAAGAAGGTGCCGCGACTCTCCCCGATGTCATCGCACAGCAAATCGCATTCCTTGAGAAGCAAATGCAGCAAGCCTCAAGCTTGCGACGGCATTTGCTGCACTTGCAAGTGCAGCTGCAAGCAGATGATGAGCCCAGCGTGGATGAGTGGCTTATTGCACTGGAAAGCATGGCCAACGGCGGTAAATACTTTAACCGCGAAGAGCTGGATAAGTTAAAGGCCGGGCGGGTGTTTGTTACCGCGTCCGCTGAAACCGGACAGGCATCTCTGGCCATTGCATTGCACGATCTCATGGTACGCGGTGTTCCGCCGGAGGATGCTGAAGCACGCGAGCTGGCCCAAGCCTGGATCACATCGATGCTTGCCGAGCTTGATGGCGATGAGGGGATGCTGATCAAGGCATATAGCATGCATTGGCATGAATCCACGCTGCACACACTAACCGGTATCGACCAGCAGGCCATGACTTACATCGCCCATGCCATGGCATATAGCCGCATGGAGATTTACGCCAAACATTGCTCTCCCGACGAGATGGCGCAATTGCGCGCGCATTATGTCCAGCAGACGACAGCGTGGCCGCCGCTGATTGCCGCCGTCCGTGAACAGATGGAGCAGGGCGGGGGAGCCGGAAGCCAGCAAGTAAAAGTGCTGGCGCGCCAATGGCAGGCGCTGTCTCTTGCTAAGACAGGCGGCAACCATAGTCTGCAATTGAAGCTTCAGGCGCTTTTTCACAGTGAACCAGTATTGCGCCTTGGGTCTGGCATCAATGCGCCACTGGCGAATTTCATTGAGCAGGCGATAGCAACACTCGAAACAAACTAAAAGCAGTGAAACCAGAGGAGACAGCAGTGAGTATGCAAGTTGAAGGCAATTATTTTTTCAGCGGGAATTTCGCCCCGGTAAGTGAAGAGCGGGATGAATGCGATTTGCCCGTAACGGGAAAAATTCCCGAAGGGCTGTCAGGCGCTCTGTATCGGGTAGGGCCAAATCCGCAATTTGCGCCGCGCGATAATAATTACCATTGGTTTGCCGGAGACGGCATGATCCACGCTTTTTTCATCGACGAAGGGAAAGTCGCGTATTCCAACCGCTGGGCGCGCACGCCCAAATGGCAGCTGGAAAATCAAGCGGGTAAGGCACTGTTCGGCACGTTCGGCAACCCTGCCACCAGCGATCCTGCCGCCTTTGGAACAAGCGGTGGTACGGCCAATACTAATGTGATCTGGCACGGTGGCCGCCTTCTTGCGCTGGAGGAGTCACATCCAGCCTTTGAGCTAGATCATCTAACGCTCGCGTCCAAAGGCTGCCAGAGCTTTGGCGGCACCATGGACAAACGTTTTACCGCACATCCGAAGGTTGACTCGCATACCGGCAAGCTGCATTTCTTTGCCTATTCACCAGACGGCCCTGGTACTTGCGGCATGTTGTATGGCGTTATCGATGGCAGCGGCGAACTTGTGCACCTTGATTCATTTGATATGCCATACGCCAGCATGGTGCACGACTTTATGGTGACCGAAAAGCATGTGCTGTTTCCCGTCATGCCACTGACCACCAGCATAGAGCGTGCAATGCAAGGGAAACCGCTGTTCGCATGGGAAGGCGACAAGTCGAGCTATGTAGGCATCCTGCCGCATGCCCCATCAACGGCGGACATGCGCTGGTTCAAAACAGATGCCTGCCATGTGTTTCATTGTATGAACGCCTGGGAAGAAGGCGATACGATCACAGCCTATGTGATGCAATCTGGTGTTGCTCCCGGTTTGCCGAATGCAGACGGTGCTCCGGGCGATGCTGAGAAAATGGCCGCCCGTCTGTGCCGCTGGACCTTCGATCTCAAGTCCGGCAATGAGCATTTCGAACAGGTTTTTCTTGATGATCTTACCGATGAATTTCCACGTATCGATGACCGATATTGCGGTCGCCGCAACAGGTTCGGTTTTTATACCTGCCATGCGGACCGAAGGATAAGGGATGAGGCTGAAAGTGTTTTGTATGGCACGCTAGCCTGTTTTGATTTTGAGACCGGGCGGCGTCAGCTATATACCTTGCCTGATGGTGACGTTATTTCAGAGCCGGTATTTGTGCCTCGCTCACAAGATGCGGAGGAGGCGGATGGCTGGTTGCTGGCCGTAGCCTGCAGGGGTAAGGAACAGCGCAGTGATTTACTGATCTTTGAAGCAAGGCATGTCAATGACGGCCCGATTGCCAGCGTTCACTTGCCTTGCCGGATTCCTTTCGGATTTCACGGTAACTGGCGGCCAACTGACCGAGCAGACGTTTAAGCGGAAAACTTGACGGCTGCGCCGGTAGCCCAGTATTCACCCTCGGTTTCATGCATGGCCTTCATCGCCATCTTGCGAGCCTGAAACAGTGGGTGTTCCAGCGCTTCTTCCGCGCGCAATATTGGAGTGACACAGCAGTCGGCATCGGCGAATTTTTCTGTCCAGTACGCCATGTCATGCTCGGCAAAGATCGCGTCCATCTCCGTTTTTAAAACCATTGCATCTTCACCGCCCACGCGCTGGCCGTAGGCCCAATGCCTGGCCTTGAAGTCCGGCCTTTGCAGCACATCGCAGCAGCTTTCCCAGAACTTGGGTTCCAGTGCGCCTACTGCCATGAAGCGGTCGTCGGCGGTGCGGTAGACGTTGTAGCATGCTGCACCGCCTGTCAGCAGGTCACGCCCCGGCGGCGCGGCCTTGCCGAAGTTATTGACGGCGACCAGTGGCATGATGTTGTGGGCAAACACGGCATCTGTCATCGAGATATCGACAAAGCGGCCGTGGCCGCTGGTCTTTGCGCCGATGAGGGCAGCGAGTATGCCTTGCACTGCCGCCTGCGCGCCGCCCAGCAGATCACCGACCTGCAGGTTGGGTAGCGCAGGCACGCCGTCTGGGCCGACGTTCTGGTCCAGCATGCCGGCATAGCCTATGTAATTGATGTCATGCCCGGCCAGCAGTGCAAAAGGGCCGTCCTTGCCGTAGCCGGAGATCGCGCACATGACTAGCTTGCGGTTGCGCTGCTTCAGCACCTCCCAGCCCACGCCCAGCTTGTCCATGACGCCTGGGCGGAAGCTTTCGACAACGACATCGGCGCTGTCCACCATGGCCAGGAACTGCTCGCGGTCGGCTGCATCTTTTAAATCCAGCGTCAGAAACTGCTTGCCGCGGTTCACCGCGACAAAGAACTGCGACACCGATTTGCGCACATAGCCCATGCTGCGCGCATAGTCGCCCACGCCTTTGTCTTCTATCTTGATGACTTCAGCGCCCATATCCGCCAAGTGCATAGTGGCAACCGGCCCCGGCAGCAGGCGAGTCAGGTCGAGAACGCGGATTCCTTGCAGCGGCAGATCGGTGGCTGATGTCATTGAATGTAGAGTGTTTTAGGCGACGAGTTCCAGATATTCCTGCTGCTGCAACCAGTCTGCCTCGGTCTGTTCCAGTTCTTTCAGCAGATAGGCCTGGTCTACCAGCAGGGCCTTCAATTTTTCCTTGTTGCCGTCTTCATAGATGGCTTGGTCGGCCAGCTTGGCGTCAATGTCCTGCTTGCGCAGGTTCAATTTGGCCATTTGCTCTTCCAGCTTCTTGATCAGGTTTTCGATCGGCTTTCTTTGTGCGGACAGACGCTGACGTTCTTCGGCATCCAGCCGGCGCTTTTCCTTGTCGTCCACAGTAGCGGCTGCCTTGGCGATGGGCTTGGCTTGCGGCAGTGCTTCTTTTTTGACCTTTTCAGGTAGTGCAGCTGTTGGCGCTGCGGATGCCGCAGTAGCCTTGGCCAGCTTGCTCTTGAACAGCCAGTCGCGGTAATCGTCCAGATCGCCGTCAAATGGTTCCAGTTTGCCGTCGGCAACGATGATGAACTGGTCGGTGGTGGCGCGCAGCAGATGCCTATCATGCGATACCACCACCAGCGTGCCTTCAAACTGTGCCAGCGCTTCGGTCAGCGCTTCACGGGTTTCCAGATCCAGATGGTTGGTCGGTTCATCGAGCAGCAGCAGGTTGGGGCGCTGCCACACGATCATCGCCAGCGCCAGACGTGCTTTTTCACCGCCGGAGAACGGCGCTATCGGGCTGGTGACCATGGTGCCGGGGAAGTTGAATCCTCCGAGGAAGTTGCGCAGTTCCTGCTCGCGTACATTCGGTGCGATATGCGCCAGATGCCACAAAGGGGATTCGTCATGGCGCAGCATTTCTACCTGGTGCTGTGCAAAGTAGCCGATAGACAGGCCCTTGCCGGTGTGCATGTCGCCCGCCAGCGGCGCGATTTCACAGGCAATAGTTTTGATCAGCGTCGATTTACCGGCGCCGTTGACACCCAAGAGGCCAATGCGCTGGCCGGTCTGCAGCGAGAACTTGATGCCGGACACAATCTTCTTTTCAGTAAAGCTGTGGTCGGTTTTTGACTCCAAACGGTAGCCAGCATCTACATCTTCCATGACCAGCAGCGGGTTCGGTGCGCTGAGCGGCTCGCGAAATTCAAACGAGAATTCAGCCTGCGCACGCAATGGCGCCAGCTCTTCCATCTTGGCCAGCGCCTTGACGCGGCTCTGCGCCTGCTTGGCCTTGCTGGCCTTGGCCTTGAAGCGCTCAATGAAGGATTGCAGGTGGGCGCGTTTGCGGTTCTGCTTTTCTATCGTGCCCTGGGCCAGGATCAGTTGCGCGATGCGCTGACGTTCGAATGCGGAATAGTTGCCCGAGTAGCGTTTCAGTTTTCTTTCATCGATATGCACAACCACGTTGACGACTTCATCCAGGAAATCGCGGTCATGGGAGATGATGATCAGCGTGCCTTCATACCGCTTCAACCAGTCTTCCAGCCAGATGATCGCATCCAGATCCAAATGGTTGGTCGGTTCATCGAGCAGCAGCAGATCGGATTTGCACATCAGCGCCTGTGCCAGATTCAGGCGCATGCGCCAGCCGCCGGAGAAGTTGGCGACCGATTGCTCCATCTGGTCCAGGCTGAAACCCAGGCCCAGCAACAGCTGCTCGCCGCGCGAGCGTACGGTGTAGGCATCGGCATCGGCCAGCGCGCCGTACATTTCACCGATGGCCAGACCGTTTTCCGGGCTTTCAGGCTGTGCTTCCAGTTCCGCCAGTTGCGCTTCCAGTTTGCGCAGCGTGACGTCGCCATCAATCGCGTAGTCGATAGCAGAGCGGTCCAGCGCTGGCGTTTCCTGCGCCACGTGCGCGAGCTGCCATTTGGCGGGGAACTCTATGCTGCCCTGGTCTGGGTGCAGCTCGCCGCGCAGCATCGCAAACAGGCTGGATTTGCCGGCACCGTTGGAGCCGATCAGACCTATCTTGTCGCCGGGGTTGAGCGTGACATCCACACTGTCAAAGAGTGGTTTGGTGCCACGGGCCAGAACGACTTGGAGAAAACGTATCATTGAATTACTTTAAGAGGTGGGCAAAAGCCCATGGCGCGCGGGAAAGCCCGCGCTTAAAAAAATACTGGAAAACTCAGTGCCGTGTTGTTACTTGAATAGTGAATTATTGCGCTGTTTTTTAACAGCTTATTGCAACTGGCTGGCATTGATAAGAAATACCATGTCGTCGCCGGCGCTGGTTGACAGCCACGTCAGATCCAGATCCGCAAACGCCTGTTCCGCAAAGGCGCGTTCATTGCCTATCTCCACCATCAGGATGCCGTTAGGCGTCAGGCGGCGGCCCGCGCCTTCTACAATCTTGCGCACCAGATCCATGCCGTCGTCACCACCGGCCAGTGCAATCTGCGGCTCATGCAGGTATTCCTGTGGCAGCTTGGCCATGGAGCCGGAATTGACGTAGGGCGGGTTGGTGATGATCAGGTCGTATTTTTTATCCGGCACGTTGGCGTACAGGTCGGACTGTATCAGCGTGATGCGGTCCTGCAATTTGTAGTCGCCCACATTGCGTTGCGCAACTTCCAGCGCGGCAGCGGAAATGTCTACTGCATCGACGTGCGCGTTCGGAAAAGCATCGGCCAGCATGATGGGCAGGCAGGCGGAACCGGTGCACAGCTCCAGGATATTTTCTACCGCTTCGCCATCTTCCACCCACGGTGAAAAACGCTCGGGGATCAGTTCCGCAATAAAGGAGCGCGGCACGATGACTCTTTCGTCCACATAAAAATTGTAGGTGCCCAGCCAGGCTTCGTTGGTGATATACGAAGCCGGTACGCGTTCCACGGTGCGGCGTTCTATGACGGCGAGGATTGCTTCTATCTCTTCCGGCAGCAGCTTTGCATCAAGGAAGGGATCGATCTTGTCCAGTGGCAGTTTCAACGTATGCAACAGCAGGTAGGCAGCTTCATCCAGCGCATCGGCGCTACCGTGGCCAAAAAACAGCTTTGCCGTATTGAAGCGGGTAACTGCGTAGCGCAGCATGTCACGCAGAGTGGAAAAGGGCAGGGATGAATTTGTCATAAAAGTTTCTTCAGCAGTGTTGCAGTATTTCGTAAAACAATAAAAATCAGGTCAGATCAAAATGGATCAGGTGCAAATTCAAGTCAGCAGATTTTCCAGTGTGCGGCGATAGATGTTCTTCAGCGGATCGATGTAGCGTACTTCCACATGCTCGTCTATCTTGTGGATGCTGGCGTTGGGCGGGCCGAATTCAACCACCTGTGGGCAGATCTTGGCGATGAAACGGCCATCGGAGGTGCCGCCGGTGGTGGACAGTTCGGTATCGACGCCGGTTTCCGCCTTGATCGCCGCCGACAATGCATCACTGAGGCTGCCTTTGGGCGTCAGGAAAGGATGGCCGCCTACTGTCCACTTCAGGTCGTAGTCCAGGCCATGCTGGTCCAGGATCGCGTGCACGCGCTGCTGCAATCCCTCTGCGGTGCTGGCAGTGGAAAAGCGGAAATTGAAATCAATGACGATTTCGCCAGGGATCACATTCGATGCGCCGGTACCACCGTGGATATTGGACATCTGCCACGAAGTTGGCAGGTAGTAGTCGTTGCCCTGGTCCCACACTTCATTCACCAGCTCCGCCATTGCTGGCGCCGCAAGATGGATGGGGTTTTTTGCCAGTTGCGGATAGGCGATGTGGCCTTGCACGCCTTTGACCGTTAGCTTGCCGGACATGGTGCCGCGCCGGCCATTTTTGATCGTATCACCCAGCCGGTCTACCGATGTCGGCTCGCCGACGATACAGTAATCCATTTGCTCGCCGCGTTCCTTGAGCTTGTTGCAGACGATGACAGTGCCGTCCGTGGCCGGGCCTTCTTCATCGCTGGTGATCAGGAAGCCGATGGAGCCCTGGTGCGCCGGATGGGCGGCAACGAACTCTTCGGTTGCCACCACCATTGCCGCAATCGATGTCTTCATGTCGGCTGCGCCGCGGCCATACAGCTTGCCGTCGCGGTGCGTGGGAACGAAAGGCGCAGACTGCCATTGCGCTACCGGGCCGGTAGGCACGACGTCCGTATGGCCGGCAAACACGACCAGCGGCTGTGTTGTGCCACGGCGGGCCCACAGATTGGTGACGTCACCCGACTGTATGGTTTCGCAGTGGAACCCCAGCGGCTCCAGCAGCGAGATCAGGGTTTGCTGGCAGCCCTTGTCTTCCGGCGTTACGGAGTCCAGTGCAATCAGCTGTTCGGTCAGCGCTAAAGTTTTGCTCATGAATATTATTTCAATAGTTGTTCGTACTGTGGCGCGGAAAAGCCCACGTCTACCTGCGTGACAGCTGCCGATGCACCTGTCTGCTGCAATACCGGCCGCTTGATGATAGACGGCGACGCCAGCATCAGCGCGATGGCTGCATCGGTATCGACCGCGGACGCCTTTTGTTCGTCGCTCAGTGCGCGCCAGGTTGTGCCCTTGCGGTTGATCAGCACATCCAGGCTGACATGCTTGAGCCAGGTTTCCACGGTGTTGCGTTCCAGCCCGTTTTTCTTGAAGTCATGGAACACGAATTCCACTTGCTGGTCCTGCAGCCAGGTGCGCGCCTTCTTGACGGTGTCGCAATTGGGAATGCCGTATAAAACGATCGTTGAAGCCTTGCTTTGCATTTCTTTTTTTCTCTTACATGTTCAGTGTAAATTCGGTAAATGACGCTTCGTCTTTCTTCTCCGGCTCCGGCTCGGCCTGCACCGGCGCCTGCACCGCTTCGTTATTCAGCAGCCACATCAGGTTGTTGGCGGAATCGGCATTGGCCAGACCTTCTTCCTGGCTGATCAGACCATCCTTGATCAGCTGCATCAGCGCGCGCTCAAAGGTCTGCGAACCGGGAGACAAGCTCTTCTCGATTGCTTCCTTGATCTGGAAGATGTCGCCCTGTTCTATCAGCTCCGCCACGTAGCGCGTATTGAGCATGATCTCCACGGCTGGGCAGCGGCCGCCGTCCAGCGAGCGGATCAGGCGCTGCGACACAATGGCACGTATCGATGACGACAAATCCAGCAGCAGCGCGGTACGGCTTTCCATCGGGAAGAAGCTGATGATGCGGTTCAGCGCCTGGTAGCTGTTGTTGGCATGCAGCGTTGCCAGCACCAGATGGCCCGATTGGGCATACGCGATGGCGGCCAGCATGGTTTCCAGATCGCGGATCTCGCCGATCAGAATGCAGTCCGGCGCCTGGCGCAGTGAGTTCTTCAGCGCGGTTTTCAGGCTCTCCGAATCGGTGCCTATCTCGCGCTGATTGACGATGGATTTCTTGCTTCTGAACAGATATTCGATCGGGTCTTCCAGCGTCAGGATATGGCCGGTCTTGATTTCATTGCGGTAGTCCAGCATCGACGCAATCGTTGTCGATTTGCCGGAGCCGGTAGCGCCGACCACGAGGATCAGGCCGCGCTTTTCCATGATCAGCTCGGACAGCACCGGCGGCAGGTGCAGTGTATCGATAGCCGGAATATTTCCGGGTACAAAACGCAGCACTGCCGAGATGCTGCCGCGCTGCTTGAATGCAGACAAACGGAAGCGGCCTATGCCGGCCGCGCCTATACCGATATTGAGTTCGCTGTCGCGTTCCAGTATCTGCATGTTTTCCGGCGACACCACTTCATTGAGCAGCGACAGGATATTGGCCTGGTCCATCTTCTGCTGGTTGATGGGCAGCAGGTTGCCGTTGATTTTCAGGTGGATCGGTGAATTCATCGCAAAGAACATGTCCGATGCGTGTTTTTCCTTCATCAACTGGAATAAACGTTCCATTGCCATAATCATTTCCTAGTTTGTTGTACTGCTATTGTTCAGAAAATAGATGAAGAAACAGATCGATTGCAAATCGACCAAAAACCACCCAAAAACAAGCAAATCAGCTTCCCCGGCTGCCCCGCTGCCTTAGCTACCTGAGACGATTAGTCTCCGCGCAGCAGTTCGTTGATGCTTGTCTTGGAGCGGGTTTGCGCATCCACTTTCTTGACGATCACTGCGCAGTACAGGCTGTATTTGCCGTCCGCCGAAGGCAGGTTGCCGGAAACGACGACGGAACCCGCAGGGATACGGCCATAGCTGACTTCGCCGGTGGCGCGGTCATAGATCTTGGTGGACTGGCCGATGTACACTCCCATGGAGATCACCGAGTTTTCTTCAACGATAACGCCTTCGACCACTTCCGAACGGGCGCCGATGAAGCAATTGTCTTCAATGATGGTTGGGTTGGCCTGCATAGGTTCCAGCACGCCGCCGATGCCGACGCCGCCGGACAGATGCACGTTCTTGCCGATCTGCGCGCAGGAACCTACCGTGGCCCAGGTGTCTACCATCGTGCCTTCATCGACATACGCGCCGATGTTGACATACGACGGCATCAGCACAACGTTCTTGGCGATAAAGCTGCCGCGGCGCGCGAC
>JAYSKH010000094.1:0-2111 GCA_043726505.1 Undibacterium sp. | reverse complement strand
GCGATGGCGTGGCCACCAGTTCCAGGCCGTCTATCGTCGCAGATTGCCACCAGTCCAGCTGGCGCACCTTGGCCGCGGGAATACCCCATTTGACCAGCGTATCACCCACACGCAACGGCGTGATGAAATGCTCGACCTTGTCGTTCAGTTGCAGGATGGCTGCGTGGTCCAGATGGTCGTAATGGTCATGCGACAGGATCACACCCTTTATCGGCGGCAGCTCGGCAATACTGATAGGCGGCTGGTGGAAACGTTTTGGGCCTGCCCACTGGAACGGCGATGCGCGCTCGGAAAACACCGGGTCGGTCAGCCAGAATTCACCACGCAGTTTCAGCAGCATCGTCGAATGGCCGAGGCGGTACAGCGAACGGTCAGGCGCGGCCAGCAACGCTGCCCTGCTCAGCGCCTGCACTGGGATCGGCAGGGACGGCACGGTATTGGCCGGCTTGTCGAAGATGAAACGCCAGATCAATTTCAGGCTGGCGGCCAGGCCCGGCTTGTGCCGCGGCGCGCGGTTCTGGAACTTGCCTTCTGACTGCAACGACGGATGCGGATAGCGGAATTTTGCGCCGTTGCTCAGGGTATCGGTAGTCATGGTGGCTCCTGCGGGTCTGGGGTGTCGGGACATTGGGATGTTGAATTGCGACAAATAAATTACACTACACGGTGTAGTTTTTATGAAGTATAGGCGCGATCCCGAAAAAAGTACACTAATCAGTGTAAAATATTTATAGGGCGAATGACTGCTTCACCCTAGCGTACTAAATCAATCAGAAAAATAGATCACAAGCACACCAGAACATGTCAACTCCACCACGCCTCACCGATCTGAAACGCGAAGCCATCCTGACGGCAGCCATTGCCGAGTTCCGCGCCAATGGTTTTGAGGCCACCAGCATGGACAAGATTGCGGCCACCGCTGATGTCTCCAAACGCACGGTCTACAACCACTTCCCCAGCAAGGATGATCTGTTCGCCGCCATCATGGCGCAGCTATGGCAAAAAACCGCAGAAACGGATGAGCTCAGTTACCGCGCAGACCTGCCGCTACGGCCTCAGCTATTGGAACTGGTGCAGCAAAAGATGCGCATGATGAATAATGCCAACTTCATGGATCTGGCCAGGGTTGCGATTGCTGCCGCGATCCATTCGCCGGAGCGCGCGCGCGGCATGATAGCCCGCATGGACAAGCGTGAAGAAGGCATGACAACGTGGATCCGCGCAGCCCAGGTAGATGGAAAACTAAAAAACACTGAACCGGAGTTTGCCGCGCACCTGCTGCAGGGGCAATTGAAGTCCTTCGCTTTCTGGCCGCAGCTCGCCATGGGGCAGGCGCCGTTGGATGACAAACAGCAGGCGGAAGTGGTGCAGATTGCCGTAGATATGTTCCTCGGCTATTTTGAGATCAAGCTCTGACATGACACCGCCGCGCGCAGCAATCAGGCTTGCCGTACTGGGCGCGCTGCTCGCCGTTGCAATGCATGTAGGCACAGGCGCAGCGGCAGAACGTGACGTCGTTGAAAGCGCTGTACCTGCCATTCTGGATGCTCGCCTGCAGCTACAAACTGCTAACGGCAACGCCGAGATCCCCGTCCACCTGACACGAGACTGGACGCAGACTCAGGCCGACATTACCCGCGCCGTCATCTTCATACACGGCTGGCCCCGGCGAGATCTGGGCGCAGACGACTATGTGAGCAAGAAGGCCGGCGCAGCAAGCGCCATCGCCGAGCATACGCTTTTTATCACGCCCCAATTCCTGACCAGACCAGACATCGAAGCCCACCAATTGCCGGACACCACGCTACGCTGGTCACGCGACGGCTGGCGGGATGGCTATGATGCGATAGCGCCGGCAGCCATCAGTTCATTTGCCGCAATCGATGCGGTATTCGACAAGCTCGCAGACAGGAAACTGTTCCCTCATCTGCAAAACGTGATTCTTGCCGGGCACTCGGCAGGCGGCCAGTTCGTCCAGCGTTACGCGGCCGTGGGCCATGGAGAGCAGCCTCTTGTCGCGGCCGGTGTGCATATACGCTACGTCGTCGCCAACCCTTCATCGTATTTGTATTTTGATGACATGCGCATGCAGCCAGATGGCATTGCATCTG
>JAYSKH010000093.1:0-4381 GCA_043726505.1 Undibacterium sp. | reverse complement strand
CCGCTACGCCTATGTCTGCTACGCCTTCTTCATCCTGATCGGTGCAGATATGCTGAGCCTGCTGCCCCGCCAGTCTACGTTCTGCAATGGCGTGCAAACCTGCAGCCTGGTTCCGCTGTACCTGATGTGGACTATACCGGTTGGCCTGATGGCGTTCGGCATTGCCATGTCGCTCTATAAAGCCGGTGAAGACCTGCACTTGGCTGTGCATCTGCAGCGCTGGCTGGAACCGCTGTCACGGCTGGTGATGCGCCGCCCTGACATCAAGTAGTCAGCTAGCAATCCGCTCAAGACAAGAAAGCGGTCAGACTATCCAGGCGCCGTCGCGGTAGACAACTTCTTCGCCCAGGTAGACCGCTTCGGTCACTGCAAACACATCCACGTGATGGCGCGCGTCTGCCCGGCGGAAGTTGGGTTTGGTGTAGACGCCGTGCTTAGCCCCCAGCGACAGATGGATGCCGCACATGCGCTCGTAGGTGCCAATGTCGCTGACCAGCCTGTCCTTGGAAAAGGCACGGTTCATGCCGAAACCCAGCTCCCGCAACCACACTTCCCCTTCGTCGGCACGGATATTGGCCAGCACCTGGTCAAACTCGGGCGTGCTGTCGATGACTTCCGTTATGCGTCCCTTAACGATCACCAGCGTGATCGGCGTTTCCGGCTTGTTGACGGCAAAGCGGGTATCGCCAAATACAAAAATACGCACGCGGCCATTCACCGCTTCCAGATTCTGCGCTTCAGTGAACACTTCGCCGATGGGGAACTGGCCGCCTATGTTTTTCATGCCGCTGTAATCGCCGATGTTGAGCTTGGCGGCTTCAAACGGCGAACCAAACACCAGCCTTTCGCCACCGCTGTCCACCACGCCGTAGGCTGCACTATCGATGCGCGTCTTCAGCGCAGCGCCGGTGCCGCGGAAATACGCGGGGTCGTAGGCCAACGCTTCAATGTAGTACAAAGCCTCTTGCCCCGGCATGCGCGCCAGATGCGGATGCTCTATGACCTTCAGCGAGCGTTTGAACAATTCTATGCGCAGCCGGTAGGCTTCCAGCCGGAAATTGGTGGACTGTATCAGCACGACCAGATCAGCTGGCGCCAGCGTTTCAAACGCGGCCATGATCTCCTGCGGCGGCACCGCATTGAAGTCAATGAAGCGCGCACCCGGCAGGCAGCGCCGGTAGGCTTGCGTCAGCGCAATCGACAGATCGCAGCCGGCATCCCATACGACGACCGCGTTTTGTTCCGGCGTGTGCTCCAGCGCCAATGCCAGGATGTCGGCGATGTGCGCGGCGGCCGTGTCTACCGCCTGCGGCGGCAATTCAACGATCGC
The DNA here is from genome assembly GCA_043726505.1 of Undibacterium sp. Taxonomy (GTDB): domain Bacteria; phylum Pseudomonadota; class Gammaproteobacteria; order Burkholderiales; family Burkholderiaceae_D; genus Undibacterium. The sequence goes on along the minus strand of JAYSKH010000093.1, from coordinate 3,051 downwards.
GGCGGGCAGTTCGTCGGACATGGGCTTGATCTGGGGTGTATCTGCTGCGGTCATCATCAGGGGGAATCGAGGCTAATTAAGAAAACAAATAAGGGTGCAAATGCAAAATGGGTGCAAAAACTGCTCAAAACATCATCCAACAGCTTGCAAATAAGGTAAAACGGCCTATTTACCGCACAACAGCATTTTACCTTGCCGGCGCGGATAACAACGAGCATAGAGCCAAATCGCATTCATCCGGAGAGGTCGCAACCCTCATTAGCAGCCAAATAATGGCAAATATCCGCTAATTCAGCGCTATCGTAGCGAATACGGAGCCCTGCGGCGTGCACAACAGAGTAAACTACGCCCTTAAGCCCATCGCACAGTGCGATGACGGCAAACCAGCGAGTTATACCATGTCTGAAACACCTATCCCCGTCTTTGCCGATCTCAACCTCAGCGAGCCCCTATTACGCGTGCTGAAAGAAGTCGGCTACGAGACGCCGTCGCCGATCCAGGCTGCCACCATCCCCGTGCTGCTGTCCAACCGCGACGTGCTGGGCCAGGCCCAAACCGGCACCGGCAAAACGGCCGCCTTTGCGCTGCCTATCCTGTCCCGTATTGATCTGAAACAGACCACGCCGCAGGCACTGGTGCTGGCGCCTACGCGCGAACTGGCGATCCAGGTCGCGGAAGCCTTCCAGCGCTATGCCACGCATATCCCCGGCTTCCACGTGCTGCCTATTTACGGCGGCCAGAGTTATGGCCCACAACTGAGCGCACTGCGCCGCGGCGTGCACGTCGTGGTCGGCACGCCGGGCCGCGTGATCGACCATCTGGACAAGAATTCGCTGGACCTGTCACAGCTGAAAACCCTGGTACTGGACGAAGCCGATGAAATGCTGCGCATGGGTTTTATCGACGACGTAGAACGCATCCTGCAGGAAACGCCGGCCAGCCGCCAGACCGCGCTGTTCTCGGCCACGATGCCGTCCGCCATCAAGCGCATCGCACAGACTTACCTGAACAACCCGGCCGAAATCACCGTCGCCGCCAAGACCGGCACCGCCGACAACATCCGCCAGCGCTACTGGCTCGTCAGCGGCATGCACAAGCTGGATGCGCTGACCCGCATCCTGGAAGCGGAAACCTTTGACGGCATGATCATCTTTTCCCGCACCAAGCTGGGCACAGAAGAACTGGCGAGCAAACTGCAGGCAAGAGGCTTCTCGGCCGCCGCCATCAACGGCGACATCCAGCAGCAACAGCGAGAACGCACGATACAACAGCTGAAAGACGGCAAGATCGATATCCTGGTGGCCACCGACGTAGCCGCGCGCGGACTGGACGTGGAACGCATCAGCCACGTCATCAACTACGACGTACCGCATGATCCGGAAAGCTATACCCACCGCATAGGCCGTACCGGCCGCGCCGGACGTAGCGGCGAAGCCATCCTGTTCATCACACCGCGTGAAAAAAACCTGCTGAAGGCGATAGAACGCGCCACGCGCCAGCCGGTTGCGCCGCTGGAGTTGCCGACGATACAGGCCGTCAACGACGTGCGTATTGCCCGCTTCAAGGACCAGATCGCCGAAACGCTGGCCGAAGGCGGCTTGGAAGAGTTCCACAACATCATTGAAGCCTACGAGCGCGAGCACAATGTGCCGGCCATGGAAATTGCCGCCGCTTTGGCAAAAATGGCCCGTGGCGACGTACCGCTGCTGCTGGACAAAAACCGCCGTGAACCGCAGGCTGCTGCCTCCTGGTCTGACGACAGGCCGGCGCGCGCAGACAGGTTTGAACGCCCCGAGCGTGCAGACCGTGCAGAGCGGTTTGAGCGCAACGACAGGTTCGAGCGCCCCGCCTTCCCGAAAAAAGAACGCATAGAACGCCAGCCCGATGCAGGCATGCAGACCTACCGCATCGAGGTCGGCCATGAGCACGGCGTCAAACCGGGCAATATTGTCGGCGCCATCGCCAATGAAGCTGGCCTGGACTCCAAGCACATAGGCCGCATAGAAATCTATGACGACTACAGCGTGCTGGATCTGCCGCAAGACTTGTCCGCTTCCACGCTAGAGCAATTGCAAACCGTACGCGTAGCTGGCCAGCAGCTGCGCATCCGCGCAGATGGCGGCGGATCTGCATCACCTGCCGCACCAGCGGCGAAACCGGCTGCAAGAAAAGAAGCTGCGCCGAGAAAAGCGCATGAAGAAAGCTTTTCCGCACGTTCTGAAACTTTCGAGCCTGCAAAACGCAAGGACGCCGTAGAGCGCAAACCGAAGCCGGAAGCACTGGACGAAGTCGTGCATGCTGCGCTGGCAGAACGCCCGGCAGCTACCAAGAAAGAAAAGCCGGCCAAGGGAAAAATCCCTATGCAGACTTTCCGCATCGAAGTGGGCCGCGACCATGCCGCGACACCCGCCAATATCGTCGGCGCCATCGCCAACGAAGCCGGGCTGGAAGCCAAGCACATAGGCCGCATCGACATCTTTGACACCTACACCGTGCTGGACCTGCCGGACGGCATGCCCAAGGACTTGTTTGAGCACCTGAAAAAAGTCTGGGTAGGCGGCAAGCAATTGCAGATCAGCCTGGCTGGGGCGCAGGAAAAGGCCGCGGTCGACAGCAAGCCCGCACCCAAGAAAGCGCCATTTGCAGCGGGTAAAACCGGCGGCGACAGGCGCGTGATGGAAAAAGCAGCGCCGTTCAAATCCAAGAGCATTCCCGGCCAAGGCAAGCCTAAGCGTAAAGCATAGAGTGATCCGCTTCGCCCTTCCCTGCATGGGAAGGGCGAAGCTACATGGCCGGCAGCGGAAAAGCACTTTACCGGGTGCGCATTGTTGAATATCATAAGTCAAGCAAAGCTGATAAAAGGCCGGCAAGCGCTACGCCGCCGGAAAAAAACACAACAAACAATAATCTCCCGCTGGAGAAAACATGAAGATTGCAAACATCAAAATAGGTTCGCGGCTGGCGATAGGCTTCGGACTGCTGATCGTCCTGATGCTGGTTGTCGCTGGCATAGGCATAGGCGAACTGAACAACAATGTGGAAACGACGAAG
>JAYSKH010000092.1:0-2610 GCA_043726505.1 Undibacterium sp. | reverse complement strand
AACGACAGCGCCTTGCTCCAGTACCGCCAGCGTTCCAGCGGCCAGTTCCTGGCCATCCACGGTGGCGGAGCCTATTGCCACATACACCGCACGTTCAACGTAGTCTGCTGGAACCTGCAGCGCGCTTCCACTATTGCATTGCGCAACTGGCGGAGCCAATACCGTCCGGTCGAATTTTCAGACGCTTCACGCACAGATTTCCCTCTTTCGTCCCTTTGCCGTAGAGCGTTTTGCTGCGAGCACTTACATTGGCCACATCACACCCGGTCAACAATGCCCAAAGGAAGAAAAATGAAACCGCATTCTTTACACGCACTGGCAACGGCCAGCCTCGCCGCGCTGGCTCTCTGCGTCACAGTAGCGCCCTCCTATGCCGCGGACCTTACCGTCAACGTCAAAAACCTGCGCTCTCAGAACGGCAAGCTGATGCTGGCGCTGTTCAACTCTGCTGACTCGTTCCTGAAAACAGATAGGCAATTCGGCGCGCAGATGATCCCTGCCACACAGGAGACAGGCGTGTTCGTGTTTAAAAATCTGCCTGCAGGACGCTATGCCGTTTCGGTATTCCATGATGAGAACCGCAATGGGAAGATGGACAGCAACATGCTGGGGATTCCCGTGGAACGCTACGGGTTTTCCAATAATGCGGCGGGCAAGATGGGGCCGCCCGAGTTTGACGCAGCGGCGGTGGCGTTCAGCGACAGCCGCGAAATCACCATAGACCTGCGCTGAGACCAGCAGCACGCTGCAAACAATACGGCAGACCATTCCACCCACGGAGCATTTATGCAACGACGCAATTTCCTGAAGCTGGCCGGCGCCAGCGCTTTGACACCGCTGTTTTCACAACTCGCCTATGCGGCGGAATCCACCACCGATAGCTGGGCCGCCGGGTTCGCGCAGGCAGAAACGACATCATCGTGGGCGCATGCCTACCATTCGGCGCCGGCAGATCTGGCTGGCCGCGCCGAGGTCAAGGGCCGCTTCCCTGCGGCCGTGCGGGGTGTGTTGTACCGCAACGGCCCGGCCGTGCATGAGTTGGGCGGGCAACGCTACCACCACTGGTTTGACGGCGACGGCATGATACAGCGCCTTGCTATAAATGACAGCGAGGTCACGCACATCGGCAAGGTCGTCAGAACCGACAAATACCAGGCAGAATCTGCCGCCGGAAAGCGTCTGGTTTCCGCGTTCGGCACAAGCTTTCCCGGCGCGCATGCCCCCACCTCACCGGATTCACTGAATGTCGCCAACACCAGCGTGATGGCGCTGAACGGAGAGCTACTGGCATTGTGGGAAGGCGGATCCGCCTACCGGCTGGATCCGCTGACGCTGCAGACGCGCGGCGCCAAGGTATGGCGCGACGATCTGGCGGCAGTTCCCTTCTCTGCCCATCCGAGGGTTGACCCGGACGGCACTGTATGGAATTTCGGTATCAGCATGCTGGATGACACGATGGTGCTGTACCAGATCGGCAAGACAGGCAATCTGCTGAAGGCGGATGCGATCAGGATTCCGCAGATATCCATGGTGCACGATTTTGCGGTGACGCACAGGCATCTGGTATTCCTGCTTCCGCCACTGACGTTTGACAAAGACAGGTTCCAGCAAGGCAGCAGCTTCCTGGATTCCCATGCGTGGCGGCCCGAACTCGGAATGAGGGTGCTGGTCATCGATAAAAATGACTGGAGCAAACGGCAATGGGCAGAATTGCCGGCTGGCTTCCTGTTCCACCTCGGCAATGCATGGGAAGATGCACAGGGCGTGATCCGCATCGACTACATCCGCACCGATGGGCCGGACATTTTATTCAAGGAGACGCGTGACGTGATGCGTGGTCGCTACACGCGCTCAGAACTGCACCACATCGCGCAAGTCCGCATTGATACGGCCAGCGGCAAGTCCAGCCAGCAGTTGCTGGCGATCGACTCTGAATTCCCGCGTATTGATCCGCGCCTGACAGGGTACCGCCATCAATATCTGTACCATGCATCCGATACGCTGGCGGGCCACCCAGGATTCAGCGCCGTCGCCAGGACGGATATGGAAAGCGGCAAGACGGATAAATTTTCTTACGGAGCCACATGCATCGCGGAAGAGCATGTATTCATCGCCGAGCCAGGTTCAGCACCGGGCGCCGCAGGCTGGCTGCTGGGCACCAGCCTGGACCTGGAGAAAAGGGTGACGCGTCTGTCCTGTTTTGCCTCTGACAAACTGGCAGACGGCCCGGTAGCGCAAGCTACGCTGCCGTATGCATTACCGTTGGGCCTGCACGGCAATTTCATTTCGGGCTGAACGCCGGTGGCAGTACCGTGTACTAGCGATCCGGCAGCGGGATGAATTCAGTTTCCCCGGGCACATTGGGGAATACATCCTGCTGCTGGCTGGCCCACGCAAACTTGGCAGTTTCTATGCGTTCCTTGGAGCTGGATACGAAATTCCACCACAGGAAACGCTTGCCATCGAGCGGCTCGCCGCCCAGCATCATCAGCACACTATCCTGCTGCGCGCTCACGTCAACGACAGCGCCTTGCTCCAGTACCGCCAGCGTTCCAGCGGCCAGTTCCTGGCCATCCACGGTGGCGGAGCCTATTGCCACATACACCGCAC
>JAYSKH010000091.1:0-3756 GCA_043726505.1 Undibacterium sp. | reverse complement strand
GGTTTCGATTTTAATCGAAACCGGGCCTTGCATCTGCGGCTCATGTGTTGCTTATTTTATTTTTACGAAGCGAGTTTGGAAATATCCGCCACCTGGTTCAGCATGCCATGCAGCTCGGACAGCAGCGCCAGCCGGTTATTGCGCAGCGCCAGGTCTTCTGCATTGACCATCACGTCATTGAAGAAGGTATCCACTTCCGCACGCAGCGCGGCCAGGGTTTTCAGCGCGCCGGTGAAATCGCCTTTGGCGAATGCCGCATCCACCTTCGGCTTGACGTCGCCCATGGCCTGGTACAGGCCTTTTTCGGCGGCTTCCTGCAGCAGCGCAGGCTGCACGGCGCCCGGTGTGCCTTCGGCTTTTTTCAGGATATTGGTAATGCGCTTGTTGGCTGCTGCCAGCGATGCCGATTCCGGCAGCGCGGCAAAAGCCTGCACCGCTTCCAGTCGTTCGATAATGGTGTCCAGCGTGTCGGGATTTTGCGCGACGACGGCTTCCACTTCGTTCTGTGCAAAGCCGCGTTCGCGCAACTGGCCGCGCAGCCTGTCCTGCAGGAACGTCAGCACGTCGGCGCTCGGGTCCTTGAAGTTGGCATTGCCGGCAAACAGTGCTGTCGTGTCGGCCAGCAGCTGGTTCAGTGACAGCGTCAGGCGTTTTTCCACCAGCATGCGCAGGATGCCCAGCGCGTGGCGGCGCAGTGCAAACGGGTCTTTGTCGCCGGTAGGCTGCAGGCCTATGCCCCAGATGCCGACCAGTGTTTCCAGTTTGTCCGCCAGTGCAACGGCAGTGCCGGTGGCCGTGGACGGCAGCGTATCGCCGGCAAAGCGCGGCTGGTAATGTTCGGAGGCAGCCAGTGCCACTTCGTCATGCTCACCGTCATGGCGCGCATAGTAGGTGCCCATGATGCCTTGCAGCTCGGGGAATTCGCCGACCATGTCGGTCAGCAGGTCAGCCTTGGCCAGCATTGCGCCGCGTTCGGCCAGTGCGGCATCGGCGCCCATTGCCCTGGCAATGCTGCCCGCCAGTGACTTGATGCGCTCCATGCGTTCGGCCTGGCTGCCCAGCTTATTGTGGTACACCACATTGGCCAGGCCTGGCAGACGGTCCGCCAGCGATTTTTTCTTGTCTTGCTCAAAGAAGAATTTGGCATCCGACAGGCGCGGACGTACGACACGCTCATTGCCCTGGATGATATGCCTTGGGTCAGCGGTTTCCAGATTGGATACGATCAGGAAGCGCGAACGCAGCTTGCCGGTGGCGTCCGTCAGTGCAAAATACTTCTGGTTAGTCTGCATCGTCAGGATCAGGCATTCCTGCGGTACGGCCAGGAATTCCGTTTCAAAATTACACTCGTAGACAACTGGCCATTCCACCAGTGCGCTGACTTCATCCAGCAGTGATTCGGGCATCAGTACTTGGTCATTGCCGGCTTTGGCCAGCAGGTCGGCACGGATCTTGTCCTTGCGGGCTGCAACGCTGGCAATGACCTTGCCCTGATTTTGCAGCGCGGCTTCGTAATTATCCGCGTGCGCGATGCTGACTTCACCTGCGGACAGGAAGCGGTGGCCCAGCGTGATGCGGCCAGTGGTCAGGCCCAGCAGCGCCAGCGGTACGATATCGCTGCCGTGCAAGGCAATCAGTTTGTGCACGGGACGTACAAATTGCACGGTGGAGCCGTCCGGGCGCTGGTAGCTCATGACCTTGGGGATCGGTAGCTTGGCGATGGACTCTTCCAGCGCGGCCTGCAGGCTGGGCGCCAGCGCCGAACCGGGCGCGGTGTAGCTGTAGAAAAAGCTGTCGGCCTTGCCGTCTGCTGCGCGTTCCAGCTGACTGACTTGCAGATCGGGGAAGCCCAGCGCGGCAAGCTTCTTGGCCAGCGGCGCGGTAGGTTTGCCTTCCGCATCCAGCGCGACTGATACCGGCAGCACTTTTTCGCGCATCAGCTTGTCCGGCGACGTGGCGCGCACCTTGGTGATGGACACTGCCAGGCGGCGCGGTGATGCATACGAAGTCGCTACGGAATCGGCTTCCAGGAAATCGCGGCTTTTCAGGCCGTTGACGATGCCGGCGGCGAAAGCTTCGCCCAGCTTGGCCAGCGCCTTCGGCGGCAGTTCTTCGGTAAAGAGTTCGACTAAAAGAGTTTGGTTCATATTTTTATTCAATCAGGCTGATGCCGCAATCCAGTATTGTTCAGATATTTTCCGGTGCCGCTTAGGCAGCTGCCGGGGCAGCAGCAGGCGCGTCGGATGTCGTTGCGGCAGATGATGCCAACATCGGGAAGCCCAGCTTCTCGCGCGATTCGTAATAGGCGCTTGCCACTGCGCGCGACAGGTTGCGGATGCGGCCGATGTAGGCTGCACGCTCCGTCACCGAGATGGCGCCGCGCGCATCCAGCAGGTTGAACGTGTGGCCGGCTTTCAGTATCTGTTCATAGGCGGGCAAGGCCAACGGGATTTCCAGCAGGCGTTTGGCTTCGGCCTCGTAATTGCCGAACAGCGAGAACAGGAAATCGGTATTGGCGTATTCGAAGTTGAATGTCGACTGCTCGACTTCATTCTGGTGGAATACATCGCCGTAGCTGATGCGGGTGACAACGCCGTTTTCTTCGCGTTCTGTCCATACCAGGTCGTAGACGTTTTCAACGCCTTGCAGGTACATCGCCAGCCTTTCCAGGCCATAGGTAATTTCCCCCAGTACCGGTTTGCAATCGAGGCCTCCGACTTGCTGGAAATAGGTGAACTGCGTTACTTCCATGCCGTTCAGCCATACTTCCCAACCCAGGCCCCAGGCGCCCAGCGTCGGGTTTTCCCAGTCGTCTTCGACAAAGCGCACATCGTTCTGCTTCAGGTCTAGACCCAGCGCTTCCAGCGAACCCAGATACAGGTCCAGGATATTTTCCGGCGCGGGCTTCAGCACGACCTGGTACTGGTAATAATGCTGCAGGCGGTTAGGATTTTCGCCGTAACGGCCATCCTTGGGACGGCGCGAAGGCTGCACATACGCCGCGCGCCAGGGTTCCGGGCCGATGGCGCGCAGGAAAGTGCCGGTGTGCGATGTGCCAGCGCCGACTTCCATGTCATACGGTTGCAGCAGTGCGCAACCCTGTGCGTCCCAGTATTCCTGAAGTTTCAGGATGATTTGTTGAAAAGTAAGCATCTTATCTTTCGGAGCCTGCATGGGCTTATTACACGCAACGTACACGCAATGGTTTAGCGCGATGGTGTATCTGGTATATAAAGCCATCGCTAAACGGAGGATTTTAGCGTTTTTTTGCGCAGACAGGCGAATATCGGGCCGATAATCAGCCCAAAATCCGTCAATACGTGGCTTGTGGTTGGCAAATGCACGCCCGGGCGGGCGCCGTGCGAATAATCCGCGTTAATTAACTTCTTCGTCGCGCAAACCCTGGCGCCACAGCTTGGTGGCTTGTTCAAACAGGCTGGGAGCCGGTTCGAAGTGCTTGCGGTCCTGCGCCAGCTTCACCCAGGCCAGCGTGTCATGGCTGCTGCCTGGCAGCGACGGGTCGCTGCGCTGCGTTTGCAGCCATGCATACACTTGCGGATATTGTTCGGGGTGGAATTGCAGTACCCAGGCCAGGCCGAACAGGTCGGCAAAAGCCTCTTCATTGCGCTCTTCGCGTATGGCCGGTGATTTGTTCTGGGCGGTGGTTGCAGCGGTTGCAGCCGCGTTTGCAGCCGCGTTTGCAACCGGCCTGTCGCGGGCCTTGTCAAAGCCAGCGGGCAGTGTGTGCCATTTGCC
>JAYSKH010000090.1:0-3801 GCA_043726505.1 Undibacterium sp. | reverse complement strand
GGCCCACTACCAGCAGCACCACAAAATTACCAAACCAGCGCGAAGATTTCTTCTTGTAGCTCTTCACTTCTTCATCCGCAGCGTCGGCTACCGCGTCTTCGATCTCATTGCTGATCTCTTGCGCGACTTCCGGCGGCAGCTTGATATGAATGTCATCGCCTGCCTTGGGCATCGTCGTGGGCGGCGCAGGCGGTTCGGGATTGGCCGGCGCAGCTTGCGGCGATGCATTGGTCGATGCGGCTGGGGAGGCTTCCGGTTCAACGTCGCCAGAGTCGGTATTGCCGTCTTTTTTGACGTGGACGCCGTTCTGGTCTATCTCTATCTGCTTGCTGTTGCCGTCAGGCCGGTTCTTGCGGATATGGATGCCGGTGCCGTCAATCTCCACATTGCTGTCGCCATCGGTGATAGTTTTCGACTTGCTGGCTTTTTTGTTCGCCTTTTTCTTGGTGACGACAACGCTTTCCTCCGCCGAGAACAATGTGTCTTGCAAGATGGCGCCGGCGGTCATCGCCAGTATCGCAAATAAGAAAAATTTCCACCATGACAACTTTGTTACCCACGCCAGGGTTTTGTCAAAAGCGATGCGTAATCCCTGCTTGAAGTTGCCTGCGGCGCGCTCTAAGGATTCAACGGTATTCGGATTCATGATGATTTTTTATTAAGTGCGGTAATTTTCTATAACTTGCCAGTGTAGCCTACAGCGGCAAGTCTGCGGTCTTTGCATGCAACAGCAGAAAGCAATCCGGCTCAGGTCAATGTACGGAAATGCTTTTTAGGCAAGGGAGCGATCTGCGTCGACAGCAGGCTTTCTATTTCGTCCATGCGGACTTTTTCAGCTGGTGTCAGCCGTTTTGCGCTGATGATAACCGTTTGCACACTAGTGGCAGCGACTTCAGGTATCGGAGATGCTTGCGGTGCGGAGTGGGCGCCAAAGGCAAAAACAGACATGGCTGTCAGGCTGGCGATGGTCAAGGCTTTCAGGGCTGTGCTTGTGTCGGCGATGTTCATGTTGGGCTCCCAGGTAATACGGTTCGGTATGCTTGCACTGTAAAGAAAGCCCCATTCTTTATCTATTGCCTTGCGACAGTCTGCATGTTTTGCGGGACAGAATAGATAAAAGCTGCGCTGGTCTGAGTTGGAAATGCAGTTGTCGCAGTGGTGGAAAGCGGCGGCAGGTCTTTTTTATGAGGCCGAAAATGATATAAATGTTATTTTTAAACCTTATCGCCGCATTCGCTGGCGCGACGGAAGAGCGAGGGCAATCAGGCTGAGCAAGGCGCAACGCGGTACAATGGCGGATTACCGAATTTGATGCGCAATCACCTTTTATCCGTGAAATCTACCGCTTTACCCTCCCGCCGCCTGTCCGTGGCCCCGATGATGGACTGGACTGACCGGCACTGCCGCCAGTTCCACCGCCAGATTACCCGCCATACGTGGCTCTATACTGAAATGGTTACCACCGGCGCTTTGCTGCACGGCGACCTGCCGCGCCACCTGGATTTCAACCAGGAAGAGCATCCGATTGCGCTGCAGCTGGGTGGTAGCGAGTCGTCTGATCTGGCAAAAAGCGCCAAGCTGGGCGAAGAGTGGGGTTACGACGAAATTAACTTGAACTGCGGCTGCCCGTCTGAGCGGGTGCAGAAGGGCGCTTTCGGCGCTTGCCTGATGGCGGAGCCAGTGCTGGTTGCCGATTGCGTGAAGGCGATGAAGGATGCGGTGGATATTGATGTCACCGTCAAGCACCGCATTGGCATAGATGATGTCGAGTCTTATGATTTTGTGCGCGATTTCGTCGGCAAGATTGCCGATGCCGGCTGCTCCACGTTTATCGTCCACGCGCGCAACGCGATACTGAAGGGCCTGAGCCCGAAAGAGAATCGCGAAGTGCCGCCGCTTAAATATGATTATGCCTATCAGTTGAAGCGCGATTTCCCGCAACTGGAAATCATCATCAACGGCGGCATCAAGACGCTGGAAGAGATAGATCTGCATCTGCAGCATCTGGACGGCGTGATGCTGGGGCGCGAGGCCTACCATAACCCTTACCTCATGTCGCAGTTTGACAGCCGCTATTATGATGACGATGCGCCCTACAAATCGCGCCGCGAAGTGATAGAAGCGATGCTGCCTTACATCAGCGCGCAGCTGGAGCAGCATGGCCCGGGTAAAGGCAGCGGCGGTGGCCTGAAGCTGAACGGCATCACCCGGCACATGCTGGGGCTGATGACAGGCCTGGTCGGCGCCCGCGCTTTTCGCCAGACGCTGTCGGACAGCAAGAAGCTGGCGTCCGGTGATCCGGCGCTGCTGCTGGAAGCGCTGCAGCGCATGCAGGGTATTTCGGATTACGTTTCCCATGTTTGATAATGCAAAGGATATGATGAAAACAGCGTTGAAGTTCCTGTTCGCCGGCAGCCTGCTGGCAGCCAGCCTGGGCGCTCAGGCAGAAGTAGTTATCAAGGACGCGTGGGTGCGCGCCACCGTTCCGCAGCAAAAGGCCACCGGCGCCTTCATGAAGATACAGGTGCCACAGGATGCGCGCTTGGTGGAGATCCAGACTCCCGTTGCGGCAATCGCCGAAGTGCATGAGATGAAGATGGATAACAACGTCATGAAGATGCGGCCTGTCGTCGGCCTGGAGCTCCCCGCCGGCAAAGAGGTTGAGCTGAAACCCGGCGGCTATCATGTGATGCTGATGGGCCTGAAGGCGCAGGTGAAGGAAGGCGACATCGTACCGCTGACCTTGATCATAGAAGGCCGTGACAAGAAGCGTGAAACGGTGGAAGTCAAAGCCAAAGCCAAGCCGCTGAACAGCGCAGAAGGAAAAATGTAGACGGCTTTTTTTGATGTGTTTACGGCGCTTTTGCGGCGGATGTAAAGATCCGTGTAAAGCCCGTGCTGCATTCTGTATCCACAAAGTACATGGTCGTAATAAATTGTAATAACGCTCAGTGAGACAGGGGCGCGGAGCTATATTGTCAACAGCTTCACTGCATGCTCCTTCATCTCACTGCGACAGTGAGTTTGCCTACGTAGAGATTACGTAGGCATTTTTTTTGGGTAAACGGATAGCGCGATTGATGAAAACATAGCCTAAGCCGTTCGCGTTTTATCTCAATTTGAAACCGTAGAAAGTGACCATGACATTCGCTGCACGCAAAAAAATATCCATGATCGCCTTTGCGCTGGCCTGTACTTTTACAGCGTCTTCGCAGGCAGCCTCCGTCATGGACGTCAAACTGGACAGCCTGATGCCGCGCATGGCGGAGATCAAAAAATCGCTGAACCTGAACGCCAACCAGCAAACCTTGTGGCAGCAGACCGAAAGCAAGACCAACAGCATCCTGCATGCACGGGACATCCGCCGCGAACATTTGCAGGCTGAGATAGGGCAGAGGATGGACCAGAGCAATGGCGAGCTGCGCGACCTGGACAGGCTGGTCAATGCCGAAGAAGATCTGTCGCTGCAGGAAGCGCGGCAGCTCAGGGAACTATGGCTAACGATGAATGATGCGCTGGATGATAATCAGCGCCAGATCGCACAAGGCTTCCTGGCAGAACAGTTGCGCCGCCAGACCGAAGGCCCGGCGGAGGCCGGCAAGGCCAAACCTGCGGCTGACACGCCAAAACGCGGCATGGGCAGGAAGGGTGGCATGGGCGGCGGGATGGGAGGGATCGGCGGATAGATGGATCGCGCTTGGCTGAACTATCTATTCAGCAGCCCACGGCGCACCTTTCAGCTCCACCGTATTGCCTTCAGGGTCTGTCAGGTAAATAGACGGACCTTCGCCTTCTGCACCG
>JAYSKH010000089.1:0-7854 GCA_043726505.1 Undibacterium sp. | reverse complement strand
TTGTTACTGCCATGGCGGCTCAGGCGCGCTTCGATGCGCTGGCGTACCAATGCATGGTCGCCTTCTATCCATATTACCTGCGCCTGCGGGTAAGCCTGCATCATCCTGGGCACAAATTCGCGCGATCCGCTGATAACGACGTCACGGCCCGCCTTCAGCTCTGCCTCAAAACCGCGTCTTATGCCGTAGCACAAATCGTAGGATTGCCAGGTCATCGCAAAATGGCCGGCCGCCGCCAGTTGCCAGAACTGCTCTGATGACACCGCTTCATGGTCTTCGGTGGAACCCGCCGGGCGCGTGATTGTGCGCGGCGGAAATACCATTGCCTGCCTGCCGGCCAATTGCTGTTTGACCCAGCCCAGCAACTCATCCTTACCGGAGCCGGATGGCCCGACAACAAAAAACAAGCGGCCAGGCGCGGGCAATTGCTGCGCATGGTGCTCCAAGGCGTGCAGGCCAAAATCAAAACGGCGCAATAGCGCAAAAGGCGCACCCGGCGCATCTTCGCGGAACAGTGCAATGCCGTTGATCAGCAGTGGCGCATCAATGTGAAAAAAACTCTCGGCTGCCCTGCGCAGCCGGTAGCTCACGTCGGCATCCACTGCGGACAGCTTGTCCGTCAGCGTCATGTGGAAGCGGTATTCTTCTTCGGTGTACGGATAACCCCAGCGCTGCAGCAGCTGTTCCTGCCTTTGCGACAGCTGGCCGCTGCGCCGTTTATGCAATTCGGCATCACTGGGCGGCGCGCGCAGGAAATCGAAATAACTGACGCAGCGCATCGCCAGCGCATGGATGTCGCGCGATTCCTCGGCGGTGCGCAATGCCAGGAAATCACCCATAGGCAGCACGGAGGGCTGCTGTATGGTGATGCGGGTCTGCACTGCGCAAAATGCGGCCAGCGTGTCCAGCAGATGCTTTTCGAGGAAACCTTCCGCCAAACGGAACGGCGCTTTTAATGTTGCATGAAAGCCATAACGTCTGGCATCTGCAGTCAATTTCTGTAAAACGAGCGGCGGCATGCCCTCTACCGGTGGCTGCAGCAAGTCCTGCCCAGTTACAGGATCGCGCCCCAGCCAGCGGCAACCGGCCGTCCACCAGGCCGAATTCTGGTCGGGAGCGTAGTACAGGGCGTATCGGGTCATGGGCGGGACCTTATGGCTGATAGGGCTGGATCAGTTCATGCAGCGGCAATATAGCCGCCGTCCTGGTTAGCTGCGCGGTTTGCGGCGTCTGAACTATCTGGCACTGGCGCGCCGCTACGGCCAGCGTGCATTGTAAGGCGCTCCGGCTCGCTGCAATAGACCAGTTTGCCGGCGGCGATCGTGGCGACCAGCTTGGCCTTGCCGCCGGGCAGTGATTCCACCAGCAGCATGTCGGCACGGTAGCCGCCGGTCAGCCGGCCGCGGTTGCCCAGGCCCAGCGCCTGCGCCGGGTTACTGGATACTAATTGCCATGCCTGCGACAGCGTGCACACGCCCTGATGCGCCAGCTGGAACGGCGCCGCCAGCAGAGAAGGGTAATAATAATCGGAGGTCAGGATGTCGCAGGCGCCGCCGTGGATCGCATCGGCGGAGGAAATGCTGCCGCAGTGGCTGCCGCCCAGCAGCACGTTCGGCGCTCCCATGATGACGGGATTATGTAGCGCAATCGCCGCATCCAGCGCCTCCTGTGTGCGCGGAAATTCGCTGATGCGCGCCCCCAGCGCCTGGAAGCGTTCCCTGTCATGCGCACTCTGGTCGTCGTGCGACACCATCGGCACGCGCTGCTTGCGGCAGGCCTGTGCCAGTGCTTCCAGCACTTCGCCGATCTGGTGCGCATTGGCCAGCGCATGCTGCAGTCTTTGCTTGAACACGGCGGGCGTGCAGCGGCCCCGTTCGGCGTAGGCAGCCAGCTTTTCGGGCAGATGACATTTCCTGGCGATGGCCGGCAAGTGGTCGTTGAACGAGAAAAAATCCACCCAGCCCTGCGATATCCAGTCCAGCGCATCCTGCAGGCCATCCACATGGTGCGTTTCAAAGCGCAGATGGATGCGGTGGTCGGCCTGGAAATGGCCGCGCAGTTTGATCATATGTAGTAACGCAATGGCGGCATCCTTGCCGCGCAAGCCGCCTTCCCATGAATACGTCAGCGCATGGCAGGCGGTGGTAATGCCGTTGGCGATCAGCTGCCGGTCGGTATCCTGCAGTGCGATGTCGTGGCTGAACACTGCACCGTGGCGCGGCTGTATCTGGCGCTCGAACGCGTCGCCGTGCAGGTCGACTATGCCGGGCAGCACAAACAGCCGGCTGGCATCGAGCACCGCCACAGGCTGTTGCTGCAGATTCTCCTGGGCAAGGCTGGCGGCACTACTACATGCGCGTTCTATATGTTCAATGCGGCCATGCGCGACCAGCACGTCGCTGTGGCTGCATTCCGGCTGGGCTCCCGCAATGTGGGTCAGCGCGATGCCGTTCTGTATCAGTAGATGGGATGTCATGCCGAGCCTGACGTCTGATGGATTGAGTCAGCACATGCTAAGCCTTAAATATGACTACAGCTTGACATCGGGCTTCACCGCGGCAGGTGAATCGTGATACCGTATTTGCTGCAGCGAAAGCCACGCAGAGCAGGTTTGCCCCCGGGCCATAACAATTCCAGCATGATGATAAAAACCATACGCAATGCCCGCATCATTACCGCCGACAGCGAATTCACCGGTTCGGCAGAAATAGACGGCGCCGTCTTCGGCGAAGTGGCGCGCGGCAACAGCGGCCTGTTCGGACTGGCCGGCGAAGACTGGCACGGCGACTACCTGTTGCCCGGCATGGTGGAGCTGCACACCGACAATCTGGAAAAACACCTGATGCCGCGCCCCAAGGTCAACTGGCCGATCTTGCCGGCCATTGTCGCGCACGATACACAGATCGCCGCCTCCGGCATTACCACCGTGCTGGATGCGATCTCGGTAGGCGACCTGGATGCCGACAGCCTGCGCACGCAGACGCTGATCGCGTGTATAGAAGGGCTGAAACAGGCTGCGGCTGCCGATATACTGCGCGCCGATCATTTCCTGCATCTGCGGCTGGAACTGGCAGAACAGAAGTTGCTGGACTGGTTTGAGCCCTACGTGCATGACGACGGCCTGAAGCTGGTTTCAGTGATGGACCATACGCCGGGCCAGCGCCAGTGGACCGACATCAGCCATTACCGTACCTACGTGACAGGCAAGCGCGGCTGGAGTGAACAAAAAGTGGACGGCATGCTGGAAGGCTTGCTACATCGGCAGCAGACGTATGCGGCAAGCAACCGGCGCGACGTCATCGAACTGTGCAACCGCCGCAGCCGCCCGATACCGCTGGCCACGCACGATGACACCACGCTGGAGCACGTGACCGAAGGCGTGGAAGATGGCGTGTCTATTTCCGAATTTCCCACCACACTGCTGGCTGCGCGTGCCGCGCGTGAGCACAGCCTGGGCATCATCATGGGTGCCCCCAATATGGTGCGCGGCGGCTCGCACTCCGGCAATGTATCGGCGGCCGAACTGGCGCGCGCCGGGCTGCTGGATGTGCTGTCTTCCGATTACGTGCCCGCCAGCCTGCTGCATGCGGCATTTCTGCTGCTGGACGAAGGCTATGATCTGCCGCGCGCGGTTGCCACCGTCACCCGCAATCCGGCGCAGATGATCGGCCTGACCGACAGGGGAGAGATTGCACAGGGTTTGCGTGCCGACTACCTGCGCGTACGCGTCGTGCAGCGCATACCGGTGGTGCTCGGTGTGTGGAAAGCCGGTGTGCAGATCGCCTGACGCAGATGCAGACGCTTTGCCGCCATGCAGCATCACGGCGGCTCACAGCAAGAAATTGTCAAAATCTCGCCCCCTCTCCCGCGTGCGGGAAAGGGATGGGGTGAGGGGAGTTAAATTACTGTAGAAAGTTTTATTGCGCCGCGGATGAAATTGCCTACTTGTTGGCGCCGTATATTCAGGCAATAAACAACGAAGGTTCGATGGTGCATCGATATGCTTTTTATCTTTATTCGGTGCCCCTCACCCTAACCCTCTCCCGCACGCGGGAGAGGGGATCTAAACCTGATTTTCTTGGGGCCGGTACGGGTGCTTTTGAATCGTCCTCTTGATTCGCCGGACCGTACATGCCATCATCTGCTGACATTTCCGTCCCTGAAAGGAATGCCATGAAGCCGAACTCCTTTTTCACCCTATTATTTGTTGCCGCAACCAGCTTGTGCTCCGTCGCATCAGCTCAGGCACCGGGTTTCCGCCGCGCGGTTGTGCAAAAAGGCGATGTGTCGGTGCCTAACCGCGAAGCGATAGTCGCCCGCGTGGAAGTAGACCCCGGCGTTACATCAGGACGGCATACGCATCCTGGCGATGAGATCAGCTATGTGCTGGAAGGCGAGGGCGAACTGCTGGTAGATGGCGAAGCGCCGCGCAAGATCAAGGCCGGTGATGCGTTCATCGTTCCTGCAGGCAAGGTGCACGAGGCCAGAGGCACAGGTACGGTGACGATGAAACTGGTCGGCACCTATGTGGTGGAAAAAGGCCAGCCCATGGCGACGCCGGCGGCAAAGTAAGTTCATTCGCAGCATCTGGTTGGTGACTGATTCAATGCCGGGCTGATCACGCATCAGCCCAGGCTGCTATCCTGCCGCCGCGCGGATAGGATAGTATGTCAATTTTGCCAACGGCATTTTCCCTGCCGCATCCAATGAAAACCAAACTGTGGTCGCTCACGCTGGGCAACTTTGCCATCGGCACCGGCGCGCTGATCGTGCCGGGCATGCTCAATGAACTGTCGTCCGACCTGGAAGTGGCACCCGCGGCGATAGGCATCATCATTTCTTCGTTTGCGATGACGATCTGCTTTGGCGGCCCCTTTCTGGCCGGCTGGACCAGCGCAATAGAGCGGCGCGTATTGCTGACTGCAGCCTTGCTGCTGTACGCGCTTATGCATACGCTGGCTGCGTTTGCTCCCGGTTATCTGAGCCTGATGGCAATACGGGTAGTTACTGCCATCGGTGCGGCCTTGTTCACCGCGCAGGCGGCGGCTACCGCGGGTTTGCTGGTGCCTGCCGAACAGCGCGGCAAGGCGATAGGGCTGGTGTTTCTGGGCTGGTCGATTGCCGCTGTAGTGGGCGTGCCTTCCGGCGCCTATCTCGGTGCGCATATAGGCTGGCGTTGGACGATCGCGCTGGTGGGTGCCTTGTCTGCCCTGTTCGCGCTGTGGGTATGGATACAAATTCCCGCGCGGTTATTCGTACCCGCGATGGACAAGGCCGCCTGGCGCGCGCTGTTTGCCAACAAGGCGTTGCTGCTGGCGATCTCGGTAACGGCGATTCAGGGCGTGGGCCAGTTCACGCTGTTTTCGTATATTGCGGCAGTGCTGAAAAACTTCATCCAGGCGGGGCCAACCACGATCAGCATACTGTTTGCGTGCTTCGGCGTGACGGGTGTGCTGGGCAATCTGCTGGCCAGCCGCTTTATGGACAGGCTGGGCACCACGCAGGTAGGCCAGTATGCGATGGGCAGTATGCTCATCGCGCTCGCATTCTGGCCGCTGGCGCGCGATTCGCTGGGCATCACCGTGCTGCTGATTTTGTTCTGGGGGCTGGGCTGTTTTGCGCTGAACGGCGTGCAGCAGGCAAGGCTGGTCGAGATGGCGCCCGCACTCGCGCCGGCCTCGGTATCACTGAACTCTTCCGCGATTTATCTGGGCCAGGCGCTGGGCGCGCTGACCGGCGGCGCGATGATCAGCGCCGGCCATCTGGCGGATCTGTCGATAGTCGGCGCGGTACTGACGGCAGTGGCGATGCTGGTATCGCAGCTTGCGATGAAGATGTCGCACAAGGCCGCCGGCATGCCGGCGTAGTATTGCCGGCAGCAAGCAAATGCGGCTGGTTGCCGACTCTCTTTTCGTTTTACTTATCGGTCCACAGTACGCCGCCGGTAGCCCAGTTGTCTTTCTTGATATCGGTGATGATCACGTCGACCGATTCCGGTGACGAACCCAGCGTGGTGCAGGCTGCTTCAGTGATGGCTTTGACAAAGGCGCGCTTTTGTTCCAGCGTGCGGCCTTCAAACATCTGTACGTTAATGGTAGGCATGGGATTTCCTTTTCAAGGTTAAGTGGTGTAAGCGGGGCTGAGCTGGTCCAGCTTGCGCAGCAGCGCCGGCCATTCCAGTATACCTTCAGGCGAGCCGTCGCCGAGCAGTTCCATATAGGTTTTCTCGCAGACTTCGGCTGGCGGCTGATGCAGGCTGCCGCCGCCCGCTTGCGCCTTCAATTGTATCGTGCAGGCTTTGTCCAGCGTATCCATCAGCACATAAGCTTCGGCGATGCTGCGGCCACAGGTCAGCGTGCCGTGATTTCGCAGCAGCATGGCCGGATAATCGCCCAGTGCTGCCGTCAGCCGCCCCTGTTCCTGCGCCGACAATGCCAGGCCTTCATAGTCGTGATAAGCCAGTTGCCGGTAAAAGCGCAGCGCATGCTGCGATAGCGGCAGCAAACCTTGCTGCTGCATGCCCACTGCAATGCCGTTGATATTGTGCAGATGCATCACACACAGCGCATCAGGCCTTGCCGCATGCACGGCAGCGTGGATCGCAAAACCGCTGACATTCACTTTGTGGTGTTTGCCGCTGACGATATTGCCGCGCAGGTCTATCTTGACCAAGCTGGACGCGCTGATTTCATCAAAACGCAGGCCAAAGGGATTCAGCAGGAAGTGCCCCGGCTCATCCGGCACCGTGGCCGAGATATGGGTATAGATCAAGTCGTCCCAGCCGTTCAGCGCGCACAGGCGGTAGCAGGCGGCCAGATCAATACGGGTTTGCCATTCGGTCTGAGTCATGAAAATGTATTTGCAGTTGGGGGAGGGGACAGGCGCCAGGCACAAAGTGCCAATGAAGATTGTAGCCGTTTTGAAAAACGGCGGTATCCGCTACGAAGAGTGGATACCGCCGTTGATGATAGAACTAGCTTATTTGCGCTCGTGCACCAGCTTGCCCGCTGAATAGGTTGCGGCAATCGCCCTGTCGTCGCCCAGCAGTGCCAGTGCAAACAACAGTTCTTCCACATTGTCGGTGCGCGCGCTGCGGCGTGCCAGCAATGGCGTTGCTTGCGGATCGAGCACGATGAAGTCGGCCTCTGCATTTTTGGCGAAATTACCTATCGTGCCTTCCAGTTGCATCGCGCGCGCGCCGCCCAGCGTGGCCAAGTAAAACATGCGTGCCGCCGGCAGGTAGGTGCCGCCCATGCGCGCGACCTTGTAGGTCTCGTTCATCGTCTGCAGCATTGAAAAGGATGTGCCACCGCCGACATCGGTTGCCAGCGACAGCGGCACGCCGGCATGTTGCGCGCGCGGGAAATCGAACAGGCCGCTGCCCAGGAACAGGTTGGACGTCGCGCACAGCGATACCGCCGACTTTGTTTCCGCCATCCTTTGCCGGTCGGTATCATCCAGCCAGATGCAGTGCGCATACATCGCGCGCTCGCGCATCAGGCCGTAACGGTCGTAGATATCCAAGTAGCTGCGTGCCTGCGGGAACAGTTCCCTGGCCCATTTGCATTCATCCTTGTTTTCGGCAACGTGGGTCTGGATGAAGGTGTCCGGGTATTTTTGTGCCAGTTCACCGGCCAGTTGCAGTTGTGCTTCACTGGAGGTGGGTGCAAAGCGCGGTGTGATCGCATACAGTTGGCGGCCGCGCTTGTGCCATTTCTGTATCAGCGCCTCGCTGTCGCGCGCGCCACCTTCGGCGGTATCACGCAAAAATTCCGGGCAGTTCCTGTCCATCAGCACTTTGCCGGCGACCATGCGCAGGTTGCGTTTTTCGCTTTCGCCAAAGAAGGCGTCCAC
>JAYSKH010000088.1:0-21460 GCA_043726505.1 Undibacterium sp. | reverse complement strand
TAGCGTGCAGGCCAAGGCCTTCGCTGGGCGGGTGCGCGCGAAGGCGCTGCAATCGGGAAGGCAGAAGGCTTTTAATGCAACGTGACTAATCAAATGAGTAATAGGCAGTTGATAGCCCGACATTAAGCCGACAAACGGCGTCAGATAAATTCTTACATAAACGGACATCCCATTCTGCAATGCGATTGCCTGAAAGTAAATTCATTTATCCACGGCGATACAAAAATAAGTCGCAAAAAAACCACCACATGAAATTTCTTGTTCGCAGGCAGGCGCGTGAAGTCGATATCATGAAAACAATTCATATGGGCGTATTTGCCGTCCACTTCCCACCCGTGCCAATAAGCATTACTATGGCGGCCAACAGAATCATCCATATCATTATTTACCCACGGTAGGAATGGTTCATCCACGTTGACCTCCTTACCCGCCGGAGACAAGCTTGTTAACACTCAAACAAAAGATTGCGCAGATCCCAGACGGGGCCGGCGCGCTGTTCTTCATCCAGATTTTTGCCACGCTGGGTTTCGCCGTGCTGTATTCCACGCTGGTGCTGTACGCCACCAAAAAGCTGGGCTTTACCAATAAGGAAGCGACCGCCATCATGGGCGTGTTCGGCGCTTTCAATTATGGCTTGCACCTGTTTGGCGGCTACCTGGCCGGGCGCTTCCTCAGCAACCGCAATCTGTTTGTTGGCGGCATGGTGCTGCAGGTGCTGGGCTGCTTCTGTATTTCCGGTGGTGGCGCGCACCTGCTGTACTGGGGGCTGGCGCTATTCCTGACCGGCAGCGGTCTCAATGTCACTTGCCTGAATCTGATGCTGACGCAGCGCTTCAAACCGGAAGATACGCGCCGAGAAAGCGCCTTCCTGTGGAACTACGCCGGCATGAACCTGGGCTTTTTCATCGGTTTCAGCGCTGCCGGCTATTACCAGCTGCAAGGTGATTATTCCAGCCTGTTTATCTTCGCCACCATCGGCAATTTCCTGGCCATTGTGCTGGCAGCCGGCAACTGGAAGGTGCTGCGCGATCTGGATACGCCGCTGCTGGACAGGACGCCGACGCAGTTCCGCCTGCGTTTTATCGTCGGTTTGGCTATCCTCATCGGTCTGGTGCCGGTGATCTATCTGCTGTTGCAGCATTCCGAGCTGAGCGGCAATGTCGTCATCAGCGCCGGTGCACTGATCGCCGCCATCCTGGTATTCCTGGCGTTCCGCCATAAGGACAAGCGCGAGCGCAACAACATGTGGGCCTACCTGATCCTGACTTCCGGCTCGCTGGTGTTCTGGACGCTGTATCAGATGTCTCCTTCCGGCCTGCAGATTTTTGCGACCGACAATGTGAACCGCATGGTGTGGGGTATAGAGATTGCGCCGCAGTGGATACAAAACATCAACAGCTTCATCATCATGATAGGCGGGCCACTGACGGCCATCCTGTTTGACACGTTGCGCAAGCGCGGCTGGAATATTGACCTCAGCCGCCAGTTTGCCGCCGCAGTCATCCTGATCGGCATCGGTTTCCTTGCGCTGCCGCTGGGCATCAGCCTGGCCGGCAGCGACGGCATGGTGGCTTTTAAATGGATCTTCATCAGCTATCTGTTCCAGAGCATAGGCGAGCTGCTGATCTCACCGATCGGGTATGCGATGGTGGGCCGCCTGGCGCCGCGCCAGTACCAGGGCATCATGATGGGCACCTTCATGCTGGTGACTGGCGTCGCTTCCGTGTTCTCCAGCTGGTTCTCCGGCATGGTGCCAGACGCGAAGGAAGGCATGTCCGCCGTGGCCACCAACCCCACCTACAACAGCATCTTCTCCACACTGGGCTGGTCCAGCGTCGGCGTCGGTATCGTCATGGTGGCGCTGGTCCCTTTCCTGCGCAAGATCATTAAGGACGTGGAAGCGCCGGAAGCAGGCGCAACAATGGGAGCCGTGGCCGCAGTGCCGGCGGCGGAAGTGCATGCGTAGTTGACTGACGCGGCATCAAACAGGAAGCGCGCTATGCAGGTAGCGCGCTTTTTTTATAGGCCGCGAGAATAGCAGTAGGGCGATATATTAATTTGTGACGATCGCCGCAGTAGGGTAGGTTGGGCAAAAGCTTTATCTGCCCAACATTCTTCGTTTGACCAATAGCCGTTGAACAAAGATGTGCCGTTGATTTTTTGAGCGTGTTGGGCTGGTAAAGCTTCAGCCCAACCCACCCTACTGCTGGCAGTGGGGTCATGGCTCTTTGGCACTTCGATTACAATAATGCCCACCCACGGACCGCATTTCTCTAAAAAGGAATTCATCTTGCGCGCATTTTTCACTAGCATATCCATTGGCCTGTTGCTGCTGTGTTCGTCTTCGTACGCCGCCGAAGCTATCGAGCAAGCATCCATCCTTGATACGCCGGCCGGCAAGATCGTTGGCACGCTGATGCTGCCCAAGCTGGAAGGCCGCATGCCGGTGGCGGTGATCGTGGCCGGCTCCGGCCCCACAGACCGCAATGGCAACAGCAATGTGCTGCCCGGCCCCAATAACAGCCTGAAGCAATTGGCGCAGGCGCTGGCCGATGCCGGCATTGCCAGTGTGCGTTACGACAAGCGCGGCATTGCCGCCAGTGCGCTGGCGGGGCCGGTGGAATCGGCCTTGCGGTTTGATTTTTATGTGGATGATGCCGCCGCATGGCTGCAAAAGATGCAGCAGGACAGCCGCTTTTCTTCGGTTGCTATCATCGGCCACAGCGAAGGTTCGCTGATCTCCATGATCGCCGCGCGGCAGGCGAAAGCAGATGCGTATGTTTCCATCGCCGGCCCGGCGGAGTCTGCGTCGCAGCTACTGCGCCGGCAGCTAAAACCCAGGTTGCAAGGTGAGCTGGCTACAGAGAATGAACGCATCCTGACGGCGCTGGAACACGGCAGCACCGCAGACAATGTGCCGCCAGCGCTCAACACGCTATATCGCCCCAGCGTGCAGCCTTACCTGATTTCCTGGTTTAAATACTCGCCGTCGGCAGAGCTTGCCAAGCTGGACATGCCGGTGCTGATCCTGCAAGGCACGACCGACATCCAGGTGCCGGTGACCGAAGCAGAAGCGCTTAAAAAAGCCAAGCCCTCCGCCACGCTGGCAATCGTGCAGGGCATGAACCACGTGATGAAGATCGTGCCGGCAGACCGCGAGCAGCAGATGATGTCTTACTCCAACCCGCAATTGCCGCTGGCGCCGGAGTTGAGCGATGTGCTGGTGAAGTTTTTAAAATCGAATTTGAAGTAACGAGGCTTTTGCATGTGCGGTAGGTTGGGCTGTAGCACAACATCTATGAAAACCTATGGCGCTATTTCTGCTCAAAAGCCGGTGGTCATTCGAAGAATGTTGGGCAGATGAAGCGTTTGCGCAACCTACAAAATCAGTTTGCCGGCGATTGGAAAAATGCTACAACAAGCTTGACGTGCGAGACAGCATCTACCTTGCTGCCTGGCCCCAAGCTGCAATTGTTGTTCGCCACATCACCGGCTAATGGCGTACGCTGTTTGCTATTCTACTTAACCCTCGGCTCCAGCCCCAGCACCTTCCGCGTCTCCGGCTGTATTTCTTCAAACCGGCGCTGGTATTTTTCTGCCGGGTCTTTTTGTGAATACAGCGTCTTTTTCAGCGGGTCATATTTCATTGCCGCGCTCATGATGACGTTGCGGCTTTCCACCATGTCAAAGCTGAGCGTATTGGTCTGCGGGTTGTAGCCGGTGGCCACCAGTTTTGCGCCCATGACGTTTTTGCCGTCGCCAGCGATGGTTGCGCCATTGCCATCGGCATCCAGATAAATGGCGCGGCCCTTCATCAGCGCCTGGCCCTTGAATTCTGCGTCCGGGCTGGCCCAGACGCCGGCGATGTCGGAAGGAATTTCCACGGCAGCCTGCGCGTATGCGGCGCAGGCCATCAGTACGGCGCTTAAAAAATATCGCATCGGGTATCTCCTTGTTATTGGTGCTATTGGTGATATTGGTGCTGTTGGTACAGCTGGTAGCTGCTGGCAATGTCCTTATAGCAATGTAGCCCGGCGTGCGCAGATGGGCACGCGGGCGTTACATTCTGAAATAGAGCGGGCGCCACCTTTTACATGTCCACCGGCAGCCCTAACTGACTATCGCGCCTTTTACGTGTTAATCCGGTTGCGCGCATGGTGGTATTTACAGCCTCAATTTGCGCTCATCGTCGTCTATCTTCCCTGGCAAGCCCGTGAATAGTGACTTTCATCACGAAGCTGCTTAGTTGCGTATAATCATCTGTTTTTTTGGCCCAATCCTTGCTTATATGGAATAAAACGACGCCGGGCGAAGCCGTTTTACACGCTTGCGCCGGCATTGACATGTTTCCCCTTTACAGCTTCCAGGCTTACCCGTTCTTGCTACGTTTTCTTCATGCCTACTGATATTGCCTCTCTGTTATTTGTCCTTACCACCAGCCTGCTGACCATGGCGGTTGCCTTGCCGTGGGTGATGGGGCAGGTCAACACGGCTGCGCGACGGGCGCAGCTGGGCATGATCCTGCAGGCGGCGGGCTGGGTGCTGCTGCTGTCGTCCGGGCTGGTGCTGCAAGGTGGCTGGCTGGACCGCACGCTGTCTACCTTGTCCATGGCCGGCGTTGCCGGCGGCCTGGCGCTGAATGCGCTGGCGTTTGACCTGTGGTGCGGCCGCACGTCGCCTTCCTGTGCGCCTACCGTCGTCGCCATTGTGCTGACGCTGGGTTATGGCATCGGTTTTTCCAATTATGCATTCCGCGTTGGCTGGGCCAATGGCTTGCTGGCCCTGCAGATGGCCATGGTGGGCATCACCTTGTGGCGCAAGCCGCTGGTGCCGGTGGGCCGCTGGCGCTGGCTGCTGGTCGGCGTGCTGGCGGCGCAGATGGTGGTGACGGCATGGCGCGGTGTGCTGGGGGCTTTTTATACCGAGGCTTTCCCCACCTTCCTGACGCCGCACCCGGTCAACTTTGCGTTTGCCATCGTCGCTAATTCAACGGCGGTGCTGTCGCTCGCCGGCATCTTGCTGGCTCACCGTGACGAAGCAGCGCGCGCGCTGGAACGCCTGGCCACCATTGATGGCCTGACCGGCGTATTCAATCGCCGCGCATGGCTGGCGCAATCCAAGATAGACCTTGCCATCAGCATCCGCTACGGCCACCCGCTGGCGGTGCTGATGATAGACCTTGATTATTTTAAAAAGATCAACGACAGCCTCGGCCATGAAGCGGGCGACCAGGCTTTGCAGTTTTTTGCCGCCGCGCTGCAAAAGGCCGGCCGCACCGGTGACGTCATCTGCCGCTACGGTGGTGAAGAGTTCTGCGTGCTGCTCAACCATGCCGATCTAGCCTCCACCAAAGCATACGACCAGCGCCTGCGCGCCTACCTGGCAGAGATGTCGCCGCGCAAGCTTGGTTACGAACTCAGCTACAGCGCCGGCATCGCCATGCGCGATTCAGAACGCGATACGCTGGAAGCGATGCTGCGCCGCGCCGACGAAGCACTGTACAGTGCCAAGGCGCAGGGTCGTTCGCGCACGGTGGATGCCGCAGTGGCTTAAGTTATCTGCCTGCTGTAGCCTGTCTGCCTGTTGCAATATCTGGTAACACTAACTCTATTGCGACAACGCAACATATCCTTTAGACTAAAACAGCGGGGCTATAAGCCGGTTATGCCGGGCTTATATTGAGTTTGGGCTGGCCTTGCCGATATTGTTTAGATAAGGGCCGCCATGCGTGTCGTCAATGTCCTGAGTTTTGTTGGCCTGTTTTATCTGTTATTTGTTATATGCCCGGCCCCCGCCGCGCTTGCCGCAGAACTGCAGACGCCTGCGCAGACCTACACCATCTGCGCCGATGCCGAGCCGCCGCCCTGGGCTTACTGGAAGCGCGATGCCGCCGGCAACAAGACCAAAACCATCACCGGTTCTTCAGTGGAAACCGTGCAGACCGCGTTTGCGATGATAGGCAAGGCCGTGCAGTTTGACGGCAACATGCCCTGGAAACGTTGCCTGATGATGGTGGAAACGGGCAAGGTCGATTTCGCCATGGATGGCTATTTTGATGAAGAGCGTGCACAGCGTTTTGATTACTCCGCCCACTACAATACACTGACGCCGCAGGTGTTCTTCCGCGCGGCCGACCCGATTGAGATAACAAATGTCAGTGACCTCAAACGCTACCGCGGCTGCGGCGTGCTGGGCGCCAGCTATGCACACTACGGCCTGAAACCGGATGAGCTGGACCTAGGCACCGGCTATGATTCGCTGGTGCGCAAGCTCAATGCCCGGCGCTGCGATTATTTTGTCGAAGAACTGGAAGTGGTGTCCGCATACCGGATGATAGGCACAGATTACCTGTCCGACCCCAGGATACGGCATGCAGCGGTACCGGGCGCGAAGGCGCCTTCCAAATACCTGATCACCGGCAAGAACAGCAGGGGAGCGCAACTGCTGCCGCAACTGAATGACGCATTAGCGGCGCTGATCAAATCCGGCGAGGCTGCGACGATCTGGAAACGGCACGCAGGCAACCTGCCTTATTTGCCGTGATCGCCAGCAGAAAACTTTGCCGTGACTTAAAAACCCACAGCTTGTTGCGCTGTTTGTGGTGCTGTTTGTGGTGCTGTTTGTGACATAGGGCTGACGATGCTTGTTAAACCCGGTCTGCCCCTGTTATTCTTTCAATAATATCTTTTATCAGAATCAAACTCTTACCAACCACCGCGCCGCCATAGCCTTGCCGCATTGATTGCCGCTTTATTGCTACGGACAACAGGCGCCCGCACATTTTAGGGCCAACGTGATAGTCGGGATTGATCTAGGCACCACCAACAGTCTGGTCGCAGTATGGCGCGACGGCAAAGCGCACATTATTCCCAACGCACTGGGGCAGGCGCTGACGCCTTCCTGCGTCGGCATCATGGATGACGGCAGCATCTCAGTCGGCGCCGCCGCCCGCGAAAGGCTGCAAACCCATCCGCTGCAAACCGCCTCGCTGTTCAAACGCTACATGGGTACCAACCGTTCCACGCAGCTGGGCAAGCAAAACTTCCGCGCCGAAGAACTGTCTTCGTTTGTGCTGCGCGCGCTGAAGGCAGATGCCGAAGCCTACCTCGGCGAACCGGTGACAGAAGCCATCATCACCGTGCCAGCGTATTTCAGCGATGCGCAGCGCAAGGCCACCCGCATTGCCGGCGAGCTGGCCGGGCTCAAGGTGGAGCGGCTGCTCAACGAACCCACTGCCGCCGCGCTGGCCTACGGCCTGCAGACCAAGGATGAATCCAAGTTCCTGGTGTTTGACCTGGGCGGCGGCACGTTTGATATCTCCATCCTGGAACTGTTTGAAGGCGTGATGGAAGTACGCGCCAGCGCCGGTGATAATTTCCTCGGCGGCGAAGATTTTGCTGACCTGCTGCGCAAGGGTTTCCTGCAACGTACCGGCCTGGAAAAAACAGAAGCCGGAGCCGAACTGCCGCCGGAACTAAGCCAGCGCCTGCGCGCCATGGCCGAGCGCGCCAAGTGCGCATTAAGCGACGCGCCGGAAGCCAGGATGCAACTGCAAGCGGATGGCAACACGCATGAGTGGACGTTGACGCAGGAGGAGTTCCACAAGCTGGCGGAGCCGCTGCTGGAACGCCTGCGCCAGCCGATAGAACGCGCACTGCGCGATGCGCGCATCATGCCCGCCGAGCTGGATGCCGTCGTGCTGGCCGGCGGCGCCACCCGCATGCCGATGCTGCGCCGCATGGTCAGCCGCATGTTTGGCCGCTTCCCCGTGGTAGACCTGAACCCGGATGAGGTCGTGGCGCTGGGCGCTGCCGTGCAGGCCGGCCTGAAAATGCGTGATGCCGCGCTGGATGAAGTGGTAATGACGGATGTGTCGCCGTATACGATGGGTATGGAAGTATCGCGCCAGCTAGGACCCAAGCAGCATGCGGGCGGCTATTATTCACCGATCATAGAACGCAACAGCGTAGTGCCCATCAGCCGCGTATCGCGCGTGGTGACAGTGTCAGACAACCAGAAAGAACTGGCGCTGCGCGTGTTCCAAGGCGAATCCGCGATGGTGGCAGACAATGTCTTCCTGGGCGAGCTGCACATCCCCGTGCCGCCACGCCCGGCGGGCGAAGTGGCGCTGGACATCCGCTTTACCTATGATGTTAATGGCCTGCTGGAAGCGGAGGTCGTGGTGGTGGAAACCGGCGCCACGCATACGCTCGTCATCCAGGAAAACCCCGGCGTCATGAGCGAACAGGACATCCGCGAGCGGCTGGCCTTTTTGCAGACCATCAAGATCCACCCGCGCGACCAGGCGCAAAACCGCACGACAATGGCCCGGGCAGAACGTGTGTACCAGCAGTTGCTGGGGCCAGACCGTGATTATGTGGGCGACGCCATCGCCGCCTTCCGCGGCGCGCTGGAATCGCAGGAGCCGGAACGCATCCGCAATGTGCGCAAAGACGTCAACCGCCTGCTGGACCAGGTGGAAGGCGTGTCCCTGTTTGAATAATACGAATAGCATCAATAACACCAACAGAACGTATAGCAGATGCTGACCCACTATACCGAGGCCGCGCAATGGGCCGTGCTGGCCATGGAGCCGGATACCGACGTGCGCAACATCAAGCGCGCCTATGCGCGCCGGCTGAAGGTAGTGCGCCCGGATGACGATGCCGCCGCCTTCCAGGAGCTGCGCGCCGCCTACGAATGGGCGCTGGAGCTGGCCGCCTATCTGGCATCCTTGCCGCCGGAAGCTGAAGTAGAAGTAGAAGCGGAACGGGAACCGGAAGCTGAACTACAGGATATGCCGGAAGCCGCCATGCAACAGCCGGTGCATGCGGACACTTATCCGCAGATGCAGCGGGACACCGTCGTCATTGTGGCCCATGCGCCCACAGCTGAATCACTGCACGTAGCTGAATCACTGCATACATCTGAAAACCCAGAAACCCAACGGCAGCCGGCAAGCATCGTACTGCAACCCAGCCTGGACTTTCCGTACCGGCCCGAGCAGCCTGCTTTCCTGACGCCGCGTGAAGCCTGGCAAATGGCAGGGCAGCTGTGGCAGGATTTTGTCAAAGACAGCCTGGAACATAATGAGCCGGTAGAGGTGCAAAAAAACCAGCTCGCCGCCGTCACGCAGGCGCTGAAGGACATGCTGCGCAGCGACGACATGGAGCCGCTGATCGCCCGCACCGAGCTGCACCACTTTGCCATCCACTACTGCGCTGATGAAAACGCTGCGCCACTGATACGGCTGGCCTGCCTGGCAGCGTTCAGGTGGGAAGAAGAGCGCGATTATTTGCAGTCCTATACGGCCGCACCGGCCTGGCTGGCCGTCAACCGCGCCATCGCCGACCAGCAATACGAGGAAATGTTTGTCTCCTCGGTGCTGACCGAATCCGACAAGCTGTTGCTGGAACCGGGGCCGCCGCGCATACGCTGGCGCAAGTTCTACTCCGGCACCTTCCGCAATGAGCTGGCGCAAACGCTGAATGAAATCCGCACGAAAAAGCGCGAGCTGGAAATCTACCGCATCGGCACGCCCAAGCTGGAAGCCTGGGCTGAAGTGGTATTCCGGCCCTGGCCCAAGCTGGGCGCATACCTGTGGTCGCTGGCTATAGGGTATTTTCTGGCGTCGCTCGGTGTCCTGCCGTTGCAGGAAACAGGCTGGCCCGCCAAACTCAAGGGCGCACTGTTCGTGTTGATATGGATATTGCCGGTGATGGGGCTGCTGGCCTATCCGCGTTTCATCTACCCGCTGCGTCAGCGCCTTGATACACGCATGGCCCTGGGCTTCAACACCAGCATCGTGCAAGGAGAACAATCCCAGTATCGCGTATGGCTGGCGCATGTTGCCCTTTCGCTGCTGGGATTTGCGCTTCTGTATTTGCCGCCGGGATTTTCAGACGCCTTCATCGCCGCCGGCTGCACGGCGGCGCTGGCCAATATGGTCGTCCGCTATGGTATCAATGTACCTACACTGATCAACTCGCTCGCGTTCATGCTGCTGTCGGGCATAAGCGTCGTCGGCGCCATGACGCCATTTTTGCAGGATAGGGCTTTTTTTGCCATGGTGCTTGCACCTGGATTACTGATGGCTGCACCCGTTGCGCCTTTCCGACTTTACGGCGAATCACCGCACGATAAACACAGCCGCCTGATCCTGCTGTTAACCGGCTTGGCCGTGCTGGGCCTGCAACTACTGATGGGCTTTTACCTGCCGCTGCCGGCCGCCATCATTGGTTGGTGCTGGGTAGTGCTGGCCGCGCAAGCATGCGACCTGTCGTTCAGGTTTGTTGCGGTGCGCTGGCCGGGCAGGGCGGGAGCGCTGCTGTGGATGTTGTGCACCTTTGGAGTTTTTTATTTTCCGTGGGCTGCCTATGGATATTCCAAGGCCCATGTGGAATGGAGTGTCGGCGGCATGCTGCGCCTGCAGGCTTCGCTGATGATGGGTTTGCTGATAGGCCTGACGCAAAATCTGATTGCAGAACACAAGGCTGCCAGGGAGTCGTAAGCGAACACACCGTCGCACTGTTGAAGTATTTTTTCAATCGTCGGCAAACTGATTTTGTAGCTTGGGCTGAATCTTCATCAGCCCAAGGCTCTCAACAATCAGTGACAGATTTTATTTACTGGACAGCGGCGTTGGCTGGGTTGAAACCGGAAGGCCAGGGGTTTGCATCACCTGTATTCCGGCACTCGTCAACGTTGCCCGGCATCCCGTGGCGGCAGCGTTTTAAGGTAGGCGTACAGCGCCTGCACATCGGTGTCGTTAAACTCTTTCAGCGAAGGGAAGGGCATCACCCTGTTGACGGCGGTGCCGTCTGGCCGCTGGCCACTGCGGAACATCGCAGCCAGCGCCTGCGGCGTAGTATAGGCGGTCATCGCGCTGCCTTTGCCGGGCGTCAGGTTGGCGGCGGCGGGCCATTTCGGCGAGCCGCCGGGGATCTTGCCACCGCTGAACTGCGCGCCATGGCAGCCGGCGCAATTCTTGGCGACATAGGCGCCGTATTCTGCTGTCACCGCCACTGGCACTGCTTGGGCAGGCGGCAGCGCATGGTTGATCGGCTCAGAGGAGTCACGCACGATGCCGGCCGCATACAGCAGCTTCATGGGCAGCGGCAGCTGTATTACCGCCGGATTGCCTTGCAGCGGGGTGAGCTGTTTTGCATACACGACCAGCGCGGCGATGTCGTCGTCAGACATGCGGTTATAGTCTTCGCTGGGCATGATCATCAGCGGTCTGCCGTCTGGCCGCACGCCATGGCGTATTGTGCGTGCCCAATCCGCAGGCTGGTAGCTGCTGGTCACGCTGCCGGCGCCGGGTGTGATATTGGGCGCCACCACCAGCATGCTGCCCGAGTTGACAAGCTCATGCCCGCCGCCATTGGCGCCGTGGCATTCCGCGCACCCGCGTGAATTGAACAGGTAGCGCCCCAGCTCCAGCCTGGCCGGATCGGCGCTGAGCACGATGGGCACTGTCGGCACCTCTACCTTGCGCGCCAGCTTGCGCTCGCTCAGTTGCAAACCCACAAGCACGGCAGCAACGCCCACAACGATAATGCTACCCACGGCGATGCTGCTCCATTTGAGCCATTTCTGCATGGTGTTTCCCTGTATTGAGTGGTGAGCGGAAAGCTTATCGTTAGCTTTTAGTCTACTAATTTAACATGAGCGGAAAGACCAGCGACGGCTTTTATCGCGGCTGCGATGGAAAAGAGACATTGCTTGATTGGGGGAAATACAAGGACAGCGAAGCAGCAAGGCGGCAGGCCAAAAAAAGCCGGCAGATGCCGGGCTTGATCAAGCTTGCATTTCAGCCGACCGCTTAACGCGCCAGTGCGCGCCTTGGCCCATGCGCAGGCTGGTTGTGGTCCAGCTTGAAGCCGCTGACGGTTTGCGCCAGCTGGCTGGCCTGCTCCTGCAGCGACTGCGCGGCGGCGGCGGCTTCTTCCACCAGCGCGGCATTTTGCTGCGTGACCTGGTCCATCTGGCCTATGGCCTGGTTGACCTGGCCGATGCCGCTGCTTTGTTCGTTGGTGGCCACCATGATTTCAGACATGATGTCCGTCACCTGCTTGACGCTGGTAACGATCTCGTTCATTGTGCCGCCGGCTTCCGCCACCAGCTTGCTGCCTGATTCCACCTGGCTGACCGAATCCACGATCAGCGCCTTGATCTCCCTTGCAGCCGCCGCGGCTCGTTGCGCCAGGTTACGCACTTCGGTGGCTACCACGGCAAAGCCGCGGCCCTGTTCACCGGCGCGCGCGGCTTCCACCGCCGCGTTCAGCGCCAGGATATTGGTCTGGAAGGCAATACCGTCAATCACGCCGATAATATCCACGATCTTCTTAGAAGAAGCATTGATGGATTCCATCGTCGCCACCACGTCTTCCACCACCGAGCCGCCCTTGGCTGCGAAGCCGGAGGCCGTGACCGCCAGCTGGTTGGCCTGGCCGGCGTTTTCTGCATTCTGGCGCACAGTAGAGGTCAGCTCTTCCATCGATGCGGCGGTTTCTTCCAGCGAGCTGGCCTGGTCTTCCGTGCGGCTGGACAGGTCCAGGTTGCCGGAAGCAATTTCCTGCGCGGAGATTTTCACCGATTCACTGGCGGTGCGTATCTCCATCAAGACGGAAGCAATCTTGTCTACAAAATGGTTGAAGGCAGAAGCGATCTGCGCCAGTTCATCTTCACCGCTGGCATCCAGCCTGCGCGTCAGGTCGCCTTCGCCGGAGGCGATGTCTTCCATCGCATTCTTCACTGTGCCGAGCCGTTGCAAGGCCTTGGCTACCAGGGCAGTGGACAGCAGCGCGGCGACGATGATTGCCAGCACCGCCGTAATGGCAGACGTGCTCAGCAATGTCGTCAGTGCGTGTGTGGATTCGGCGGTGTCCAGTGCAATCACCAGCATCCAGTCGGTGCCTTCCACCCTGGTCACATACAGCGAATCATTGCGGTCGTTCAGACGCACGGCGCCGCTTTGCTTGGACTGCTCTATCTTCACCAGTTGTTCTGCCGTCAGCGATTTGTCCATATCGGAGATGGATTTCAGCGTCAGCTTTTGGTCCGGGTGCGCAATGATCTTGCCGCTGCCGTCCACCAGGAAAGAAAAGCTGCTCGGCGTAGGCTTGATCGCCACCACGCCGTTGACGACCGTATCCAGCAAAATGTCCGCTGCCAGCACTGCCGTTACGCTGCCTTTGGGGCCGACTGGCTCGGCAAAGGTCACCAGCAGCTTGCCGTTGCTGGCGCCGATGTAAGGTGCCGTCACGACAGGGCCGCCTGCTTCAGAAGCCTTGATGTACCAGGGCCGCGCGGTAGGGTCGTAATCCGGCTTGCGTGTGCGCTCCTGTGAGAACACCGCGTGCTTGTCTGCATAGCCGATGTAGGCCAGGTCAAACGCGCCGGCCTGCTCGGCGGCCTTCAGCGCAGGAATGGGTTCGGCCGCCGCTACTGCCTGGCCGATGGAGGATACGACAGCCTTCTTGGATTTAACCCATTCGGCGATGCCGGCCGCATGGCTTTGCGACAGCTGGAACATCTGGATGTTCAGCGATTCCAGCGTGCTGGAACGGGTGCCGACAAAGTTGGCAATGGACAGGGCAAGCATCGAAAAAACGACAACAGCAACGCAAATGGCAGTCAGGCGCACGCGCAGGGAAGAGAACATAAGAGGCATCCTCGAAAAAATTTCCGGTTTAAAAGGTAGACAAGCTTGAGCAATATCGAGCAAAGGCGAGCAAGGGCGAACAAGATCGCGGCTATGCTGCCGCGTGGATAGGCTATTTGTTCGATGTTTACAAGTACAAATCGTTGACGGCGATGGGTGTTACGGCAAACAGTTATGGATAACAGGTGCAGATAACAGGTACGGCAAACGGATGCTGTAAAACGGGATCAAACAATGTCGAAAGCACTATCTTTATTATTCTTGAAATGATGTGCCGGCAGCTGAGGATCTAAAACGTGGGTAACGCAGATAACAGATACCGGACGGCTGGAAGTCTACCATTTTACGCACGGCAAAAATACAAGAAATTACCGCAGTAAGTCTTTAATAAGCCTTTATTGACGGGCTTGTTTGCTTTTACACCAGCATAGTGTTTCTCTTGTACTAAGCTTCATTAATCTAATTTCATTGAAGCTTGTAAAGATGACAGGTGCGGAGGAAATAAAACTGCGCAGCTCCGGTCAGAACTACGCAGCGGGTCATTAAGCGGCGATGTCAGCTTCCAAACTCAGTTTCCAAATTCAGCCCCCAAAAATCAAAGACTGGTGCGTTGCCGCGCCCGCCATGGCGCCATCGGCCACCGCCATGGCCACATTGCCCATCATGCGCGCGCCGTCTCCGCAGGCAAATACGCCGGGCACCGTGGTGGCCTTGGTCATCTCTGTGCGGATGACGGAGCCTAGCGGGCCTTCGTCAAACGCGCAGCCCAGTTGTTCCGCCAGCGGGCTGCCGACACGGGTTTTGGTCAGCGTGAACATGCCGTTGAACTCCAGTGTTCTGCCATTCACCAGTTCCACCGCCGCTTCTCCTGTCAGCCGTTTAATCAGCGTGGGTTCTATGCTGACGCCGCGTTTTTCCAGTTGCTGCAGCTGTTCTTCGTCCGGTACATAAGCGCCGTTGGTCAGCAGCGTTACGCGGCCCCAGTCCGGCAGCATGACGGCATGGTGGTGCGACAATGGGCCGGAGGCGATGACCGCAATCGGGCCGTTGTCCAGCTCATACCCATGGCAGTAAGGACAGTGGAAGACGCTCTTGCCCCAGCGTTCCTGCAAGCCCTCTATCGCTGGCAGCTCATCAATGATGCCGGTGGCCAGCACCAGCTTTTTCGCATAAAGCGGTGTGCCGCCTGCGTTCACCATAAAACCCTGGTCTTGCGCCACCGCGTCTGACACTGCGCCATCCATCCAGCTCACATTCGGGTAGGCCAGCAGCTGCGCCTTGCCGTCGCTGATGATGTCCGCCGCATTGCGTCCGTCCTGCCCGAGAAAACCATGCGATTTTTGCGCAAAGCGGTTGCGCCGCAAACCCGCATCGATGACCAGTACACGCCGCCGCGCGCGCGCCAGCTGCATGGCGGCGGACAGGCCGGAATAGCTACCGCCGATGATGATGGCGTCAAAACTGTTGTCCTTAGGGTTTATGTTGGGTGTGTCCATGCTGTGCTCCTTGTTGGATATGCTCGTCAAATTTCTGGTTGAACTGCTGTGACAGGTCCGCCAGCGATACATGCCCCAGCCGGTCTATCAGCAAGGCCTCCGCATCGCGGAAGGCGGAAGCAAGCGAGTTGTTGACGACCTGTTCTACCAGGCAGGCCGGGTTCTCAGTGCGGTTGCCCATCGCAAACACCGTCGGTGCGCCCACGGCTTCATAAATATCCAGCAGCGTCACTGCCTTCAGATCACAGGAAATGACCCAGCCGCCACCGTGGCCTTTCAACGAGTTGACATAGCCCCTGTCCCGCAGCCCGGCCAGCACCGTGCGTATCAGCACCGGGTTGGTGTGCAGATAGGTGGCAAGCAGTTCTGATGTCACCGGCTTGTTGTCATGGGCCATGTGCAAAAGCAGATGGAGTACGGAGGATAGTTTGCTGTCGGTTCTCATGTAACTTATGATATTACATATTAAGAAAAAATGCTGACGCCATGAAAAATAAGTGAGTAAGTAAGCGCTGCCTTGACAACCCATAACCGTATGGTTATGATTAACGCATAACCCAATAGTTATGGATTCCTTTATGCAGACCAGCCCCGATGCCTTGTTCAAATCCCTTGCCGACCCCACGCGGCGCGCGCTCTTTGAGCGGCTAAGCCAGGGAGGGGAGCAAACGGTAGGGGGGCTGACGGGCAGCTCCGGCGTATCCCAGCCGGCGGTGTCCAAGCATCTGGGCATCCTGAAGCAGGCGGGTTTAGTGAGTGCCCGGCACGAAGGGCGCGAGACCCATTACAGCGCCCGGCCCGATGCACTGGCCCCGCTGGCGGACTGGATGCGTTTCTACGGCCGCTTCTGGAACGAACGGTTTGATGACCTTGAAAACCTACTGAAAAGGATGGACCAATGAATAAGCCAACAAGCACAGTTGCGACCGAAACGCTGTCCGTCGTCATAGAACGCGAGATTCCCTATGCGGCGGAAAAAATCTGGCGCGCGCTAACGCAGCCGCACCTGATACAAGAATGGCTGATGAAAAATGACTTCATGCCCACCGTAGACCACCGCTTTCAGCTGCGTGCAGACTGGGGCACGGTGGAATGCCAGGTGCTGGTGGTGGAACCCCAAAAAACGCTGACCTATACATGGGCCGCGATGGGGCTGGAGAGCATCGTCACATGGACGCTAAGCCCTGCAGCCACAAGCGCCGGGCCAGGAACACTGCTGCGCATGGAACAGTCAGGCTTCCGTCCGGATCAGCAGCAGGCCTACCACGGTGCCAAGGCTGGATGGCCGCACTTCTTTGCAGCCATGGAGCGGGTGCTGGCGAAGGAGGAGTAATCTCCGCCACCTCTGCGGCTCTGTGAGGGCCGCAGCACGTACTGTAAGCACCGGATGCACGGGAGCATGGCATCTACAAAGCGCCAGCTCCTTACCGTCGCACCACATTAAAGGAGCACCGCATGAACTTAAGTAACTGGGTCCGGCAAAGCCATCGCTGGATCTCCATGGCCTTTACCTTGACAGTCATTGCCAATTTTATTGTCCGCGCCAAGGGCGAGCCGCCGATGTGGGTCACCTACTCGCCATTGCCGCCGCTGTTCCTGCTTCTGTTCAGCGGCTTATATATGTTTGTGCGGCCGTATGCCGCCAGATGGAGGGGAGGGCGCTGACGGCACTAAAGCGCGGGCCGGGATGCATGCTGCCGTTGAAGGATGTTTGTAAATCGCGAGGATCACCTCGCATGCAAAAGCCCGCATCGTTGCGGGCTTTGTTTGTTTACAAGCTTCAGTTTGCCGCGTGCGCCTGCAAGTGAATTCTGGACGTCTGTGGTGGGAGCGGAACAACAAAATGAAAAGAATATTTGTAACGCCCTATGTTATTGCCAATAAATTAAGTCCAATTAAATTTTGCACGATTTTAGTGCCGTACGTGCGCACCTATTTAAAAGTAGCCCAATAGGCGCCTCATTTTCTGACAAAAAGTGACAATTGACTGACATCCAACTGACATGTGCGTGACGTATGAATGACATATGTTAAGAATTGATGACGGACCGAAAATTTATTTTCAATTGTTGAACATTGTTAACAATGTTGTCCGAATAAATCATGATATTGTCGCGCTGCTTTTGTGCGGTGCGGCAATAAATCGTTCGCAACATAAAGACCCATTGCAGGGATGGGCCATTTAACTAACAAGAAGAATCTGGATTAATTCATGAATAATCTGACGGTGCGCGCCAAGCTGACGCTGGCTTTTGGCGGGCTGGCTTTACTGGTATTGCTGATTGCAGGCCTGGCGCTGAAAACCCTGGGCGATGCCAATGCCCGTTTTGAAAACTATGTCAACGGCATCAATGCGCGCGCCAACACTGCGCATCTGGTACGTGAGGCAATCGATCTGCGCGCCATTGCCGCCCGCAACCTGGTACTGGTTACCAAGCCCGAAGATATCGCGCTGGAAAAAGAGGTCGTCTTCAAGGCCCATGCCGACGTAGGCACGAATCTGACCAAGCTCAAAAAGCTTGCCGAGCGGCCGGGCACCACAGAAAACACCCGCCGCATGATTGCCGAGATAGATCGCATAGAACAGCTCTACGCACCGGTGGCGCTGGGCATTGTTGATCTGGCGCTGAACAAAAAGTTTGAAGAAGCCATCGCCAAGATGAATACGGAGTGTCGGCCGCTGCTGGCGGCGCTGGTGAAAGTCTCTGTTGCTTATTCCGACTTTGCGGGCAAGCGTTCCGCCAAGCTGGTGGAAGATGCAGAGGCTGAATACGCCACGCAAAGAAATTACCTGATCCTCGGCAGCCTGGTTGCCATTGCTGCCGCCATCCTGGCCGGCTTCCTGATCATGCGCAGCTTGTCCAAGGCGCTGGGCGCAGAGCCTGCTGAGCTGTGCGACGTAGTAGGGCGCGTGGCCGACGGCGACCTGACAACACCGCTGAATATTCGCAACGGCGATACAGCCAGCGTGCTGGCGGCAGTTCAGCGCATGCAAGTATCATTGACACGTTTGGTGGCCACGGTGCGGCAGGATGCAGAGAGCGTTTCCACCGCCTCCGCTGAAATCGCTACCGGCAATAACGACCTCTCTGCCCGTACCGAGCAGCAGGCAGGCTCGCTGGAAGAAACAGCCTCTTCGATGGAAGAGCTCACCGCCACGGTCAAGCAGAATGCCGACAACGCACGCCAGGCCAATCATCTGGCCGCTTCCGCATCCGACGTTGCCAGCAAAGGCGGCACCGTGGTATCGCAAGTGGTGGAAACGATGGCCTCCATCAATGAATCATCACGCAAAATTGTGGACATCATCAGCGTCATTGACGGCATCGCCTTCCAGACCAACATCCTGGCGCTGAATGCAGCCGTGGAAGCCGCGCGCGCGGGCGAGCAGGGCCGTGGCTTTGCCGTGGTCGCCAGCGAAGTGCGCAACCTGGCGCAACGCAGCGCCAGCGCCGCCAAAGAGATCAAGATACTGATCGGTGATTCCGTCGAACGCGTGGACGCAGGCTCCAGGCTGGCCGACCAGGCCGGCGAGACCATGAACGAAGTCGTGCAAAGCGTGCAGCGCGTGACCGACATCATCGGCGAAATCGCCAGCGCCAGCCAGGAACAGACGGCCGGCCTGGACCAGATCAACCGCTCCATCATCGAGATGGACAACATGACGCAGCAAAACGCATCACTGGTAGAAGAGGCCGCCGCCGCCGCAGAATCCATGCAGCAGCAAGCCGGCAACCTGGTCAACGCCGTCAGCGTGTTCAAGATAGATGGCACGCATGCGGCAACAGCCACCGTCCAGAAATTGCAGCCACGCCGCGCGGCAGCATTTGCACCCGCGCCAGCATTGGCGGAACGCAACGGCGTTAAACGCCTGTCATCGGTGTAAGGAATTGCCGTAGCGGTAGCTACAGCAAAAAAGAAAAGGGCATGCGCCGCTTATGTTGCACATGCCCTTTGTTTTAGTGCTCGTTTTGCCCGTTATTTTTGCTCGTTATTTTTTGCACGTTATTTCATGCTGAACTGCGAGCGCATCAGCTGCATGTAATCCGCTTCCGAAGTTTCCCGGCGCGCCTTTACCAATGGCCTGATATCGTCAGTGGCCACGTAGCGCAATTGGTCGCTGCCATCCGTGGCGGCATCATAAATGACCTTGGCAACGTCTTCTTCCGTTGCCAGCCGCTGGCTCCTCAGTTGCGCAAAGACCGCGTTGGTGGCAGTGATGAAAGCATCATAATCCGCCAACGCACTGACCTGGCCGGCTTCTGCACCGCTGCGCTGGCCAAAGCTGGTGCTGATGACGCCGCCCGGTTCCACCACCTTGACGGTAATGCCCAGCGGCGCCAGTTCATACGACAGCGATTCAGAAAAGCCTTCCAGCGCAAACTTGCTGGCGCAGTACAGCGACACCATCGGCAGCGTAAATACGCCCGCGCCGGAGCTGACGTTGATGATCGTACCCGCCTTATTGCCGCGGAAGTGCGGCAGCAGCGCGCGCGTCACATCCATGACGCCAAACACGTTCACGTCAAACTGTTCCCTGATCTTGTCGGCAGACATTGCCTCAAACACGCCGAACAGGCCAAATCCCGCATTGTTGATCAGCGCATCAATGCGGCCAAAGCGGGCGATACCAGCGGCGACAGCCTGTTTTATGCTGGCCGGATCTTGCACATCCAGCCGCGTGACCAACACGCCATCCACTGCCGCCAGCTCAGCACCGGCTTCTGTGTTGCGCATGGTGGCGACCACGTTCCAGCCCCTGCTCGCAAAATATAGCGCGCTGGTTTTGCCAAAGCCGGTTGAGCAGCCGGTAATCAATACTGTCTTTTTCATCAAACTATCCTGGTTGGGGTGAAGTGTTAAACCAGTATAGGGTTCTGGCATTGTGCTAACAATCCGTTTAATATCGGATGAGTTGATGAAGGAAATCGAACAATCTGACAATCGAACATTAAGCGAAGCGAAGTAGAGCCATGAAACGTGCAGGCCTGATAGAACTTAATGCCGTTGTCGCCGTGGCAGCGCAGCGCAGCTTCCGCAAGGCCGCTGCCGAGCTGGGCATGTCGCCGTCTGCGCTCAGCCATGCAGTATCCAGCCTGGAAGAGCGCATGGGCGTGCGGCTGTTCAACCGCACCACGCGCAGCGTCGCATTATCAGAGGCGGGCGCGCAGTTCCTCGCGCGCGTCAGTCCCGCGCTGGAGCAGATTACCGACGCCATGGCCGGCGTCAATGAATTCCGCGATACGCCGTCCGGCACCATACGGCTGAACGCCGCCGAAGGTGCGGCGCAAATGGTGCTCGCGCCCATCGTGCTGGAGTTTTTGCGGCGCTATCCCGACATGCAGGTAGACCTGGTGACAGAAGGGCGCATGGTAGACATCGTTGCAGACGGCTTTGATGCCGGCATACGCTCTGCCGAACACGTGCCGCTGGACATGGTGGCGGTAGACTGCAGCCCGCCGATACGCTTTGTCGTCGTCGGCGCGCCGTCTTATTTTGCCGGCCGCAGCAAACCGCAGACGCCGGGCGACCTGCACAGCCACACCTGCATCCGCCCACGCCTCCCCAGCGGCGCACTCTACCGCTGGGAATTCCAGCGCGGCGCAGACAAGATAGACATAGACCCACCCGGCCCGCTCACGCTAGACAACCACCACCTGATGATCGCCGCCGCCGTACAATGCGCCGGCCTCGTGTGGACCAGTGAATGGCACGTGGCCCCACTGGTCGCCGAAGGCAAGCTGGAAATGGTGCTGGAGCCCTGGTCGCCATACTCCCCCTGCCTGCGCGTGTATTATCCCAGCCACCGGCACGTGCCGGCGGGCATGAAGGCGTTTCTGGAGGTGGTGCGGGAAGTGAATGATGGTTATAAGGCGCTTGAGCGAGGGCGCTGAACAGATAAGGATAAGCGCAAGCCACCAAGACGAGGTCCGTGATGGCAACGTAAAGCACCGGCTATTCAGGCACTCGCTGGCGAAGAAGCTGGGCATTACCGAGGCCAACCGAGTCTTCGTCGATAGCGCACCCGCATCCTACCCGCAGTTGCTGCAATCATTGCCGCCAGTGCGGTAGGTTGGGCTGAAGCTTCAACAGCCCAACATCTTCGCAAACCGACAGCACCATTTCTATCCAACTTCGATGTTCGTTTAGAGAGGTTTGGTAGATGAAGCGCCTGCCCAAGCTACGATACTACGTCATCGAATGCTAGTTTCTCTATTCGTCGTCATGCACAGTGCCGACCATACCTATGTCATGCACCCCTGCATCTTGTACGGCAAGAAGCGCATCTCGTACCTGG
>JAYSKH010000087.1:0-10669 GCA_043726505.1 Undibacterium sp. | reverse complement strand
CATCGCTGGCTCGCAACTCCGCCAGCAAACGGTTGAATGCGCTCTCGTGCTCGGGGGCGAACTCAAACCAGGTCAGGAAATCAAAAGGCTCACTATCCGACAGATCGCGGCAATGGTAGAGCTTGCGGGCAACCGCGGGCAGGTAATGCATGCCTATGCCGTTATGGCGCGACTGCTCTTCAAAGATGCGCCGGCGCTCATCCGGCGTCAGCGCCCACCATGCCGCACTTTTGCGGATGGGGATCAGCGCGGCGTAAGTGCATTCCGGCCTGCCCAGGCCTTGCTGCACGGCCAGCAAGCCGTCTTTTTCCTCGCGCGTCACATAGCGCTCATTACTGGTGATGCCGCGCAGCGCCCAGCCCTTCGCCAGGTTAGGCCGGATGTCCATACCCGGCAGGATGTCCAGCCTTGCCGCGCCAGCCAGCGGAGTGCCGGCAACGCCGCTGTTGCTGACAATGCGCCAGTAACCTGAGTCGCCGCCAACGAAAGAGAACATGCGTGTATCCATACTATTATTTTCCGTTTCCTGCTCTGTCATTGTTTTTACTTGTCAGCCTCTTGGTCGCTGCGGCGCCGCATTTCATTACATGTGGAGATCAACACAAGCCAATATATTTTTGCAAAATAGGCCTGATTTCGCCCTATAAGCTATTTATGCTGTCGTTACCAGGCGAGCAAAGCTTGCAAACGGCATAAAAACAATCACCTCAAATGGAGATGCAGCGATGGAACATCCAAGTACAGCGAAAAAAGAAACCGGCACCCCCGGCAATAGCGATTTTGATTTTATCTACGGCCACTGGCGCATTACCAACCGCCGTCTGACAGCGCGGCTGCAGCAATGCACCGAATGGGAAGAATTTGACGCCACAGGCCACGCGCGCCCCTTGCCTGCCGGCATAGGCAACTATGATGATTTTATTGCGCCCGTCTGGCGGCCGGATTTTACCGGCATGTCCTTGCGCATATTCAATCCGCAGACCGGTTTGTGGAGCATCTACTGGCTGGAAAACAAAAGCGGCGGCCTGGATTCCGCGGGCAGCCTGCTGCCGCCCGTGGTAGGAAAATTCACGGACGGCACCGGCATTTTTGAGGGCGATGACGAGCATGAAGGAAAAACCATCCGCGTGCGCTATACGTGGTCGCACATCACAGCAAGCAGCGCGCGCTGGCAGCAGGCAATGTCGGAAGACGGCGGCGCAAGCTGGGAAACCAACTGGATTATGGAATTTACACGGGACCATACCCGCGTGGCCGATAACGCTGCAGCGCCGGCGGTGGCATGAAGCAGCTATTGATTGTGGCACTGGCCGCTTACAGCCTCTGTGCAGGCGCGCAGGCTGTTCTCGCGGCAGGCACGACCGAAATCAACAACAATTTGATAGGAAAACCCATGCAAACCACACAAGCCTTTCCCGCAGCGCCTAACATCAGCACTGAGTTTCAGGTCATCGAATTCCGCCGCTATACAATCAAGAGCGGAGGACGCGAGCAATTTGCACTGTATTTTGAGAGCTTCTTCCCCGAGGCCTTCCAGCAACTGGGCGCCATCGCCTTTGGCCAGTTTTTTGAACGCGGACATCCACAGGGTTTTACCTGGCTGCGCGGCTTCCCCTCCATGGAGGCACGTGCCATCGCCAATTCGGCCTTCTACTATGGCCAAGTATGGAAGGAACACAAGGCCACGCTGAATAACCTGATAGAGGATAGCGACAACGTCTATCTGATGCGCCCGCTGAGCCGGGAGCGTGGGCTGGCAGTGCTGCCTGCGCTTGACCCGGTTCTGGAGCCACAGGGTGCAGGTGGTATTCTGGTGGCACAACTGTTTGCGGTCAAAGCAGATCAGGCGGATCATTTTTCCAGACAGGCAGAGGCAGCTTTTGCCAGCTATCGCACCGCCGGCTTAAAAGAAGCCGGCGTACTCGTCACGCTGGATGCGCCCAACAACTTCCCGCAATTGCCGGTCAGGAGCGATGGCCCCTATCTGCTATGGCTGGGCATGGCCCAGGACCAGCAAATGCTGAATGGCGTGCAGCACCTGCTGGAGCAATCCGCGCGCAAGCTGGCGGAAACCGGCATGCTGGTGCAGACACCGGAGTTAATCATCATGGACCCGTCACGGCGCTCGCGGCTGCGCTGGCCAGATTCTCAAGACAAACAGACAGGAGGAAGGCAAT
Organism: Undibacterium sp.; assembly: GCA_043726505.1. Lineage (GTDB taxonomy): Bacteria > Pseudomonadota > Gammaproteobacteria > Burkholderiales > Burkholderiaceae_D > Undibacterium. The sequence continues at coordinate 8,492 of JAYSKH010000087.1, read as the reverse complement.
GACACAAGCAGAAAAGCTTTCGGTAGAAATACGCTCTTACACGCTGAAGCCTGGGCAACGTGAGGTTTTTCATCAGCAGATGCTGCAGCAGGCATGGCCCATGCTGCAGCGCTGGGGCGTTGACGTGGTCGCGTTTGGCCCCTCGCCCCATGATGACGTGTCCTATTATCTGATCCGTGCTTACGACAGCCTGGAACACCGGCAAGCCAGCCAGGATGTGTTCTACGGCAGCAGGGAGTGGCGTGAAGGACCGCGCGAAGCCATCTTATCCTGCATAGACAACTTTACATCGGTCGTGCTGGACATGCAGGCCATTGTCTTGAATGCATTACGGCAGCCTTGCAGCTAGTCTCCTCGCAGTTAGCCTCCTTGCACTAGTCGGCCGCATTCGTGGATGCTTGTTGGATGCTTGTTGGAAGCTTGTTGAATGCCTGCTGCATGCCTGCCGCCGCTTGTCCACTGCGGCGCGCCAAATGTTGTATGTCTGCTGCTGTATGCCTGGAATGTGCCCGATGAAGCTTCTTATATGCACTAAAATGAAGCCTTGGACTGGCCATGCGTGTTAACGTGGCTAATCCGCCAATAACACACCAGACAAAAGGAATACCATTTTGACTCGCAACAACCGCAATGACGTTTTTGCCAAGATGCTGCTGCGGTGCCGCTCTCTATGGAGATCCGCCCTTGCCTGCCTGTTCTGCGGCCTGCTGGCCAGCCTGGTAACGGGCTGTACCAGCCTGCCTATCGTGGACAGGTATGCCAGCGAAGCGGTGCCCTTGTCCACGGCAACCGCGCTGGGCAAGATCGCGCAAGATTCGATTCCGTCGCCGGAGTTGTCCGGCTTCCGGCTGATGCCGCTGGGCTCGTTTTCGCTGGATACGCGGCTGCAATTGGCAAACCGGGCGCAGGCGACGCTGGATCTGCAGTATTACCAGTTCCAGGATGACGAAACCGGCAGGCTGCTGCTGCGCGCGCTGGCCGATGCCGCCAAGCGCGGCGTGCGCGTGCGCCTGCTGCTGGATGATTTTTACACCAGCGGCAGCGATACGCTGTTTCTGGGCCTGGCTGCCTACCCGAATGTGCAGATAAGGCTGTTCAACCCGTTCTGCTGCGTGCGTAACGCCAGCCAGCTGACCCGGTTTGCCGCCTCCTTCGGCGACTGGTCGCGCGTCAACCACCGCATGCACAACAAGCTGTTCATTGCCGATGGCGCCATGGCGATCATAGGCGGGCGGAATGTGGCTGACGAATATTTCCAGCGCAGCATGGCGGAAAACTTTGTTGACGTGGATGCCTTCACCGTGGGTTTCATTGTGCCGCCGCTGGCCGAACTGTTTGACCGTTACTGGAACAGTTTCTCCGCCTACCCGCTGGAAACCATCGCCATGACCAGCCTCAGCAAGGAACAGCTGGTGGCGCAGTTCGACGACAGGACAGGCCCCAAGACCACGCCGCAGCCCGCCAAGCTGGGGCCTAACGACATCCTCGGCTACGGCCCTATATCCGACGATCTGGACGCCGGCCGGCTGGGCCTGATCTGGGGTGACGCCTATGTATTTGCCGACCATCCCGACAAGCCTTTTGAAAGCAAGCCCGGCGCCGATCCGCTGGAAACCAGCGTTACCTACAACGTCGTGGAAGAAATGCGTAAGGCCAAATTTGAACTGGTTGCCTCATCACCCTATTTCGTACCGGGCCCGCGCGGGATGAAGCTGATGCAGGGCTTGCGTGACAAGGGCGTGAAACTGCAGGTGCTGACCAACTCGCTGGCGGCCACTGATGAATCCATCGTCCACGCAGGTTACAGCCGCTACCGGGAAGACATGCTGCGGATGGGCGTGGATCTGTATGAACTGAGCCGCTCCCGCCTGAAGGTGAACAACCGGCCTTTCCACTTCGGTTCTTCACTGGGCCGGCTGCATGCAAAGGTCGTGGTCATCGACAAGCATCTGTCCTTCATCGGCTCAGCCAACCTTGATCCGCGCTCGGCCAGCGTCAATACCGAATTGGGCGCCATCATAGAAAGCCCAGCGCTGGCAAAGGAACTGTTGAATATCATCGACATAGACCGCCTGCAAAGCGCCTACCGTGTGCGACTGGCACCCAGCGGACATGGGCTGCAATGGCTGACCGCCGATGACGAAAAGGAAATGATATTGAATACCGAGCCCGATTCCACACCGTGGCTGCGGCTGAAGCTATGGCTGCTGGGGCCGCTGATTCCGGAAGAATTATTGTAAAACTGCCGCATGTGGTAATTTAGCGGATACTTGGTGCAAATAGCGGCTGCTGCCATATTGCTGCAGAATTGCTATAAATAATGCCCCGCCGGTACAAGAAAGCAAGGAAATCATCATGAAAGCAACTTTATTCATTCCTGCAGCGATGGTGCTGGCAATGTCCAGCAGCCTCAGCTTTGCCGCGTTGGACATAGGCGAAGATGCGCCCAAGTTCACGGCCAATGTATCGATCAATGGCCAGGCGCAGAACTTCTCGCTTGCCGATGAACTGCGCAAGGGGCCGGTGGTGGTGTATTTTTTCCCTTCTTCATTCTCGATGGGCTGCAGCATAGAGGCGCACAACTTCGCCGAAGCGATTGACCAGTTCAAGGCAGCAGGCGCCACCGTGGTCGGCGTTTCGCGCGATGACATCGATACGCAAAAGAAATTTTCTGTCAGCGCCTGCAACGGCAAGTTCGCCGTCGCTGCCGACCCTGACCTGTCCATCGCCAAATCCTACGACGCGGTGCTGACTACGCGGCCCGATTACGCCAACCGCATTTCCTATGTCATCGCACCCAACGGCAAGATCAGCTACCGCTACAGCAGTCTGAACCCCGCCAAGCATATCGAAAACACGCTGAACGCCGTAAAGGAACTGCACACACAGGTGCACTAGGGGAGCTTGGTGACTTTGGTGAGCTTGCTGCTCAGCTTTCGGGATTCATAGAGACATCATCCATGCCGCCCGCCTCGCCGGGGGATGCATGAAGTTCATCGACGGCTACCACGATGGCGGCATGCTGCGACAATTGCTCTGCGCGCGCCAGTTGCCCTCGTTTCAGGGCCAGCACAACATCCTGCATCTGCCTGAAGTGCAGCAATTGCGCTTCCGCATGGGCTAGCCGTGCTGCCAGTTCACGGTTACGGGCCTCAAGTTCCTGCACGATTTGCTGCGACAGCCGCGAATTCTCGTCATCTGCGCGCACCATCTCTTTGTGCAGGCCCGTCATCAGCAAGTAGCGATGGGCATCGGCCAGCACGATACAAAGCCAGTTGACGGCGGAAATCAGCTGCTCCCGGCGCGCGCCGTTGACCGACAATTTACCGACGGCAGTTGTCTCTAGGTACAGCGGCAAGGCCATGGTATCGTGCCTTGGCCTTGCACCCTTACCCAACAGCAACATTGCGTTGACATCGACAATGCCCCAGCGTGGGCCGAGCATCGCCGTCAGCGCGGATTGCACCTTGATCAAGGGCACGGCCGCGAGCAAATCGCCAAGGCCGATAGTGTCGACAATGCGGCCAGATTGCTGAATATCCATTCTTGTCACCTCGCCAATCTGCGAGCCGGGCCAGGCCTATTGCCTGGTACCTTGCTTCAGTATACCGCCTGAAGTTTTTCCCGCGCGCGTTTTGCCGTCATCAAAATCATTCCATACCTGCCGGCAAGCTGAAATTGATCATACTCCGTTTCATTGCCTTGTCCATTGCACGAAACCATCTGAAACATTTGCCCAAATGCAGGCGAAGCCGACCCACTATGCCTCGCTTCGGCAAAGCAAAAATGACAAACACATGACATTCACTACGCAAATCCTTTCAAAACCATCACAACTCCTATTTGAGAACACAAAATTCGGCGATACGCATACTGCTCAAAATTAATACTGCGTGGCAAGCTTATTGCATAAGCTTCAGCACAATTTAAAGCACAACGTTTGCCACAAGCGGACGAGATAATTTCGGTAGAGGATAGAGGGACAGATGCAAGCAACAATACAGGTAGAAGAATTTTTACCCTACATGCCTGGAGTAGCAAAATGCGAACGTTCGCTGCGGGAGCTGAACTTCGCATGGCGGCTGATAGAGTCGACCGCCAAGATGGTGTGTCCGGCGGAAGCCAAAACCATACTACCGACTATGAAGGCCACACGCGAAGGCTTCAATAGTCTGGAAAAGCAGCTGATCACCAATTTAGCGCAGGAGAACATCACCAAATCGGTGCAGGAAATGCAGTTCAAGGCACAGGTCATTATCGACATTGTCGTGCGCAATTTATTCGAACGTACTGCTGATGTGGGCTTCCTGGCGATGGACGATGCGATACGCGCATTCATCCTCGATGAAGACCGGGATGCAGACACCATCGTGCCGCGCCTGCAGGCTTACCGCGATAAATACACGGTCTATGATGAAATCATCATCCTAGACACACGCGGCGAAGTGTTGGCGCACCTGGATGGCAGCAGCGACATCAGCCATTCTTCCGACCCACTGCTGGCGGCAACGCTCGCTTCCGATACCTATGTAGAAAGCTTCCACCAGTCCGACCTGCGGCCAGCGCAGCAGCGCAGCCTGATCTATTCACGCAAGATTGTGCATCCGCAAGACGGCAGCGCTATCGGCGTGTTATGCCTGTGCTTTCCACACGCGGTGGAAATGGAAGGCGTCTTCGGCGGCTTGCGAAAGGCAGCCGACCGCTCCGTCATGCTGATGCTGGATGCGGATGGTTACGTCATCTCCAGCAGCGATGAACCGCACATCCCCACCGGCAGGCAATTGCCGCTGGCGCTGAATGGCGACTACGAGATCGTTTCCTATGCGGGGCGCGACTATTTCGCCAAGACCTGCGCCGCGCAGAATTACCAGGGTTACGGCGGCCCCGGCTGGCTGGGCCACGTGATGATCCCCTGCGAAGCAGCCTTCAAAGGGCAAGCGCTGGATGCGCTGTCTGCCTATGATGCAGCGACGCTGGTGGGTATCATGGCGCATGCAAAAACATTTTGCCCGCCGCTGCATGAAGTGTCCGTCAGCGCCGAAGCCATCAACCTGGCCTTGCGCCGCGTGGTGTGGAACGGCAAGAATATGTCTGCCGGCCAGGACAGCGATCTGTTGCGGCTAAAATCGATCTTGCAGGAAATCAGCCAGACCGGCGATGAAACCAGCCGCGTCTTCAAGGATTCCATCCACGACCTGTATGGCACCGTCATCTCTTCCGGCTTGCAGGATGCGCAGTTCATTTCGCGGTTGATGATAGACATCATGGACCGCAACCTGTACGAGCGCGCCAATGACTGCCGCTGGTGGGCACTAACGCCGGACATACGCCGCCTGATGGCGGACAGCCAACTGGCAGGCTCAATGGGGGAAATGAGCAACGAAGATGCACAGCGCGTCACACAGATACTGGAAGCCATTAACGCGCTGTACACGGCCTACCCGAGGCTGGTAGTGTTTGACACCAGCGGCAAGATAGTCGCCGCCTCGGACCTTCATCAGGATGGCCTGGAAACCACGGGTCTCATGATGGATGCCACGCTGGTGCGCAAGACGCTGGCGCTGCCCGGCAGCCAGGCCTATTGCGTGTCCGACTTTGAGCCCACATGGCTGTATGCAGAAAGACCGACATATATCTATTGCGCCGCGATCTTCCATCCGGATGAACACCGCGTCGTCGGCGGCATAGGCATCGTGTTTGATTCCGAACCGGAGTTCAGGAACATCCTGCTGTCATCACTGCCCAAGCGGGCCGGTGCCTTTGCGGCCTTTACCGACCGTGCCGGACGCGTCATTTCCAGCACGCATGCAGCTTACCCGCCCGGCACAGAACTGTGCCCGTCAACCGCCATACTGCAGGAAAAGAATGGCGTCAGCGCCGCACAGATACTGGTGCAGGACGGCCAGTACATGATGGTCGGCCATACCGCCTCTTTCGGCTACCGCGAGTTCAAAAATACTGGTGACTACCATAACGACGTGATTGCCATGGTGTTCGTTCCAATAGGAGAGAAGACAGCAGCAGGTATCGCAGATCCGGGCTGGACCTATGCAGACGAAAGCCGCGAAACAAAGAAAGACGTACTGGAATATGCAACCTTTTTGATCGACGGCGATGTATTTGCGCTGCCCACGTCACATGTGGTGGAAGCGGTAGAGATTGGGCGCATGCATTCCGCCTCTACGCTGAAGCCGCTGATTTCCGGCGTGCTGAACTACCGGGACAATAACGGCGAACCTTCTATCTTCGTACCCGTGGTCGACATGCGCAAGCTGATACGCCCCGACAAAGAGACAGGCGCGGACGGCATGCAGGAACTAGGTGAAATCATCGTCGTGCGACAGGGCAAACACACGCTGGGCATGCTGGTAGGCAGCCTGCATGACGTGCTGGAGTTCGGCAGCAATCAGATAGACCCGCCGCTAAACATGTTCCACAACCAGCCGCGCTTTGGATGCAACCTGATCAAGACCGGCTCACATAACCGCATGATCCAGGTCATCGATTTTGACAGCATCATGCGGCATGTGTATGAAAAAAAAGCGGCAGCGGAGCAGCAGGCGATAGACGCTGAATCCGCAGAAGGCAGCACGCAACAAAACCTGCAGGCATAAAAAAGCGGGGAAGCATCTCACGCTGCTTCCCCGCCCGGGCTGTGCAGGCCTGGCCTAATGCCAGGCGGTACGCCGGATATCAGCCAAGATCAACAGGTATGAATATCTTGGCGTCTTCCCTTTGCACCAGCAAGGCAATTGTCTTGCCTGCCTTTTGCACCATGCCCTGGAACTGCTTGCCATCATTGACGGTAACGCCGTTGATGGACAGAATCACGTCTCCCGGCTCTATGCCCGCCTTGGCAGCAGCGCCCGCAACCTGCTCCACCACCAACCCCTTGTTGAGGCCGGACTGCCGCTGCTCTTCACGTTCCAGCGGGCGTACCGTCACACCCAGCCTGCCCTTGGACAACTTCGGATCATCGCTCTGCGCCAACCTGGCGTTTTTCAGCTCACCGATTGTGACACCCAGCTTTATAGGATCGCCCTTGCGAATCACGTCCAGCGTGCCGGTAGTACCCGGCGCCAGATCGCCGACAATGCCGGACAAGTCGGACGCATGCTCCACCGTCTTGCCATTGAAGCCGATGATGACGTCGCCGGGCTGCAGGCCGGCCTTCTCTGCCGGACTATCCTTCTCGGTGGAACTGATCAGCGCACCTTCGGTCTTTTTCAGACCGAAGGAATTTGCCAGCGCCTGATCCAGCTCCTGCGTATACACGCCCAGATAACCGCGCGTTACCTTGCCATACTTGATCAGCTGCGCCTGCACCTTGTTGGCCACGTCAATAGGTACTGCAAACGACAAGCCCTGGTAGCCGCCGGTCTGGCTATAAATCTGCGAGTTGATCGCAATCACTTCACCCTTCAGGTTAAACAAAGGGCCACCGGAATTACCAGGATTAACAGCAACGTCAGTCTGCATGAAACCCACGCTAGGGTCGCCCGGCAAAGTGCGCGACTTGGCGCTGACAATACCGGCCGTTGCGGTATTCTCAAACCCAAACGGCGAACCTATCGCCAGCACCGGCTCTCCCACTTTGGTCAATGCAGGATCACCCAGCACCACGGTAGGCAAATCCTTGGCATCGATCTTGATGACGGCCACGTCGGCTCGCTTATCCGCGCCCAGCACCTTGGCCTTGAATTCACGCCTGTCAGTCAGCTTGACAGTCACTTCCTGCGCGCCATCCACCACGTGCGCATTGGTCAGGATCAGGCCGTCATGGCTGACGATAAACCCAGACCCCAGCCCTCGCATGGTGCCGCCACCCTGGCCATGCGGAGAATGCGGCATGTTAGGCATCTGCGGGCCGAAGCGGCGGAAGAACTCGGACAAGGGGTCCTGCTGCTGGCCACCTTCATCATCATCGTCGTCATCCTGCGGATCACGCATGCTGACTTTGTGGGTCTTGCCGATGACACTGATATTGACCACCGCCGCGCCGTAACGATCCACGATACCGGAGAAATCGGTAGTTGTCGCAATACCCGCAGACACAGTATGCGACACCGGCAGCGTGCTCTCAGCTACATTGGCGGCTTGTACTTTACTGATGTTGCCGCCTTCCAGATAAACGTAGCCGCCTACTGCGGCAGCTACTACGGCGGCGGAGATCAGGCTTTTGGCAAAAACTTGGTTTTTCATACAATACTCCTTGTGTATCAATAGACTGGACTAGCAATCGTTGAGATAGATATTAGGAGTGAAGATTTAAAATAGACTTAAGAGGTGGAATCTTTACTTAAAATTTTCTTTTGGCTCGGCTGGGGTGGGTGTTTTGCCGTTGCCGACCTGCAGCTATCTTGGACTAGTCCAGCTTGGCGACCTTAGCTTTTGGGGTTGAGATTGCTGGCCGGGGGTAGCCCGGCGGCTACTTCCTTCTTCTTGCTTCGCCAAGAAGAAGTAAGCAAGAAGAAGGCGACCGCAGACTTGCC
>JAYSKH010000086.1:0-2117 GCA_043726505.1 Undibacterium sp. | reverse complement strand
CATAGGCAGTGTCGTCAATTTGCAAAAGACACCGCTGATACGCGCCATCAGCCAGGGTTCGCTGATCGCCATGCCGGATGAGGCAGAGACCCGCATCGTTGCCATCAGCCGTGTGAAATTGTCTATCAGCGGCAAGATGTACCGATATTACCTTAACCGGGATGCAAACGGAGGTGAGAAATTCCTGCAGCTGTATTGCGATGCCAACGATGAATTGCAAGAGCTTTTGTATTGCAGCCACCTGACGCGGCTGATACCAGAAACCGTGGAAGACCAGCAAGCTTTTCTGGGTGAAAACGGTGCCGGCCTGGGTGACCGCAATTACAGCTTGTGGCGTGAACAACTGGTCGGCATAGGCTGGGATGAGGCCAGTCTGGACAGTGTATTTGCCGATGCCGACAGCCTGCAATATGAGCGTGATGCCGGTGACCCGGCGCAAGAATTTGTCGCGCCCTTCAAAGGTGTGGAAACCCGTATCGATGATGCCGCTGGCAAGCTCGGTCTGCAACAGGACGTGGTCTTCATGCCTTACCGCAGGAGTTTGAATGAAGCGGGTGACCAGTCTGAATTACTGCTGATCAGCACAGAGATTTTACGTAGCAAGGATGGCGACAGCAAACGCGACATCCATGTCGATTTTATGATTGCCCTACCCCTGGAAGCGGAGAGGCTGCTGGTGCAATAGCACCGTTTTGATGTAACAAGCGATGTAACACCCTGATGTAACAAATACCGTGTCACACACTGAAAGGACATAACATGAGCAATATGAATGGCTGGGGCCTGACCGCACGTTTGATTTCCAAACACTTTGGCGCACTCGGCGACAAAATATCCGAAGCGATCGCCAATTTTGATCCTGAAACAGCGACCGAAGCTGATCGTGACCGCCTGGCTGCGACCCTGCGTGAAACTGCACAAAAACTGGCCGCTGCCCGCGCTTCTTTTGACAAGGAGCATAATGATGTGGTGCGCTTGCGTGATCTGATTGCGAACGATGAAAAAGCCTCGGCGACGCTGGCAGACCGTCTGGCCAGCGGTAAAATTTCTGAAGCTACCGTCAACATGTTCTGCGACGAACTGGAGGCCAATAAGGCACGCCTGCCAGTAGAATTGCAGGAAGAAGCTGATGCCCAGGAATACATGAACGAGCTGCAAAAAATCGTTGATGCCTTCTCCAAACAACTGGCCGATTTTGATGCAGCAGCGAAAAAAGCTTTGCAAAACCTGGCATCAGCAAAAGCGCAAAAAGACTTGCAGCAATTGCGGGTAGAGCGTCAAGAGCAACTCAGCAACCTGTCTGGCATGCGCACGCATTCAACGGCCTTGAATGCGCTGACACGCCGCGCACAAAATGTCAGCAATGAAGCGGTTGGTTTGCGCATCGTGGCCGACATAGGGCAAAAACCGCTGGACCAGGCAGCAGAAATTGATGCTATCCGCAAATCTGTCGCCCAGGCCGATACTGCAGGCGAAAGTACGCTGGAAAGACTGAAGCGTTTGTCGGGCCAGAATGCGGCAGGCCAGACTGCGACCGTAGCCTAAGAACCTGATTACGATTTGTAGCGAGCGTGCGTCAGCGGGATCAGGGTAACAAAAACGCAGCGCAAAAAGCGGAATGTACTCTAAGTACATGAGCATTTTGAGCAGCGCATGAGCCCCGCATGAACGCTGATTGCGCTCGCGCTTAAGATCGTAAGCAGGTTCTAAGCCTGTTTGGCTACCCTTTGCGTCACCAGGGTCAGCCAGCGGTCCGCACCACTGACTTCACTGATGACCTGGGAAAAGTCACAGACGGTGCGGGCCGCCCGTTCCAGTAATTGGATGTCGGCTTCATGCTGGCGTGCCACGTGCGGATCTTCTAGAAACAGGATGCGGCGTATCTGCCTGTCGAGTACCAGTTCTGCCAGTTGCGCATCTCCACCCAGAGGGCCGGAAAGATAAGGGGTGACCCAGTTCTTTCCGGCTTCTGTTCCCTTGATTCTTTGCGCCAGCTGATTCAACAGGCCGCCAGTCGTGCCTGTCGCATAGCGATGGCCAAAGCTGTCGAGCAACTCAAAATGTTTTTCAGCCATGACCAGCATGCTTTCCTTCATCGCATCATGTGCGATCAGGGC
>JAYSKH010000085.1:0-7373 GCA_043726505.1 Undibacterium sp. | reverse complement strand
CCTGACTGGAAAATACGCCTTCAAGCGCAAGATCACGATCGAGTTTCCTGAAGAAAAAACACCGTTGAGCCCGCGCTTTCGCGGTCTGCACGCCTTGCGCCGTTACGAGAACGGTGAGGAGCGTTGCATCGCCTGCAAACTGTGCGAAGCAGTGTGCCCGGCAATGGCAATTACCATTGAGTCCGACCAGCGCGCTGACGGCACCCGCCGTACAACCCGCTACGACATTGATCTGACCAAGTGCATTTTCTGCGGTTTCTGCGAAGAATCCTGCCCGGTCGATTCCATCGTTGAGACCCATGTGCTGGAATACCATGGCGAAAAACGCGGCGATCTGTACTTCACCAAAGAGATGTTGCTGGCAGTAGGCGATCGGTATGAAACGGAAATTGCAGCAGCCCGTGCAACCGATGCTGCATATCGTTAATGCAAGCTGCAATGACTGATCTAATTAACCGGATTTTGGCGTGATATGGAATTAATAACAGCAATATTTTATGTATTCTCGGCGATCCTGATTCTCGCCGCGACACAGGTCATTACTGCGCGCAATCCGGTACATGCCGCCTTGTTTCTGGTTCTGGCCTTTTTTACGGCAGCCGGCATCTGGTTGCTGCTGAAAGCAGAATTCCTGGCCATCGTGCTGGTGCTGGTGTATGTCGGCGCGGTTATGGTGCTGTTCCTGTTTGTCGTGATGATGCTGGATATTAATATCGAAAAACTGCGCGAAGGTTTCTGGAGCCATTTCCCATTGGCTGCAACCGTAGGCGTCGTCATCGTGCTGGAAATGTCCGCTGTACTGTGGCGCGGTTTCCTGCGTCCGGACAACAGGGTGCCGGCCGCTGCAGACACTATCGGTAATACCAAATCGCTGGGTATCGCCATCTACACGCATTACTCTTTCCCGTTTGAGATTGCTGCCGCGATCCTGCTGCTGGCAATCGTCGCTGCTGTCGCATTGACGATGCGCCGCCGCAAGGACACCAAATATTTCGATCCGGCGAAGGCAGTCAAAGTCAAGGCTTCCGACCGTATCCGCATCGTCAGCATGAAAGCGGAATCCGATCGTGCCAATCCTGAAGCAGCGCCAGTGACAGGGCCAGCTGCCGACGGCAAAGAAGAAAAGAAGGGAGCCTAAATGATTCTGACCCTGACACATTACCTGATCCTGGGCGCAATCCTGTTTGCGATCTCCATCGTCGGCATTTTCCTGAACCGCAAGAACATCATCCTGTTGCTGATGGCAATCGAGCTGATGCTGCTGGCGGTGAACATCAACTTTATCGCTTTCTCGCATTATCTCGGCGATGCAGCCGGGCAGATTTTTGTCTTTTTCATCCTGACCGTGGCAGCCGCAGAATCGGCGATCGGTCTGGCTATCCTGGTGGTGCTGTTCCGTAACCTGGACACCATCAACGTGGAAGACCTGGATGCGCTGAAAGGCTAAAACGCCAGACAGTCCGGCAGTAGCAATAAATTGAATAAAGAGATACTTGCCGCCTGCGCGCAGGCGGCAAGCTCAAGAGTAACGAGATAACAACAAGGGTCATCATGGCGGGGCAACTTAACCCACTTCTATTACTGGCTGTACCACTTGCACCACTGGCAGGTTCCGCAATTGCGGGCTTGCTGGGGACCAAATTTTTTGGTAACAAGGTCGGTCGCGCCACATCGCATACGGTCACCATCGGCGGCGTGCTGATCGCCTTCATCATCTCTTGCATGACACTGTCGGCAGTGGTGGATGGGGCGACTTACAACGGTACGCTGTACCAGTGGATGAATGTCGGCGGCCTGAAGCTGGAAGTCGGCTTCCTGGTAGACAGCCTGACAGCGATGATGATGTGCGTCGTGACCTTTGTGTCGCTGATGGTGCATATCTACACGATAGGCTATATGAAGGATGACGAAGGCTACAACCGCTTCTTCTCCTATATCTCGCTGTTCACGTTCTCGATGCTGATGCTCGTCATGAGCAACAACTTCCTGCAACTGTTTTTCGGCTGGGAAGCCGTGGGCCTGGTGTCTTACCTGCTGATCGGTTTCTGGTACACACGTCCGACTGCCATCTACGCCAACATGAAGGCCTTCCTGGTCAACCGAGTCGGCGATTTCGGTTTCATCCTCGGCATCGGCCTGCTGCTGGCTTACACCGGCACCATGAACTACTCTGAAGTGTTTGCCAAGAAAGAAGAGCTGGTACACCTGATGTTGCCAGGCACCGACTGGATGTTGATCACTGTGGCCTGTATCTGCCTGTTCATCGGCGCGATGGGTAAATCCGCGCAATTCCCGCTGCACGTATGGTTGCCGGATTCGATGGAAGGCCCTACGCCTATTTCCGCGCTGATCCACGCCGCGACGATGGTAACAGCCGGTATCTTCATGGTCACGCGTATGTCGCCGCTGTTTGAATTGTCCGATACTGCCTTGTCCTTCATCTTGGTAATCGGTTCCATCACTGCGCTGTTCATGGGTTTCCTGGGCATCATCCAGAACGATATCAAGCGCGTGGTTGCGTATTCCACGCTGTCGCAGCTAGGTTACATGACGGTGGCGCTGGGTGCTTCCGCTTACTCGGTTGCTGTATTCCACCTGATGACGCATGCATTCTTTAAAGCGTTGCTGTTCCTTGGCGCCGGTTCTGTCATCATCGGTATGCACCATGACCAGGACATCCGCAACATGGGCGGCCTGCGCAAATACATGCCGATCACGTGGATCACGTCGCTGCTGGGTTCACTGGCGCTGATCGGTACGCCGTTCTTCTCCGGCTTCTACTCAAAAGACAGCATTATTGAAGCGGTACAGGCATCCCACCTTCCAGGTGCAGGCTTTGCGCAGTTTGCCGTGCTGGCAGGTGTGTTCGTCACGGCCTTCTATTCGTTCCGCATGTATTTCCTGGTATTCCACGGTAAGGAAAACTTCGGCCACGCACATGCGCATGATCACCACGATGCCCATGCACATGACGATCATCACGCCGAAGAAGAGGGCGACGACCATGATGCGCATCATCACGGCCTGGCGCCAGGCCAGAAGCCGCATGAATCTCCTATGGTGGTATGGCTGCCGCTGGTGCTGCTGGCCATCCCTTCGGTGATCATCGGTTTCTTTGCGATAGAACCTATGCTGTTCGGTAATTTCTTCAAGGGTGTGATCTTCGTTGATGAAGCTCACCACGCAATGGAAGAGCTGGCGCATGAATTCCACGGCCCGGTAGCAATGTCCATCCATGCGCTGACTACCTTGCCGCTGTGGCTGGCGATCGCCGGTGTGGCGCTGTCCTATTACTTCTACATGATCAAGCCGTCCATCCCGACCGCGATCAAGAAGAATGCACATGCGATCTACACGCTGCTGGACAACAAATACTATATGGATAAATTCAACGAGATCGTGTTCGCCAGCGGCGCGCGCATGTTGGGCGGCGGTTTGTGGAATGTCGGCGACAAGGGCCTGATTGATGGCCTGATTGTCAACGGCAGCGCCAAGGTAGTGGGCTGGTTCTCGCGCCTGACCCGCCTGTTCCAGACCGGTTATCTGTATCACTATGCGTTTGTAATGATTCTTGGGGTAATGGGCTTCCTGGCCTATATCATGTTTCCATTCATGTTCCCTTTAGCCAAATAAGCAATTCATAAAAAAGTAATCATGATGCAGTCAACTTCTATCTTGTTAAGCCTCGCAATCTGGTGCCCCATTGCATTTGGCGTTCTCGTGCTGATCTTCGGTCGCGACGACAATCCGGGCCTGGTGCGCTGGGTATCGCTGATCGGTTCCCTGATCAGTTTTATTGTGACGCTGCCGCTGCTGAGGGATTTCAATAATTCCGCACATGGCATGCAGTTCGTCGAAAAGAGCGCCTGGATAGAGCGCTTCAACATCTTCTATTCGCTGGGCATAGACGGCATTTCGCTGTGGCTGATCCTGCTGACGGCGTTCATCACCGTTATTGTCGTCATCGCTGCATGGGAAGTGATTGAAAAGCAGGTAGCGCAATATATGGGCGCTTTCCTGATCCTGTCCGGCGTGATGATAGGCGTGTTCTGCGCGATGGACGGCCTGCTGTTCTACGTATTCTTTGAAGCGACGCTGATCCCGATGTACATCATTGTCGGCGTCTGGGGCGGCCCTAACCGCGTGTATGCGGCCTTCAAGTTCTTCCTGTACACACTGATGGGTTCGTTGCTGACGCTGGTTGCGATCATCTACCTGTACTTCAAGTCGGGCAATTCTTTCGATATCCAGACCTGGCATCACCTGGCTTTGCCTATGCATGCGCAGATCCTGCTGTTCGTTGCCTTCCTGATGGCGTTTGCCGTCAAGGTGCCGATGTGGCCTGTACATACATGGCTGCCGGATGCCCACGTAGAAGCGCCTACCGGTGGTTCCGTGGTACTGGCTGCGATCATGCTGAAGCTCGGCGCCTACGGTTTCCTGCGTTTCTCGCTGCCTATCGCGCCAGACGCCAGCCACTATCTGTCCGGTTTCATCATCACCTTGTCGCTGATCGCCGTTATTTACATCGGCCTGGTGGCGATGGTGCAGGCCGACATGAAAAAACTGGTCGCGTATTCGTCGATCGCGCATATGGGTTTCGTGACACTGGGCTTCTTTGTATTCAATGACATGGCAATGCAGGGCGGTATCGTGCAGATGATTTCGCACGGTTTCATTTCCGGCGCGATGTTCCTGTGCATAGGCGTACTGTATGACCGCGTGCACTCACGCCAGATCGTCGACTACGGCGGCGTTGTCAACACGATGCCGAAGTTTGCAGCGCTGTTCGTGTTTTTCTCTATGGCTAACTGCGGCTTGCCTGCAACCTCCGGCTTCGTCGGCGAGTTCATGGTTATCCTGGGCGCGGTCAAGTTCAATTTCTGGATAGGCATGCTGTCAGCAACAGCGCTGATCCTCGGTGCGGCCTATTCGTTGTGGATGACCAAGCGCGTGATTTTTGGTGCGATAACGCATGACCACGTTGCCAAGCTGGTGGACCTGAACAAGCGCGAATTTTTCATGCTGGGCCTGCTTGCCGTTATCGTGCTTGCAATGGGCTTGTACCCAGCGCCGATCACTGATGCCATGCAGGTGACAGTCAGCGATTTGTTGAAGCACGTAGCAGTCTCCAAAATAGCACCTTGAATCAATACTGATTTCGGGGCACGAAGATTTTAGCTTGCCGCATTTTGGTTGAATGCGTGGATGCAGATAAACGGTAGTACAAATGAATAATATGAACCTGATACCACTCTATCCTGAGATTTTCTTGTTGCTTGCCATTTGCGCGATCTTGCTGATCGACATGTTCCTGGCAGATAACAAGCGCCACATTACCTATGTCCTGTCGCTGGCGGCGCTGGCGATCTGCGGCGTGCTGACCGTGGTTAACTTCAACGGAGGTCAGTCGGTCTATCTGGCGAATAACATGTTTGTCTCCGACCCGATGTCCGATCTGCTGAAGATATTTTCGTACATCGCCGTCGGTGTCACGCTGGTGTATTCCCGCCAGTATGTGACGGACAGGGAAATGACCAACAACCATCTGGGCGGTGAGTTCTACTCGCTGGCGCTGTTCACGCTGCTGGGCCAGATGGTGATGATTTCCGGTAACAACTTCCTCGTGATCTATCTGGGCCTGGAATTGATGTCTCTGGCGCTGTATGCACTGGTAGCACTGCGCCGCGACCATACGGTATCAACCGAAGCGGCAATGAAGTATTTCGTGCTGGGTGCGCTGGCTTCCGGTTTCCTGCTGTACGGTATTTCCATGCTATATGGCGCTACCGGCTCTCTGGATCTGACAGAAGTGGCAAGGGCAGCTGCGTCGCCAGCCGTCAATAAAACCATCCTGGTATTCGGCGTCGTGTTCCTGGTGGCTGGCCTGGCATTCAAACTGGGCGTGGTGCCTTTCCATATGTGGGTGCCCGACGTGTATCAGGGCTCGCCAACGTCAGTTACGTTGTTGCTGGGCGGCGCGCCTAAACTGGCAGCCTTCGCAATGACGTTCAGGTTGCTGGTAGAAGGCCTGTTCTCGCTGGCCATAGAATGGCAGCAGATGCTGACCATACTGGCAGTGCTGTCGATTGCGATTGGTAACATCACGGCGATCGCGCAGACCAATCTGAAGCGCATGCTGGCGTATTCAACGATTTCACAGATGGGCTTCATGCTGCTTGGCCTGCTGTCCGGCGTGTTCAACGGCGACACCAGCCATGCTGCCGCCGCTTATGGCGCATCAATGTTCTACACAGTCAGCTACGTTGCAACAACGCTGGGTACCTTCGGCATGATTTTGCTGTTGTCGCGCGCCGGTTTCGAGTCTGAAAGCCTGGACGATCTGAAAGGCCTGAGCAAACGCAGCCCATGGTTTGCCTTTCTGATGCTGCTGATGATGTTCTCGCTCGCAGGTATTCCTCCGTTTGTCGGTTTCTGGGCCAAGCTCGCGGTATTGCAGGCTGTGGTTGCAACCGGCCAAGTGTGGCTGGCTGTCGTAGCGGTACTGTTATCACTGATTGGCGCGTTCTACTACATCCGTGTTGTCAAGATGATGTACTTCGACGAACCGACCGATACCACGCCGATCACTGCGCATGGTGACATGCGCCTGGTGCTGAGCATCAACGGCTTGGCCGTACTGGTGCTGGGGCTGATGCCAGGCTCGCTGATCACTGCCTGCTCGCAAGCCATCATCAAAACCCTGGCGTCCTGATTTTTTGTGGATGTCTCGCTTTCCAGCTGGCTAGTCATCGTGTTGGCGGTACTGGCCGCCAATCTTCCTTTCTTCAATGAACGCCTGCTGGCTATGGTCCCCGTCAGCAAGTTTGCCGGAGACAAGCCACTGTGGATGCGGCTGATTGAACTGATCGTGCTGTACTTCATCGTCGGCGGCATCGCATTTGCGCTGGAGTCCAGCGCTGGCAACCGCTTTGAACAAGGCTGGGAGTTCTATGCAATCACCGGCTGTTTTTTCGTCGTACTTTCCTTCCCCGGTTTTGTTGTTCGCTACCTGAAAAAAAACCATGGATAAGCTGGATTTGCGTGCTTCTGCAAATGCCCATCTGGCGGAAACGCGTCAGGACGGCAAGCTGGTATATGACGGCAAATTTCTTAAAATGCAGCAGGATAGAGTGCTGCTGCCGGATGGCAAGGCGACGCTTCGCGAATATATCAAGCATCCCGGCGCTGTCGTGATCCTGCCGGTATTTGACGATGGCACCGTATTGATGGAGCGCCAGTACCGTTATCCGCTGGACCAGGTCTTTATCGAATTCCCAGCCGGTGATTGCATAGAACTCCCAGCCTTGTTCAAAGCGGTTGCCAGCGCTGGACTCCAGCGCAAATGCGATGCCGCCGACGATGAAGTACAG
>JAYSKH010000084.1:0-3563 GCA_043726505.1 Undibacterium sp. | reverse complement strand
ATTGCGCTGGCCATTGTGTCAATGGCGCATAGCCTGCGCCTGAAAGTCATTGCCGAAGGTGTAGAAGATGCATCGCAGGCGCAAATCCTGGCGGAGATGGGCTGCGATGAAGCACAGGGCTATTGGTATGCGCGCCCGATGCCGGCCGACCAGATTGCCGGCTGGCTGGACCGCAACCCGGCGCCAGCCTTGCTGGTGGCCGACAAGGTCTGATTTTCGCCGGGGACGCGGCGGCCTGTCAGACCTGTCAGACCTGCCAGATCTATTGCTCGGGCCCCGCGTCATCCCTGGCGCGGGGATCCCAGCGCCTTACTGTATTCGTATCCAGATTAAACAAGTCCAGTACCCGCCCCAGCGTATGGTCGACCATTTCCTCAATGGACTGCGGCCGCGCATAAAAAGCCGGCACCGGCGGATAGACAATCGCCCCCATTTCTGTCACTGCCACCATATTGCGTAAATGCCCAAGATGCAAGGGCGTTTCACGCAGCATCAGCACCAGCCTTTTTCTTTCCTTCAGCATCACGTCCGCGGAGCGCGCGAGCAAGGTGCCTGTCACGCCCGTGGCTATTTCCGACATCGTCTTGATTGAACACGGCGCAACGATCATGCCGGACACCTGGAATGAGCCGCTGGCAATGGACGCGCCTATGTCGCTGTTGGAATGGACCACGTCGGCCAGTGCGCGCACCTCTGTCATGCTCAGATCGCTCTCATGGGCAAGCGTGACCTGGGCAGACTTGCTCATCACCAGATGAGATTCCACATCCAGCTGGCGCAGCAGCTGCAGCAGACGGATGCCGTATACGACGCCGGAGGCGCCGCTGATGCCGACAATAAAACGAGGGCGGGATGATGATTGCATAAGTGGTTAATGAGTTCAGATAGCCGCAGGGTTGCAACCCGATAGTAGCAGAGCAGGTCGCCCGTAGACGCCGCCGTTAAATTAATTAATTTTTCTGATTAAACGATCAGATATTGTTGCTTCAGTTATAAGCGGCGCTGCGTTAGATTAAAGCCCCTGATATATAGCATACGACAATGCAGCATACAACAATGCAGCATCCAATAATGCGGTCATTCAATAATGCCGCCATCCAACATGAACATACGGAGACAAGAATGAGTTCCCACCCCGATTCCAATGCTACAGAGCAAACACAGGATTTTCCTGATCTGGAGCGTTTTGAGCTGCGCCGCTTCGCCGCCACCCTAGGGGAAGCCGAATTCGTCAGCGAGCCCGGGCGGGTCGAACTTGCCGACGTAGCGCGTATCCTCGAAGGCAACCCAAAGGCCGTGCTGTTTGAGCTCCCCGGCGATACCGACAGCGCCAATCCGACCGCGCTGTGCGGTAACCTGGCCGGCAGCCGCAGCCGCCTGGCGGCAGCGTTTGATACCACGCCGGAAAACCTGCTGCAGGAAGTGCTGACGCGCCTGCGCAAAAAAACCGGCATCCGCGAAGTAGCGCGCGAGCTGGCGCCCGTGCAGCAAGTGGTGCTGACCGGTGACGATTGCGATTTCACCAAACTGCCGGTACATCTGCAGCATGGCCTGGATGGCGCCCCCTACATCTCATCATCCATCGATTTTGTCATCGACAAAAATACTGGCTGGACCAACGTCGGTGTGCGCCGCCTGATGCTGCGCGGCCGCCGCACTGCAGGCATCGACCTGATCGCACCGTCGGATCTGCGCGCGATCTATCTGGAACATTCCAATCGCGGCGAACGGCTGCCGATCGCCTTTGCGGTAGGCACGCATCCTATCGACCATGTCGCTGCCACCATGCGCCTGCCGACTGACGAACTGGAACTGCTGGCGTCGCTGCGCGGCGCGCCGCTGGGTGTCGTCAAGTGCGTCACGAACGACCTGATGGTGCCTGCCGACGCGCAGTTCATCCTGGAAGGCTATCTTGATCCGGCAGGCCACGTTGAACCGGAAGGTCCGTACGGTGAATTCCTCGGCTACTACGGCGGCGTCAAACGCAATCCGATATTCCATCTGACGGCGATCACGCACCGCCGCAACCCGGTATTCCAGACTTCGACGATCAGCGGCCGCGACATGGCTTATACCGACACAGCTCAACTGTGTGCACTGCGTACCGAAGTCACCGTGTGGCGCGCGCTGGAAGTGGCAGTACGCGAAGTGAAAGCGGTCTACGCCAGTGCGGCTAACGGCGGCATGTTCAATGTGCGCGTCGCGCTGCAACAACGCGTGCCCGGCGAAGCCCGCAACGCCATTGCTGCGGTATTCGCCTGCCTGGCTAACGTTAAGCACGTGTTCGTCGTCGATCCTGATATTGACATCTTCTCCGACGACCAGATGGACTGGGCGCTGGCCACCCGCTTCCAGGCTGACCGCGATCTGGTGCAGCAGGACCGCATGCGCGCGATGCCGCTTGATCCGTCTCTGGCGGGGTCACACTATACGGCCAAGGCAGGCTTCGATCTGACCTTGCCCTTCGTGCGCCCAGGCGTAGGCCGTTCCATCGAGCACCGCGTACCGGCAGCACCAACCTACGAAGGCGCGCGTTTTGATTCCTTGCAAGCAGCGCTGGAACACGGCCCGAAACTGTTCGCGGAACTGATGGCCGCCATCGGTAGCCGTGATGGCCGTGAAATCGTACGCTGGCTGGAAGATACAGGCGCCAAACGCGCCATCGGACGCGACGACGAAGGCCGCTACCACTTTGCCTGAACAGCAAGAATGCCGTAGGCGGTGCGCCGCCTACGCAGTAACCTCGACGCGGCAACATCAGCACAGTAACATCGACGCAGCAACATTAACGTAAAACAAACTGAACCGAAGAAAAAAAGGGCCGCGATTGCGGCCCTCGTCGTTAGTGCTTTAGTGCGTTAGAACTGCATTAGAAACGTGTGGAAAGCGCGGTAGCGGCCAGGTGGCCGGCCAGGGCACTGGCAGAAGCTGGAGCCATGCCCGGCGCCAGCGACAGGAACTGCTTGACGGCACGCAGCGTCACCGCGCCGTTGCCTAGCATCGTGCTGACCAGCTCGTCGGCTGCCGCGTCCAAACCGGCGGCGGGCACGACATTCAGCACCAGCCCGGCTTCGCGCGCCTGTGCAGCGTTTAGCGGCTCGCGGCTGTAGACCATTTGCGCCAGCGTCTTCACAGGCACACGGTCTGCCAGCGCGGCCATCACCAGCGTTGGAGGGATGTCGCGCTCCATCTCTGGAATCTGGAATACCGCGTCATCCGCACATATCACCAGGTCTGCCACACAGGCCAGCGCGCAGCCGGCACCTATGGCGCGACCGCGCACGACCGTGATCACCGGCACAGGAACGGCCTTGATCGCGTCATACAGCGCCAGCGGCGGCAACGCCACTACCTGGCGCACCGTTTCAGCCGATGGCTTGGGCCCTAGCGTAGGAATAGGCGAATCGCGTCCGGCGCAGAAATCGGCGCCCTCTGCATCAATGCGCACCAGCTTGATGTTTGCGCTTATCGTTGCCAGCGCTTCAATAATCAACTCACCCATGCGTGCCGTCAGTGCGTTACCCTTGTCGGCACGGTTAAGGCGAATCGCCAGTACATCGCCG
>JAYSKH010000083.1:0-22841 GCA_043726505.1 Undibacterium sp. | reverse complement strand
AGACGCGCAAAAACAGAGTTCTTTCATTACCCAGATGACACCCGGTATTGACATTGTCGCGACCGGAGCACAAGCGAAGATCAAATTCAATTACCAGATGCAAAACCTGTATTATACAGGCGACTCAAATGGGCTCAAAACCAATCACATGCTGAATGCCCTCGGCAATACCGAACTGGTAAAAGATCTTTTTTTTTTAGACGGTACTGCATCGATTAGCCAGCAGAATCAGAGTCCCTTCGCCGCGCAAGCAACGGATAATCTGAATCTATCCAATAATCGAGTAGAAGTCAGAAGCTACAGCGCGTCTCCGGCCCTACGCCACAGTTTCGACCAGCTCGCCTCGGCGGAGCTCAAATATACTCGTAATTCTGTCGCAACATCCGGTGCGAATGGTCTGTCCGCACTCGGAAATAGTACTGGCGATGAAGTTTCACTCAATGTCAACAGCGGGACCTCTTTCCAAAAGGTGAAGTGGGGAATTCGGTACGATAACCAGAAGACCAGCTTCGATGACTCAATCAATTCGCTGGAAAATACCACCACCGGAGTCAACTTCGGCTACTACCTGTCGCCCCGGTTTAGCCTCACAGGCACTGGGGGTTATGAAAAAAATAATTACGTCGCATTGGATGGTAAAAAACCGGCAGGAGCATATTGGTCTGCGGGGTTTGACTGGGAACCGACTGAGCGGACAAGCTTGATACTTAACGCTGGGCGCCGTTTTTATGGTTCTAGTTATGGGCTCAGCGCCACGGAGCGTACACGGGTCACGTCATGGAGCCTTGCCTACAACGAGGATATAACAACAACTCGCCAGCAGTTCTTGGTACCTGGAAGCATCAACACTTCGACCTATCTGAACTCCTTATTTTTGACTAGTATCCCTGATCCAGTAGCGCGCCAACAAGTGGTAGACACGTTTATTCGTAGTTACGGCTTGCCTGCTTCGCTCGCAATGCCGATCAATACTTTTTCCAATCAGGTTTTTTTACAAAAAAGCCTCCAAGCCTCGGTGGCAATTACGGGGGTGAGCAATACCGTTCTACTCAGTCTATTTAATACTCGTCGCGATGCACAATCAGCCGCCTTGGGAACGGCCAACCCACTGGATCCAAACTTGGCGGACAATACTCATCAAGTCGGCGGTAGTGCCTTATGGAATCTTGCTTTTTCTCCGCGCACTTCTGCTAATTTTAGCCTCGGGTACAATCGCTCAACGTCGCTTTTGCTTGAAGACACAAACAAAACATTTAGAGCCGCGCTGAATCATGACTTGCAACCAAAGCTAAAAGCGACGATTGAGTATAGGCGTTCACAACAAGACTCAAATATAGCTGTAGGCAACTACAAGGAAAACGCACTATCGGTTTCCTTTCTGCTAGGTTTCTGACGGAGTAAAGCAACAGATGTACGAGTCATATTATGGTTTCACTGCGAAACCCTTTCAGCTAAAACCCGATCCTCGCTTTTTCTTCGGCAGCAAGGGGCATAAGCGCGCGATGGCCTACCTGGAATACGGTATTTCCCAGGGAGAGGGCTTCATCGTCATTACCGGCGAAGTAGGCGCAGGCAAAACCACGCTGATGCGTAATCTGTTCTGCGAACTGGAATCCCAGAATATCCTGGCCGCCCAGATCGTCAACACCCATGTGGGCTCGGACGATATCCTGCGGCTGGTCGCCTCCGCGTTCGGGCTGGAGTACGAAGACGCCACCAAGGCATCATTGCTGACCCGGCTGGAGCAGTTCCTGCGCCAGTGCGACCAGCAGGGCAAGCGTGCGCTGCTCGTCGTGGACGAAGCACAAAACCTGACGCCGCGCGCAGTGGAAGAGCTGCGCATGCTATCCAATTTCCAGACCGCCGACAAATCGCTGCTGCAAACCTTCCTGCTGGGCCAGCCTGAATTTCGCCGCACACTACTGAGCGCCGACATGCAGCAGTTGCTGCAAAGGGTCATTGCCAGCTACCACCTGGGCCCACTGGATCTGGCGGAAACACAGTCCTACATAGAACACCGGCTGCATACCGTCGGCTGGAAAGACGACCCGACGATCAGCGCCGCCGCCTTTGCCGGCATCTATGACTACACCGGCGGCATTCCGCGCAAGATCAATTCGCTGTGCGACCGGCTGTTCCTGATGGGTTACCTGGAAGAGATACATGCATTCGGCGAAGATGAAGTCAAACAGGTCATCGCCGACATCAAGCAGGAGTTTGACCTGCCACCCGCACTGGATACTGAAGCGCAAAACGCCGCCAACTTCGCACTGGGCCTCAAAGAGCTGAACAACGTCAGTCTGGAAAGCATGGACGACAGGATGGCAAAAATGGAGCGTTCCATCATTTCCGTCATCGATGCCTTGAAAAAAATGCTGCCGTCGTCCAAGATGAATGGCCCGTCCGAATAAGAAAACGGATGCCTTACCCGAAAGAATTGAAAAGCTGATCATGTCACAGGCCAATCCATCCCCTGTTGCAGGCAAAAAAAGCCAGCAAATACGCAATGCGATGACCATCGACGTGGAAGATTACTTCCAGGTGTCCGCGTTTGCCGACCATATTTCGCGCGATAGCTGGCCCACGCTGTCCTGCCGCGTAGAGCGCAACATCGACCTGATTCTGGGCGTGCTGGAAGCATCGCAAGTCAAGGCGACCTTCTTCACGCTGGGCTGGATCGCCGAACGTTATCCCGACATGGTCAGGCGCATCGTCGCGGGAGGCCATGAGCTGGCCAGCCATGGCTACGGCCATCTGCGCGCGTCCGACCAGAACCCTGCAGAATTCATGCAAGACATCAGCAGCAGCAAACGCATCCTGGAAGACATCGGCGGCCAGCAGGTGCTGGGCTACCGCGCGCCGAGTTTCTCCATAGGCAAGCAGAACCTGTGGGCGCTGGATTCGCTGCTGCAGGCAGGCTATCGCTACAGTTCCAGCATCTATCCCGTCAAGCACGACCATTACGGCATGCCGGATGCGCCGCGCTTCGCGTTCTATCCGAACGGCGAAGACGGCCTGCTGGAAATCCCGATTACCACCGTGCGCATCATGGACAGGAACTTGCCGGCAGGCGGCGGCGGATTTTTCCGCCTGTTCCCCTACCAGCTGTCACGCTGGTTGCTGCAAAGGGTCAACCAGCAAGACCAGCAGTCAGGCATTTTCTATTTCCACCCGTGGGAAGTCGATCCTGAACAGCCGCGGCAGCAAAACATCGGCATGAAAACCCGCTTCCGCCACTACGTCAACCTGGCCCGCACAGAAAACCGGTTGAAAGCATTGACACGGGATTTCCAATGGGACCGCATGGACAAGATATTTTTAAAGACACCATGAACTCTATCGCTGAAGCACCAGAAGTCCATTTGTCCACCCCCGCCGCAGTACCCCACATTTCAATCAAACTGATGCAGCCGCAAGATGCGGCAAAATGGGATCAGTTTGTCCAGGAATGTCCCGAGGCGACTTTTTTCCACCGCGCCGGCTGGCAGCCTGTCATCGAGCGTGCATTTGGCCATAAAACCTGGTTTTACTATGCCGAGGCCGATGGCAAGATCATCGGCGTGCTGCCGCTGGCCGAGATCAAGAGTGCACTGTTTGGGCATTCGCTGAGTTCGCTACCGTTCTGCGTCTATGGTGGCGTCGCGACTGAATCCGCTGAAGCCCGCACGGCGCTCAATGCCAGCGCCCACGCGCTGGCCGCCAAACTGAACGTCGGCCACCTGGAGTACCGGAACCTCAAGGCAACCGAAGGCGCGGCAGAAGGCTGGCAGACCAAGGAACTGTACGTCACCTTCCGCAAGGAAATCGATACCGACGAAGAAAAGAACATGCTGGCCATTCCGCGCAAGCAGCGCGCCATGGTACGCAAAGGCATCAAGTTTGAACTAAAGAGTGAACTGGACGAAGGCGTGGACCGCTTTTTCCATGCCTACTCCACCAGCGTGCACCGTCTGGGTACACCGGTCTTTTCCAAAAAATTCTTCCGCGTGCTGAAAGAAACGTTCGGCAAGGATTGCGAAGTGATGACCATCGTCAAGGATGGCCGCGTCATCGCCAGCGTCATGAGCTTTTACTTCCGTGATGAAGTGCTGCCCTACTACGGCGGCGGCACCGCCGAAGCGCGCGACCTGGCCGGCAATGACTTCATGTACTGGGAACTGATGCGGCGCTCTTGCGCGCGCGGCCTCAAGGTATTTGATTTTGGCCGCAGCAAGCTGGGCACCGGCGCCTTCGATTTCAAGAAAAACTGGGGCTTTGAGCCGCAGCCGCTGCACTATGCATACCAGTTGCACAAGTCGGAAGCCGTGCCGGACAATAATCCGCTGAACCCGAAATACCAGTTGTTCATCAAGATGTGGCAGCGCATGCCGCTGGCAATGGCGAACCTGATCGGCCCCCATATCGTCAAGAACCTGGGCTAAGCAATGGACGATCTGCTATTGCTGGTGCACCGCATCCCCTTCCCTCCCAACAAGGGGGACAAGATACGCTCCTACCATCTGCTGAAACATCTGGCACAGCAGTACCGTGTGCACCTGGGTACTTTCATCGACGATGAAAATGACTGGCAGTACGTAGACCACGTCAAAACGCTGTGCCACGACACCCATATCGCCAGGCTGGACCCGCGTTCCGCCAAGATCCGCAGCCTGGGCGCGCTGCTGGGCGGCAGGCCACTGTCACTGGACTATTACCGCAACGCCGGCCTGCAACAATGGGTAGACGGCGTCATCCGCCAGCATGGCATCCAGCGCATCGTCGTGTTTTCTTCCGCGATGGCGCAGTTCATCGAACACGCAGAGGGTACCCGCCGCGTTATCGATTTTGTCGATGTGGATTCCGACAAATGGCTGCAGTATGCCGATAAAAAAATCTGGCCCATGAGCTGGCTGTACCGCCGCGAAGGCACGCAGCTGTTGGCCTATGAGCGCCGGCTGGCCCGCGAATGCGATGCGTCTCTGTTTGTGTCGCAGGCAGAAGCCGCGCTGTTCAGGCAACTGGCGCCGGAAAGTGCGGCCCGTATCGACTTCTTCAACAATGGTGTTGATACCGATTATTTTTCGCCTGAACTCGCACACGACAATCCTTATTCTGCTACCGAAAAAGCCATCGCCTTCACCGGTGCCATGGATTACTGGCCCAATGTCGATGCCGTGCAGTGGTTTGCCGATGAAGTAATGCCCGGCATACTGAAGCAGCAACCGGACGCCGTGTTTTACATCGTAGGCGCCCGGCCGTCAGACCAGGTCAAGGAACTGGCCAAGCGGCCCGGCGTGCGCGTTACCGGCTCGGTGCCGGATGTGCGCCCTTACCTTGCTCACGCGCAGGCGGCGGTAGCGCCGTTGCGCATCGCGCGCGGCATACAGAACAAGGTGCTGGAAGCCATGGCCATGGCGAAGTCTGTCGTGGTGTCGCCGCAGGCGCTCGAAGGCATCGACGCACACACCGGCAGCGAACTGCTGCTGGCCGATGATGCGGCCCAGTTCATCTCGCTGTTGCTGCCGCTGCTGCTGCAAAAAAACGCTGCAATGGAACGAGCTGCCCGCGCCAAGGTCATTGCCCGTTATAACTGGACCGCCAACCTGGCGCGCGTAGACAAGCTGCTGGAACCGGCAGGCGCGCACCATGACATAGCCATATCCCCTTATTTATCCGACCTTACTCCAGCAAAGGCCTAGTCGTGACCTCTACCAATGCGGCAGCTGTTCCGGCAAATTCTTCCGGCTTTATCAAGGGACTGATCATCGCCTGCGCGTTGCTGATCCCCTTTCTTTTTTATTTCAGCACAGCACAATCCATAGTGGATATATGGAACAGCTCTGAAACCTTCGCCCACGGCTACATCATCGCGCCCATCAGCCTGATCCTGATCTGGCTGCGCCGCAAAAGCCTGGAGCAAATGACGCCGCATCCTTACTGGCCCGCGCTGATTGCCTTGCTGGCCTGTGGCGCCGCCTGGCTACTGGCCGACATTGGCGAGGTACAGGTCATCAAGCAATATAGTTTTGTCGCGATGTTTCCGCTGGCAGCAGTCGTGCTGCTGGGCCGCCGCATTTCATGGGCGATGGCCTTTCCGCTGTTTTTTGTATTGCTGGCGGTACCCTTCGGCGAAGCATTCATCAATCCGCTGATCGACTTCACGGCCGACTTCACCGTCCTTGCCGTGCAGGCGACCGGCATACCGGTGCTGCGCGACGGCAGCAGCTTTTCCATGCCCAGTGGCAACTGGTCCGTGGTGGAAGCCTGCAGCGGCGTCAGGTATCTCATTTCTTCCTTCACGCTGGGCTGCCTGTACGCCTACCTGACCTACCGCTCGCTGAAACGCCAGCTCGCCTTCGTTGCGCTGTCCATCGTTGTACCCATTATCGCCAACGGTATGCGCGCCTACATGATCGTCATGATAGGCCACCTGAGCGGCATGACGCTGGCAGTTGGCGTGGACCACATCATCTACGGCTGGCTGTTCTTTGGCCTTGTCATGTTCATCATGTTCTGGATAGGCAGTTTTTGGCGCGAGGACAAGGACGCAGTCGTCACGCCGCAAGAACAACAGCAGGCAGCGCTGGAATCTCCGCCTGTAGCGCCCGCAAAGATACTGACAGCCGCCGTGGCCGTTGTCATCTGCATCGGTATCTGGCCCGCCTATGCCAGCTATGTGCACCGCGCCAGCATCAACCCCGCGCCGGTGGAACTGTCCAGCCTGCACACCAGCTGGCAAGATACCTCCTCGTTCACCACTTGGCGTCCGCACTTCCTGCCGGCAAGCGCCGAGCTGGACAAGAGCTACCAGCAAGGGCCGCAAAAGGTCAACCTGCTGCTGAAATACTACCGTAACCAGACCCGTGAGACAGCGCTGATCAGCAGCGTCAACATCATGGTGCCGGACCGTGATGACAACTGGGTAAAAACCAATTTCTCCGAGCGTCAGGAAAACGTCGCCAACCGCACGCTGACTGTACGGGAAACCCAGCTGAAAGGCCCTTCCGGCCCCATGGTCGTGTGGCACTGGTACTGGCTCGCAGGACGCTACACCGCCAACAACTATCTGGGTAAAGTGCTGCAAACGAAAGAAAAAATGCTGATGAACGGCGATGATGGCGCCTCGATCATTGTCTATGCGCCCTTTACCGAAAATCCGGAAGAAGCCAGGGTAGCCCTCAGGAACTTCCTGAACGCCAACATTGATGCTATGCAGGCAACGCTGTCTGCCAACAAGAAGTAAGCAGCGGACATGGCGCAACTCCCTGTGAACCCGCTCCCGCTGGTAGTGCATCTGGTGTACCGGCTCGATTTCGGCGGGCTAGAAACCGTGCTGGCAGAATGCGTCAACCGCATGCCGGCAGATAAATACCGGCATGCGATTGTCTGCCTGACAGACTACACCGCGTTCTCGCAGAAGATCACCCGCCCCGGCGTCGAGATTCACGCGCTGCACAAACCTGCCGGCCTGGGGCTGGGCACGCATGTCAAGCTGTGGAAGCTGCTGCGCAAGCTGCGTCCGACCATTCTGCACACCTATAACCTGGCGGCGATAGAATATTCCTTCACCGCCGCCATGGCCGGCGTGCCGGTACGCATCCATGCAGAGCATGGCCGCGACCTCAGTGATCCACAGGGCAAAAACCCCAAGCACAATATGCTGCGCCGCTTGTTGATCCCTTTCATCGATTGCTACGTGCCGGTATCGCGCGATCTGCGGCAATGGCTGAAAGACGTCATCGGCGTACCCGAAGACAAAAACCTGCTGATCAATAACGGTGTCGATACCGCACATTTTGTGCCCGCTGTCTCCGCTACGGCCGCGATGGCTGACACTGAAGCCGCGGCAAGTCCATTCGTGGTCGGCACCGTAGGCCGTGTGCAGGACATCAAGAACCACAAGGGCCTCGTCATCGCCTTCCAGCGTTTGCTGGAGCTGCTGCCGGAACATAAAGACACGCTGCGCCTGCAGATCGTCGGTGACGGTCCGCTGATGGCCCAACTGCAGGAACAAGTGCAGGCTGCAGGCCTGGCAGACCATATCTGGCTGGCCGGCGCACGCTCCGACATTGCAGAGCTGATGCGTGGCTTTTCCGTGTTTGTGCTGCCGTCTTTTGCTGAAGGTACGCCTGTTACACTGCTGGAAGCGATGTCCAGCGGCTTGCCTGTCATCGCGTCGGCCGTCGGCGGCATTCCCGATGTGGTTAGCGAGCAGCACACAGGCATGCTGGTACAGGCCACCGATTACGAAGCGATTGCCGCCGCGCTGGCAGACTATTACCGCCAGCCGCAAAGAATGGCCGCCCACGGCGCTGCCGGCAGGCTGCTGGTAGAACAGCGCTACAGTATTGCCGCCATGCTGCAAAACTATACCAAGCTGTACGATGCGCTGTGCCAGGCAAAACTGAATAAATAAATCATACACACTTCACCCGGGAAACAAGGACATGTGCGGAATAGTCGGAATTTTTGATACGCGCGGCGAGCGGGCGATAGACCGTGCGGTGCTGCATCGTATGAACGAAAGCCAGCACCACCGCGGCCCCGACGAAGGCGACCTGTACCTGGAACATGGCCTGGGCTTCGGCCACCGCCGCCTGTCCGTTATTGACGTCGCCACCGGCCAACAGCCGCTGTTCAATGCGGACAATACGGTAGGCGTCGTATTCAACGGCGAGATCTACAACTACCTGGAACTGATGGACGAGCTCGGCAAGCTCGGCCACGTATTCCGCACCCGCTCCGACACGGAAGTTATCGTCTATGCCTGGCTGCAATGGGGCGAAGACTGTGTACACCACTTCCGCGGCATGTTTGCATTTGCTCTGTGGGACCGCAACAAACAAACCATGTTCCTCGGCCGCGACCATGTCGGCGTCAAGCCGATGTTTTATTCACTGCTGCCGGACGGCCATTTTGTATTCGGCTCAGAACTGAAATCGCTGATGACTTTTCCGGCGCTGTCGCGCAAGCTCAATCCCAGTGCCGTGGAAGACTACTTTGCCTATGGCTACATCCCTGAACCAAAGACTATCTTCCACCAGGCGTTCAAGCTCATCCCCGGCCACACGATCACACTGAAAGTCGGCGATACCGCCATCCACCAGAAACAGTACTGGGATGTGCCTTTCAAGCCCTCGGCACCCATGTCGGAGCAGGATACTGAACAAGAACTGATTGCCCGCCTGCGCGATTCTGTGAAGAGCCAACTCAAGTCAGAAGTGCCGCTCGGTGCCTTCCTGTCCGGGGGCGTAGACTCCAGCGCCGTCGTTGCCATGATGGCAGAACAAGATGCAGAAGCAGTCAACACCTGCTCGATCTCATTCAACGATCCGAAGTACGACGAATCCGAATACGCAAACCAGGTGGCGCAGCGCTACAAGACCAAGCACTACGCAGAAACCGTGGACACCGACGACTATGGCCTGATCGACACGCTGGCGCACCTGTATGACGAACCCTATGCGGATAGTTCCGCCATCCCCACCTACCGCGTATGCCAGCTGGCACGCAAGCGCGTGACGGTAGCACTATCGGGCGATGGCGGCGATGAGAATTTTGCCGGCTACCGCCGTTACCGCTATGCGATGGGCGAGCAGCGCGTACGCTCCATGCTGCCTTCGGCATTGCGCAAACCCGTCTTCGGCACGCTCGGCAAATATTATCCAAAAGCAGATTGGGCGCCGCAGATGTTCCGCGCCAAGACCACGTTTGAGGCACTGTCGCGCGATCTGGTGGAAGGTTATTTCCACGGCGTCTCCGTGATGCCGGACCGCGTTCGCAAGCAGCTGTTCAGCACACAGTTCCAGTCAGAACTGCAAGGTTACCAAGCGATCGAAGTCATGCAGGCGCATGCCGCCAACTCGCCAACCGATGATCCGCTATCGCTGATCCAGTATCTCGATTTCAAAACCTATCTGCCAGGCGACATTCTGACCAAGGTGGACCGTGCCAGCATGGCGCACTCTCTGGAAGTGCGCGTACCTCTACTGGACCACCAGTTTGTAGAATGGGTATCCGGCTTGCCGCCATCGATGAAACTGCACGGCAGCGAAGGTAAGTACATCTTCAAGAAATCGCTGAAGCCCTATTTGTCCGACGATATCCTGTACCGCAAAAAAATGGGCTTTTCCATTCCGCTGTCGCAATGGATACGCGGGCCACTGAAAGAAGTGGTCAAGTCCACGGTAACCGGCCCGCTGCTGGCAGACACCGGCATCTTCAATATGAAGTTTCTGAAAGAGATGGTGGAACAGCACCAATCAGGCCTGCGCGATTACACGGCGCCGTTATGGACTTTGTTAATGTTTGCGGCGTTTTTGAAGAACTTACATCCAGATCATTAATTTAATCAAATAACGGGCCATCTTATTAGGCCCTCTATTTAAATTAAGCGATCCAACAATCATTCTTGCCGTATTGAAAGTAGCTTGACATCATTGCGACATGCCAAGTTATCGCTTTATCATACCAGCAATTTCCATACAAGCATGTCACATGCAATCTTACTAAGAAATTAACTAAACGCCATAAATTTAACAATTATTTTTGTTAAAAATAGTTACACTTAATCAGTTTGTAGCCAATTCATACCCGTTTATATTGCTTTATAGACCAGTTCTATAAATAAACTTAATGAATGGGCAGAAACATGCGTAGTGCCTCCAATATCAGTCCCGTCTCTATCAGTCTGGTTATTCCTACCTTCAATCGTGCCAAGCTGGTCGTAAATACCGTAGAAAGCGCGCTCAGGCAGACTTTGCCTTTCACAGAAATTATTGTTGTCGACGATGGCTCCACCGACGGCATACAGGAAGCCCTTGCACCTTTTGGTAACCGCATCAGCTGTATAAGAACACCCAACTGCGGCGTGCAGGCAGCACGCAATACGGGCGTTGCTGCCGCAAGCAGCGAGTATGTGACGTTATGTGATTCAGACGATCTGCTGCAGGTTGACTTTGTCAGCACCGTTGCCCCGTGGTTAGGCAGCAACTCCTTTTGCGATATCCTCTATAGCAATTTCGTTTGCTTTGACTCCAAAAAAGTGCATGCCGACAAATTTTCACGTGCGCCTAAAGGCTATTTTTACGGAGCGCAGTCGGATGGCGACTTCTTGTATGACGTGCCCGATCTGTATGGCCGCACAATCAGCTTCCAGCCCCTGTTCCCTACCGGCAGCACATTTAAAAAAGCTTTTTATGAAAGCATAGGCGGTTACAATCCAGCGCTGAGGGGCGTAGGCTCGGAGGATTGGGAGTTCGCCTTAAGGGCCATTGTGTTCGGACGGCTGGCGCTATGCACCAAGGTGGTCACAGCAATCCGCAAACACGATAAAAACCAATCCCAGGACAATCTGCGCCAGACCATAGGCGAAACCAAGATACTGGAATACGCGCTAAAGCATCATGCCGCAGCGGTGGCCTACAAAGAAACCATCACCGCAAGCATCAAGAAGCGGCGTCAGAATGCATTCGATTCTGCTTTTTCGCGAGGAAACTTTGATACGGCCAATGAAGTGCTGTCGTTTATCAGCGAGCGGCCCAGCAGTTTAAAATTTCGCACCAAGACCGCGATCATGGCGCTTCCTCCCACTGTGAGAAATGCGGTTTGGCGTGTAAGTCAAAGATAAGATCGAAGCGCTTTATAAACGAACTCGGTCTAATATTGGGGCTAGCACTCAGAATAAATCTCTCACGAAGGCAATAGCGATTTTACCGAGACATTTCTATTCGCCAGCCGCAAAAATGGCCCCTCTACAAATATCCAACTAGCATACGCCAGTGCTCCAGCCAGCACGCCAGTAATGCCGCAAAGAAACCATGGGCCAACGTTCCCCAAGGTCCATATAACCAGACTTTGTATTGGCCATGCATATAGATAAAGTCCATATGAAATATCGGTGCGGCTACCTATCCGGCTCAATAATGGGGCACGAACATTAAAAGCAAACCAGAAAATCAAATAGCCCCCACAAATTGCGAACGCCGCCTCTGCCAAATGTTGGCTAAAAAATAGGCTAATCAGAATGACGGCAGCCATCGCTGCACCCTTATTTGTCAATTTGACCCGGTCCCGAAAAAGGTAGAAGGTCATCCCAACGCCATAGATGCCGAAGAACCTCAAAAAACTCGCAGGATTGCCGATGAAATGATTTCCAACCAAGCTATGCCCGTCCAATATGTGCATAGCGCTCAAAATCAAGAGTGCGGCTACACAAGGAACCAAAAGTAGACGATGTTTGTACTGATAAGCCCCAATTAAACCGAGGATTGCAGTTAGGAGATAACATTTGAATTCATAAGCTATGGTCCATAAAGAACCGTTAAGCACGGGATAAGGCTGCCCGTGGAAAACACCTGGCACATCAGGCGCCAACATAAAGAGCGTCTGCAAAAATTGGTATTTGATAGTCCAAAGCTCTAGCTTTCCTCCAACAAACGGAGCGATCAGCAATACACAAGTCCAAAAGCAAACGAGATATCCTGGAACAATTCTCAAGATCCTTTTGACAAAATAAACTACTGTAGATTGCCTCTTTTCGAAGCTTTTTGTAATGAGATAGCCACTAATTAGAAAAAAACCATCGACGGCGACTTCGCCAAATGACATCGTTCCAAATATAGATGTGAGGATCTCTCTTGACCGATTTCCGTCAATCATCTCCGGGGAGTGAGAAATCACCACAAGAACGGCAAAAAACAATCTCAAAAATCCAAAATTGTTTTCCTTTTTGATGTCTTCGCTATTCATATGTATCGACAAAGGTGACCAACACCTGCGATGTAAAAATAAAAGAAACATTCTATAACGCTATCCGCAAAGGATTTCATTTTATAAATCTCTCTTCCCACTTTGGATTTCTTCTGAGCCGTCGCTTGATCAGATTCCGCAGCCCCCATTTTTTGTAAAAATGCCCTGTTGTATATATTTGGAGTTACCAGCAATACGTTGAAAATTGTTGCTTTTTAGAAGAAAAAAAAGCAAAATCAAGCACTTTTTCTGTAGTGCATCAACAGCGGCGATTTATTAACATCGCTATAAAAAGTTGGACTGCGAGTCCACCTCTCTAGTCGAGAATACTGGACATTCAATGATCGCCAAAAGCCTTTTTTCACTACGCTCACTCCCCGGAATGGGCGGAAAACTCACCGTACTGCTGTTTCACAAGATACCCAAGGTGGCGGATCCGCTGACGCCGAGCGAATTGTGCCTGCAAGAGTTTGAACATCTGCTGGATCTGTTCAAGGCCGAAACCAATGTAATGCCGTTGTCCGAAGCCACTGCTGCGCTGGCCAAAGGCAAGCTGCCCGACCAGGCCGTTTCCATCACCTTTGATGACGGCTACGCAGAATGGCTGGAAAATGTCAGTCCCGCACTGCGCAAGCGCAATCTGCCTGCCACTTTCTTTGTGACCACGGAGCAGCTTGCCGGCCCCGCCTTGTGGCACGAGCGGATTATTGCCGCCGTACGCGCACTGCCCGACAGCGGTAACTCGCTACCTTATGGATTCGGCAATTATGACAACCTGCATCTGCTGCAGAACCGTATCAACCTCGTCACCGAGTTGCAGGAGCGCCTGAAGTACGCGCCGCTACAAGAGCGGCTCAGCGCGATTGAATACCTGGAGGCGCAAGCCAGTACCGAGCTGATACTGCCGCCTGTATTTGATGCTGCCTCTGTCAGGGAACTGCATAGCCGGGGCTTCGAGATCGGCGCGCATACCATGCGCCATCCGATCCTGACCGAATGCTCCAGAGAAGAGGCAATGGAAGAAATAGGCGGTTCCCGCGAAGAGCTGGAAGGCATCATCGGCGGCAGCGTCAGTGCATTTGCCTACCCTAACGGGCGTCCTTACCGCGACTATATCGGCGAGCATGTCAAAATGGTCAAGGCCTGCGGGTATAAGGCTGCTGTAGCAACCAGTGCAGGCGCTGCCACTTCGTCCTCCGACGTGTTCCAGCTACCGCGCTTCACCCCATGGGGCATTACCAACGAACGCATTGCTTATCAGTTTGTGCGCAACGGCTTTGTCCGTGAGCAGAGGGTCGCCAGTGCCGAGGTCGAAGAGGCGCCAGTGACCACCGACGTGCGTTGCCTGCTGATCGCCGGTACCTTCCCACCCATTCACGGCGGCTCTGCCGTCGTCTACGGCAACCTGTGCAAGCACATGCCGGCCGGCAGCATACGTGTGCTGGCTGCCAAGACCAATTACCTAAGCAATAAGACGATAGAAGACTGGGAAGAGCACGACAAGACCGCAGGCTATCCGGTGGACAGGATCAGCCTGCTGCGCCCGCTGATGATGTCGGCCCCTGCCAATATCGTCGTATCGCTATGCCGCCTGGTTTTCCTCGATATCCCCTTGTATGCCAAGGCGCTGTTTGCCGCAGCGCGTATTGTCCGCAAACATAAAATCAATGTTGTCTGCATAGGTGAACTGGTGACGGGCAGCTGGCTGGGCATGGCATTGCGCCAGCTGTTTGGCTGCAAAGTGGTGATCTACGTTCACGGCGAAGAAGTAACGACAGCGACCGGCGGCCGCCTGCACGGCAATAAAAGAAAGACCTATCTGCAGGAGGCCGACAAAGTGGTCGCCGTCAGTTCTTTCACCTGCGATGCGCTGACCCAGGACATGGGGCTGGAACCGGATGCCATTGCGCTGATACAGAACGGCGTCGATACCGACCGCTTCACTCCCGGCCCGGCCGACCAGAGCATCATCGCCCGGCACGGCTTGCAGGGTAAGAAGATCGTACTCACCGTCGGCAGGCTGGTCGCGCGCAAGGGCACCGACATGGCCATCCGCGCGATGGCGCAAGTAGTGCAGGTGATGCCGGACGTGCATTATCTGATCGTCGGCGACGGTGAATACAAGGCCGAGCTGCAACAGCTGATCGAATCCGAAAACCTGACGCAATATGTGACGCTGGTGGGCAAGGTAGGGGATGACGACATGGTGCGTTATTTCCGTACCGGCGACCTGTTTGTCATGCCCAACCGCACCATGCCTGATGGCGATACCGAAGGTTTCGGATTGGTATTCCGCGAAGCGAACGCCTGTGAAAAACCAGTTATCGGTGGCCGCGCCGGTGGCGTGGTAGAAGCTGTCATCGACGGTAAAACCGGCTTTCTCGTTGACGGCACCAATACCGATGAAATAGCCGCAGCCATACTGAAGCTGCTGACTGATACTGCATTGACGGCACAGATGGGAGCAGAAGGCCTGCGCGTGGCGCGCGCCAACAACACTAAATCGGTAGCGTTGCAATTTTTGAGGACCTGCGAGCGCCTACTGAGATAACCTTGTTATTGGAGGATTATTCTGTGATTTGTAAATTTCCCCATAAAATGACCAAATAGCTGCGCAAGAAGGCCGTCTTGGCTATGTTACGGGCAAGCTTATTTGCCTCTTTTAAAACTAACAGATTTATAGAGGGATTATCAAATTCCCGGGATTGAGCTAATGCAAACAGCTTTTCAGGCAACCAAAAACTTCGATCAGCAAGATAACTTGCGGGTAGTCGACGCCTTCCGTGGATATGCGATCCTGATGGTGATGGCGGCTCATTCCCTTCCATATGTAAAAGACCTTATATGGCCAGTGAAGCGCCTACTGCTGCTTGGTGTATACGGTGTCCAGCTTTTTTTCATTGCCTCCGCGCTTACCTTACTAATGTCGTGGGCAAGAAGCCGGGACAACTTCGGCCTTCGCAGCGGCAAGTTCATAATTCGCCGGATATTCAGGATCGCACCGCTATATTTTCTTGCGATCCTCTTTTACTGGCTTGTCGAGCAGAATACGGCAAAGGATTTTAGCGTTAATAAACTTGCAGCTTCCATGCTGTTTTACAATTCCTGGAGTCCCTATCTCATCCCTACTGTACCCGGATGGACACCCGTCCCCGGTGGATGGAGCATAGGCGTCGAGTTTTGCTTTTACTTCATCTTTCCATTATGCGCGATCGTCGTTAACAACTTGAAGCGATCCCTTTTATTCATCGGCCTGAGTTTGGGCGCATTGTTGGCAGCCACGATTATGGGCGCAAATCTTTATCCGGAAATAAGCATCGATGAGCGAGCGAATTTTTTATATTTTTGGCCCCCGAATCATTTGATTATTTTTGCACTGGGTTTTTTTCTTTATCAATGCCTGAAATCTTCTAGCATACGGCAGGCAATAGAAGGTTCCAGAATCAGCGCAAACATTGCGACTGGGTTACTTTGTATAGTCATTTTTGGCCTTTCACTATATGGCCAAAACAAGTTTTTCAATTTGTCTAACGGACTACCTCCTACGCATCTACTTCTATCATGCGCACTAATGGTTTGGTCACTTGTGTTGATATGTAAGCCTCAGGGGCTTGCTATCAATCGCCCGATTATCGCCTTGGGAAAAGTAAGTTTTAGCGCTTATATTGTCCATTTTGCCGTGTTCAAATGGACTGGTGAATTCTTAGAAAGAATATGGCCACTTTCATCCGGCTCTCTGCAATCTATTGCTCACGCATGCATACTGATTGCCATAGGCGCAGTAATCACTTGGTATATATCTTCTGTAACGTACAAATATATAGAACAGCCTTTCATCACACTTGGAAAACAAGTAATTTCCAATTTTTCGGTTACGCCGGCAGTTCAACGGCCTGAATAACTCATATCCCAGCTCTGCACGGCACCTTTAAAAATAGAACCAATAAAAAAAGGTTTCCTATTAAGGAAACCTTTTTATTATGCGTGGCTCTTGATAAAGCCCCATCCATTTGAAGTATCAGTTATTCAGCTGTTCTGCGTCGGACAGCTTGTCTTTGTACGAATCAAAGATTTTGACGAGCGCATCACGCATCGAGTATTGCGGCGCCCAGCCCAGTTCGGACTTGGTGCTGTCGATCTTCGGCACGCGGTTCTGCACGTCCTGGTAGCCTGTGCCGTAGTAACCCTGGGCTGTTACTTCCACCAGTTTGACGTTCTTGGCGGTGTCGCGGTACTCAGGATATTCAGCGGCCAGTTCCAGCATCATGCCGGCCAGTTCCTTGATGGAGTAGTTGTTGACCGGATTGCCGATGTTATAGATCTTGCCGGTAGCAACGCCGTCTTTATTGGCGATGATACGCACCAGCGCATCGATGCCGTCATCCACGTAGGTGAATGAACGCTTCTGCACGCCGCCGTCGACCAGCTGGATGTTTTCACCGCGGACGATATGGCCCAGGAACTGGGTCAGCACGCGGGAAGAACCTTCTTTTGGCGTGTGGATGGAATCCAGGCCGGCACCGATCCAGTTGAATGGACGGAACAGCGTGAAGTTCAGGCCTTCCATGCCATAGCCCCAGATCACGCGGTCCATCAGCTGCTTGGAGCACGCATAGATCCAGCGGGATTTGTTGATCGGGCCATAGACCAGATCGGAAGATTCTGGATCGAATTCCGCATCGGAACTCATGCCATACACTTCAGACGTGGACGGGAAGATCAGGTGTTTGCCGTATTTGGCAGCGGAACGGACGAAAGGCAGGTTGGCCTCGAAATCCAGTTCAAACACGCGCAAAGGCTGCTGCACGTAAGTAGATGGTGTAGCGATAGCGACCAATGGCAAAATAACATCGCATTTACGGATGTGGTATTCGATCCATTCTTTATTGATCGTGATGTCGCCTTCAAAGAAGTGCATCCGCGGGTGGCTCAGCAGGTCTTTTATACGATCGTTCTGCATGTCCATGCCATAGACTTCCCAGTCGGTAGTTTCCAGGATGCGCTTGGACAGATGGTGGCCGATAAAGCCATTGACACCAAGAATAAGAATTTTTTTCATGTTATTTAACCATTAATGGGCTAGCTTGTTGACCAAGCATTATACCAATCTTTGAACCGAATCAATCCGGTCTCCAATGGAGTGGTAGGAGCGAAGTCCACCCAGGCCCGCAGTTTGGCGGTGTCGGCATAGGTGGTGGGCACGTCGCCCGGCTGCATCGGCAGGTAGTTGATGTTGGCCTGTACGCCCAGTACCTTTTCAAGCGTCTGGATAAAATCCATGACCTTGACGGGCTGGTGGTTGCCAATATTGAACACCGTATGCGGCGGCCGGGTATCGGTCGCGGGCGTAGGCTTGAACAGCAGGCGCACGACGCCTTCGACGATGTCATCGATATAGGTGAAATCGCGCCTTAATTGCCCCTCGGCAAACACAGGAATGGTTTCGCCCTTCACCATCTTCTGCGTGAAGCTGAAATAGGCCATGTCTGGCCGGCCCCACGGGCCGTACACGGTAAAGAACCGCAGGCCGGTGGCTGGCAGCTTGTACAGGTGGCTGTATGAATAGGCCATCAGCTCGTTGGCCTTTTTGGTGGCGGCATACAGCGATACCGGCTCATCGGTCTGGTCTGATTCGCTGAAGGGGATCTTGGCGTTGGCGCCGTACACGCTGCTGCTGCTTGCATACAACAGATGCTGCACCTTATGGCGCTGGCTGGCTTCCAGCATATTGCCAAAGGCGACCAGATTGGCCTGGATATAAGCAGACGGATTGGTCAGCGAATAACGCACACCGGCCTGCGCGGCAAGGTGCACGACCAGCTCCGGCTGCACGCGGTCAAACAACGCGTTGACCTGGGCCGTATCGGACAGCTCCACGGTCAGGCATTCAACGCCAGCGGGCGCGAGGATGGCCTGCACACGGTCGGTTTTCAGCTTCGGCGTGTAGTAGTCGTTGAAGTTGTCGCAGCCGACTACTTCGTGGCCCATCTGGGCCAGCCGGGCAGCCACAAAGCTGCCGACAAAGCCGGCGGCCCCTGTGACCAAAATTTTATTCTTACCAGACGTCATTGGCGTAAGCCCCTATTTTATTATTTGGCGCAATAGTGAATCCAGCTGAATCCAGCCTGGCAGCAAAGGCCGCAGATTCCGAATGGAGCTTCGATTTCCCACCCGGCACCGCCCAATTGAGGCGGGGAATTATTACCGGAACGAGCCACTATCATTCAGCTAGCATTATGCACGGCAACTTGAAACTCGCCTACAAGAACTAGGCGTTGCGGACCCTCTGACTGCCCTATGCTTGCCAGCAGACTGATGCAGGCGGGCCAAACACATCTCTGGACGCACAAAATTTCCACGCAGAAATCAAATTTACGCCTGCAATTCCCACTGTGCGGCCCGGAATTATACTTTCCATTTTGCTATCGGCAAATATCTGCAAAAATATTAAATAACAAGGACATACAGTGATTCCAAAACGCAATAGCTCTGTTAGTATCGGGAGTTCTAAGCAGAATGGCAGTTCCTGCGCGGTTTGGTTCCAGATGCCGCTTATCCTTGTTACGAAAAGATGAAGCTACTTACATTCAGCACCCTGTTTCCCAACGCGGAACAACCCAATCACGGCATTTTTGTAGAGACACGTTTGCGTTACCTGATTGCCAGCGGCCAGGTAGAGTCGCGCGTGGTGGCGCCGGTGCCCTGGTTTCCGTCTAAAAACAAGCGTTTTGGGCATTATGCGGGCTTTGCCAGGGTGCCTGCGGAAGAACAGCGGCATGGTATCCGCGTGCAGCATCCTCGCTATCCGCTGTTGCCCAAGATAGGCATGCAGGTAGCGCCGCTGCTGATGGCCAATGCGGCCAAGAAGACGATAGGCCAGATCATTGATGAAGGTTTTGACTTCGACGTGCTGGATGCGCACTATTTTTACCCGGACGGCGTAGCGGCCGTCATGCTGGGCAAATACTTCAACAAACCGGTAGTGATTACCGCACGCGGCACCGACATCAACCTGATCCCGCAATACCGGCTGCCGCGCAAGATGATCTTGTGGGCGGCAGAAAATGCCAAGGGCATCATCACCGTCTGCAATGCGCTGAAAGACGAAATGGTGAGCCTGGGCGTGGCGCCGGACAGCATTACGCCACTGCGTAATGGTGTAGACCTGCAGCGCTTCCAGCCGATGGACCGCGCAACGGCGCGGCAAACGCTAGGACTTGAGCACTTTACGCTGCTGTCGGTAGGCCTGCTGGACCCACGCAAGGGGCATGACCTGATCATCCAGGCGATGCCAGCGCTGCCGGATGCACGGCTGCTGATCGCCGGCACCGGGCCGGATCGCAAAAAGCTCGAAGACTTGGCGGTACAACTGAAAGTGGCGGACCGCGTCACTTTCCTGGGTTCCGTACCCCAAACCGAACTCAAGACCTATTACAATGCCGCTGACGCGCTGGTGCTGGCATCCAGCCGCGAAGGCTGGGCCAATGTACTGCTGGAATCGATGGCCTGCGGTACGCCGGTCGTCGCCAGCAATGTATGGGGCACGCCCGAAGTGGTGGCTTCGCCGGATGCGGGAGTGCTGATGGCGCAACGCACGCCGCAGGCACTGGTGGATGCGGTGCAGGCGCTGCGCGCGACCTACCCCGAGCATGCGGCAACCAGACGTTACGCGGAAAATTTCAGCTGGGATGACACAACACAAGGTCAACTACAATTGTTTCAGAATATTTTAAGCAGCGGACGCGCAAAGTGAAAATTCTTTACCATCACCGCACCCGCTCCAAAGACGGACAATCGGTTCACATTGATGAAATGATCGCGGCATTGCGTGAACTGGGGCATGAAGTCATCGTGGTAGCGCCAGCCGGTGCCGAGCAGACTTCCTTCGGCTCCGACGGCAAATTTGTGCCGTGGCTGAAACGCCACGTTCCCAAATTCGGCTACGAGCTGATGGAGCTGGCTTACAGCCTGATCGCCTACCGCGATTTGGTGAAGGCAGTGAAACTGCACAAGCCAGATTGCCTGTACGAGCGCTACAACCTGTTTCTGCCCGCGGGCATCTGGCTCAAGCGCAAATACAAGCTGCCGATGCTGCTGGAAATCAATTCCCCTATTTTTGAAGAACGCTCACGCTATGACGGCCTGTCGCTGCAACGGCTGGCGCGCTGGTCGCAGAACTACACGTGGCAGGCGGCGGACTTCGTGCTGCCGGTAACGCAGGTCATGGCGGAGATCGTGCAGTCCTACGGCGTACCGGCAGAACGCATGATGGTGATCCACAACGGTATCAACACGCGCGAATTTGAAAACGTGGCCGACAACTCCGCAGTGAAATCATCGCTGGGGCTGACCAATAAACTGGTGCTAGGCTTTACCGGCTTTGTGCGTGACTGGCACGGCCTGGACAAGGTCATCGACATGATTGCCAAGGACCCGGGTGATTCCGGCCGCCATCTGATGGTGGTGGGCGATGGCCCGGCGCGCGAATCACTGGAGCAGCAGGCCAAGGCGCTGAACGTGTCCAATCGCGTCAGCTTTACCGGCATTGTAGGCCGCGAGCAGATCCCGCAATACGTGTCCGCCTTCGATATCGCGCTACAACCAGCCGTGGTGGCCTATGCATCACCACTGAAGCTGTTTGAATATCTGGCGCTGGGCAAAGCCATCGTGGCGCCAGCACAGCCGAACATCCGCGAGCTGCTGAGCGATGAACACAATGCAGTGCTGTTTGACCCGGACCAGGCCGATGGCTTGCCGAAAGCCATAGACCGGCTGTGCAACGACGATGTACTGCGCCAGCATGTCAGTAAAAACGCGTCCGCGACCATCAACGATCTGCAACTGACGTGGAAAGCCAACGCGCAACGGGTGGTTGGTCTTTTTGAAAGACTGAAGCAACATGCGTGACTATATCCTCTTTGCGGTCGTCTTCGGGCTGCTGCCGTTTGTATTCAAGCGTCCCGCATTGGGGGTATTGCTGTACACGTGGATAGGCCTGATGAATCCGCACCGGCTGACTTACGGTGCGGCGTACGATTTCCCATTTGCAGCTTTGATCGTTGTGGTGACGTTAGCTAGCCTTTTGGCGTCAAAACAAGAGAAGAAACTCCCCATTACTTCTGTAACGGTGGTTTTATTTATATTCATCGTATGGATGTCGATTACGACGCTAAGCGCGCTCGAACCAGAGCGCGCCTTGAACGAATGGAACCGCGTCATGAAGACGATGTTCTTGATGGCGGTAGTATTAGTGACGATCAGGACGAAAGAAGAAATTCAGGCATTTGCCTGGACCATCGCGTTATCACTCGGATTTTACGGTTTTAAAGGGGGCTTGTTCACCATCCTGCAAGGCGGAGGCAGTAACGTTTATGGCCCCGAGGGTAGTTACATCAACGATAACAATGCACTTGCTTTAGCGCTGGTAACTGCCCTACCAATTATCTGGTACGTGCAATTGACCGCTACACACAAACTAGTTCGTTATGCGCTGATTGCATTGACCATATTTACAGTGGCTGCAGCGCTTGGTTCCTATTCTCGCGGGGCACTGGTAGGTGGCGGTTGCATGTTTACGTTCCTTTGGCTTAAAAGCCGCCAAAAAGTAAGGACTGGCCTTATCATATTGCTACTTGTCCCTCTCGTTTATACAGTTATGCCCGATCGCTGGTTTGAACGTATGGGTACTATCGATAACTATCAACAAGATGATTCCGCGTTAGGACGCATTAATGCTTGGGGCTATGCGTTCAACGTAGCGAAGGCAAATCTGATGGGCGGGGGACTTGATTGCTTCACTCCAAGGATGTTCCTT
The DNA here is from genome assembly GCA_043726505.1 of Undibacterium sp. Classification (GTDB taxonomy): domain Bacteria; phylum Pseudomonadota; class Gammaproteobacteria; order Burkholderiales; family Burkholderiaceae_D; genus Undibacterium. The sequence goes on along the minus strand of JAYSKH010000083.1, from coordinate 298 downwards.
GTCTACGCACCGGACCCAAATAACTTCCACGCAGCACACAGTATTTACTTTCAAGTTCTCGGGGAGCACGGCTTCGTTGGACTGTTTCTATTTCTTCTTTTTATGTTCGTATCCTGGCGTACGGGAACGCGGATACTCAAGTATTGTAAAGGGCGGGAAGACCTTAAATGGGCCTCTGATTTGGCTGCTATGGCACAAGTTAGCATTATCGGTTACGCGGTCGGCGGCGCATTTTTAACACTGGCCTACTACGATCTTTATTACGATATTGTCGCCTTACTCCTTTTGCTTGAAAAAG
>JAYSKH010000082.1:0-12987 GCA_043726505.1 Undibacterium sp. | reverse complement strand
GGCGTAGGTTTGGCATCTGCCTTGCCCTGCCTGAACATCTGGTATACCGATTTTACGCTGTACGGGTTTTTTTCCGCGACGGCGCTATGCATGACGACGATATGGTTGATCGGCACAAAACGATGCTGTTCGTACCATATCTTGTCTGCCTCCACAGGGTTGGGGATCAGCGGCAGTATGCCTTCGTTGCTGGGCAAGTCATTGCCGAAGATGGCGGCATCGAGTTCCCCGGCCAGCAGCATGTCCAGCATGCCCTTGCCCTCAGGCGCACGCGTCACAAAGGCCGGGTCATCATATTCCGCCAGGTGGCTGCCTTCAAACGTGATCCAGTTGATCTTGTCGGAAGGCATGCCGTAAGTCTGCTCCAGAATTGCGCGCACCCACATGCCGGTGGTCTGCGTGTATGCGCGTACCCCGACCCTGGCGCCTGCCAGATCGGAAATATCCATATGGCCGCGGTTGGCGTTGTACACGATGCAACCCTGCTGCAGACGCGCTGCGACCACGGTCGGCAGCATGATCAGCGGCTTGTTGTATGCCTTCGCCTGCAGGTAAGTGACAATGGCCATCTCGCTTACGTCATACGCCTGATTGCGCGCCATCGGCGCAAAGGCGCGGTGGATGGGCTCAACCTTGACACAGTCCAGCTTGACCAGCGGATCGCTGATCTCGCCGGAAATCATCCTGGCCGTGTGTGCGTAACTCTTGATCGCTGCTTCCAGGTGCAAGATGCCGTTTTCCATTTTCATGGCCGTGCTCCTGCCCATGGGCGTTGCAGTTCAGGGTAGATGGCGCGCGCGGTATCGCCAAAGATCCATGCGCGGTCTGCATCGGACAGCATGGCCAGGCCGGCTTTGGCTTCGGCCAGCAGCGATACCAGCGAACCTTCGGCGGACGGGAAGTTGGAACCCCACGCAATGCGCTGCGCGCCGAAGGCCGCGATCACGCGCGGGAAAAAGGCTTCCGGCGTAGACGCGCCGCGGCCTGATTCGGTGATCGTGCGGTTGGTCAGTTTCAGGTGCACGCCGGGGTGGCTGGCCAGGCTGAACAGTGGCGCGGCCGCATCATAAGGAGGGCCGCCGGCCAGATCAGGGCGGGCCAGATGGTCCAGCAGCACGCGGCTGCGCGGGAAATGGTTCAGCATGTTCAGCAGCTTGGGAATGCCTGCGGCTGTCATCTGCAGGCAGATGGACACATTATTATCCTGCGCATATTCCCATACCGGGAAAGAGCGCTCATCGTCGAGCCAGCCGGCCTGGCCGGGCATCGTCGTGCCGGTCGTGAACAGCCGCAGACCGCTCAGGCCTTGATCCAGCCAGTATTTCATTATCGTTACGGCATCAGGCGCCAGCACGTCGATGGAGAACACGCCGTTGAAGCGGTTAGGGTGGGCCTTGATCGCTTCGACAACATAACGGTTGTCATTGCCATAAGCAGTCGATGCCTGCACCACCATTGCGCGGGCGATACCTGCCTCATCCATCGCAGCCAGCAGCGTGTCGTAGTCCGCCGGGCGGTGCGCCGACCAGTCGGACTGGTTGCCGCCTACCGGGGCCAGCGGAAAACGCTCATGATCCGGTGAAATCGCATGGGTGTGGGTGTCGATAATGTCGTACATGGTTAAGCTCCCATAAATTTTTCACTTACAAATTGCAGTGGAGTGTATGTGAGACGCGTTTTTAAAACTAATTTTAACTACGCCATTTGGCATAAAATTAAGTTAAGCTTATGATTGAAATAACGAGCTTCTGCCATAGCGAAAGAGCACGATGAACGATGAAAGTATCCGGCTGCGGCGCCTGTTTTTTTTCGACGCCGTATGCCGCGAAGGAGGCATCAGCCACGCAGCCGAGGCGATAGGGCTGACGCAGCCCGCCGTCAGCCTGGCCATAAAGAAGCTGGAAGACAGTTTTGGCGCGGTATTGTTTGAGCGCGGTTACGGCGGTAGCGAACTGACCTTGGAAGGCTCTTTGCTGCACCGCCGGGTACGCCGGATGCTGGACCAGATGGAGGCTGCGGTCGCCGACCTGCTGACCGGAACCAAGGCGCGCTCGATGGATGTCAGCGTGGTGTGCCGGCACCTGACGGATGCGCAGATACGCTGCCATATTGCGATATCCCAGCTGGGTTCTGCAGTGGAGGCATCGCGCAAGCTGGGTATTTCACAGCCGGCGGTGCATAAGGCGGCGCGCGAGCTGGAAGAGACGGTAGGCGTGACCTTGTACCGGCGGCGTGTGCACAGCGTGGCGGCCAATCCGGTTGGCGTGGAGTTTGCGCGCCGGCTCAGTCTGGCGCTGAATGAGATCGGCCAGGCGGTCAGTGATCTGGCATCGGCGCGCGGGCTTGCCAGCGGCCAGGTGTCGGTAGGCATGCTGCCCTTGCTGCCGCAACGCCTGCTGGCACGCGTGATAGGGCGGCTGCGCGAAGATTACCCAGACGTTGCGGTAACGATCCATGAAGGCTCGCATGCGCGGCTGATGGATGATTTGCAGTTTGGCGCCATCGACATCATCGTTGGCGCGCTGCGCGAGCCGCGGCTGCAAGGCGGCGTTGTTGAATTCGATTTGTTTACCGATCCGTATGCGGTGGTCGTGCGCAGGGGGCATGCGCTGGCAGGCCGCGCGCGCATCAGCGGCAAAGACCTGACGGCTTATGGCTGGGTGGTGCCGCAAAAAAACATGCCGCGCCGCCGTGTTGTCGAAACGATGCTGGCAACCTTGCCGCAGCGTCCGCGCGTAGTGGTAGAAACCAGCTCACTGGCGATGATGATGGCAATGCTGGAAGAAAACGACTGCATCTCTCTCCTGTCACGCTCGCATATCTTGTACGGCAATTACCGCAACGACGTGGTGGCGCTGAACATCGATACCCCGGAAGCGGAGCGCACCGTTGGTTTTACCACGCGCGCAGACTGGCTGGCAACGCCGGTGCAGCACGCGTTTATCGAATACCTGAAAGAGCAGTGCCGGATAGATCACTAGAGCGATCAGCCTGCTTTGCAGGGCTGATTTTCAAGGCTTATCTTCAAAACCTATCTTCAGGACTTCTTGTTCCAGTAAGAAAACTCGCTCTCGTAGCAGTTTCCATCCATCTCCGCGACCTTGTCCTGCATGTGCGACTGTGCATCGCGGATCGCCTGGTTGTAGACGCTGGCGCCTATCTCCCGCACGCAAAAATCCAGCAGCAGCCTAGCCTTCAGTTCACCGATGCGTTCGTCCATGTTTTCGCCGACATAGCGTTGTATCGAAGCGATCAGGCGGTCTTCGACTTCTTTTTCAAGTTTGATGCTCATTAGTTATGTATAAGTAATTCAAAGGGGGCGGCGGTTCAGCCTGCGCTTGCATAGGCTTGCTGTATCCAGGATATCAGTTCGGCGTCTACTTCATCGGGCGTGCCTAGTCTGATCTTGTAGTTGCACATACCGCCCGCCGCCTGCTCCACCAGGCGTTCGCTGGACGGTAGCTGCTTGATATTCAGGCCCAGTTCCACGCGGGTATTGGTGGCGGGCCCAAGCATCGCAAACTGCTTTTTGCGGCGCAGGCTCAGATAAGTTTTTTTGGGAGAAATCTCAAATTCGCCAAACGCCGCCAGTTGTTCCATGATCGCGTCGTGGATGGGTCTTAGCGCCTCCTTGGCGCCGGTATATATTGCATCGGCCGGATCGCCGGCTTCGCTATCACCGCAGTTGCCCGCAACAGGGGCTGCATCTGCCTTCAGCACATGGTGCGTCAGCGTATTGGCATCGCCATGGCCCAGGCCGAGCGTGGTCTTCAGGTAATCACGTATTTCGCCGTGTTTGCTGTAACCGCTGTCTTTGGCGATCTTGCCGAGCTGCGCCAGCGATTTGCCGGTGCGTTGCTGGATATTGGCGAGTTGCGTGGCGATGGCGTCTTCTACTTTTCCCATGCTGGTCTCCCTGTGGCGGCAGATGGTAGGTTGTTTTACTGCATAGCTTGCAGGAAAGGCGCATACACGGTCAGCGCTTTCTTGATGACGGCCGGTGTCAGCGACTGCTGCTCGCGCAGCACTTCCTGCTGGTGTTCTTCCAGCTCGGCCAGGGTCTCTTTATCGGGGCTGGCGCGCTCGCGCTCATGCTGCAATTGCAGCAGCAGTAGCTGATGGTATTGCGTCAGGGTTTGCCGGGCCTGTTCCGTTGCTGCGTCATTGTCCGACATCATTTTTCCTATGGCTCGTTATGTAGGCAGTATAAACGATAGCGCGACAAACAAAAACGGCCGGTGTAAGGCCGGCCGTTCAGGGCAATGCTGGTCCAGAGGTTAGCCCGGTACCTTGCCTTCGACGCCTTCTACATAGAAATTGATGTCATGCAGGAATTTGTCGTCACCGACTTTATCCTTGGGCAGCACTTCCTTGCCGGTATTGTCCTTGATAGGGCCTTTCCAGATCGGCGCACTGCCGTCGATGACGCCCTGGCGCTTGTCGGCAATGGCTTTCTTGATGTCTTCACTGAGGCTGGCGTTGAACGCTTTCAGGTCTATCATGCCTTCCTTCAGGCCCCACCATGTAGTATCGCTTTTCCATGTGCCGGCCAGCGCTTCGCCAACGCGTTTGTTGTAGTACACGCTCCAGTCGATGACTGACGCCGCCGCATGCGCTTTTTCACCAAATTTGCTCATGTCGCTGTCCCAGCCGAACGCATACACGCCTTTTTCTTGCGCGGTTTGCACCACGGCGGCGGAATCGGTGTTCTGCATCAGCACATCCACACCCTGGCCGATCAGGGTGATCGCTGCTTCGCGCTCATTGCCCGGATCAAACCATTTGTTGACCCAGACTACCCGGGTTGTGACCTTGGGGTTCACCGATTTTGCGCCCAGCGTGAAGGAGTTAATATTGCGCAGCACTTCCGGGATAGGCACCGAGCCGACGACGCCCAGCTTGTTGGATTTGGTCAGCTTGCCCGCTGCCACGCCGGCCAGGTACGCGCCTTCATAGGTGCGCACGTCATACTGGGCCAGGTTGTCGGCGGTTTTGTAGCCGGTGGCGTGTTCGAACTTCACATCAGGGAAATCCTTGGCCACTTTCAGCATCGCTTCCATATAGCCAAAAGTAGTGCCGAAGATCAGCTTGTTGCCCTGCGTCGCCAGATCGCGCATCACGCGTTCTGCATCGGCGGCGCTTTCAGGGATGTTTTCTACAAACGAAGTCTGCACCTTGTCGCCGTATTTGGCTTCTACCGCCTTGCGCGCAGCGTCATGCGCATAGGTCCAGCCGGCGTCGCCGACGGGGCCGACATACACGAAGGCCACTTTCAGCGGTTCAGCTTTTTTATCGGACGGTGCTGCTGCTGCGGAGGCCGGGGCGGCGCTGGCAGCATCAACGGCAGGCTTGGCGTCCTCTTTCTGGCCGCAGCCGAACAGGCTGAGTGCGGCAACCGACAGTACGGCTGCCAGTGTATGTCGACGGGTGAATTTCATGGATGCTTTCCTTGTAATAGATGAATGGGACTACCCACTATGCGACGAACTCAAAAAGGCGCGGACAAGATTTTTCCTAACCTGGACGGAAAGGCTTGCCCAGCGAAGCCGGCATATTCAGGCGTATCCAGTCGGGATTACGCGAGATCAGCACCAGCACCACGATAGTGGCGACATACGGCAGCATCGACAGGATCTGCGAGGGTATCGCTATGCCTATCGCCTGGAAATGAAATTGCAAAATGGTTACGCTACCAAACAATAGCGCGCCGAGCAAGACCCGTGCGGGGCGCCACGTGGCAAAAGTAGTCAGCGCCAGCGCAATCCAGCCGCGCCCAGCTACCAGGCCCTCTACCCACATCGGCGTATATACCAGCGACATGTAAGCGCCCGCGATGCCGCAGCAGGCGCCGCCGAACAGCAGCGCGGCAAACCGTATGCTGCGTACCGGGTAGCCCAGCGCATGCGCCGATTCCGGCGATTCTCCAATAGAGCGCAGCACCAGGCCTGCACGCGTGCGGTACAGGAACCACACGATGGCGGCGCACAGCAGCAAGCTGAAATATACGATCCAGTGATGGCTGAACAGCGCCGTGCCGACAAAAGGCAAGGTGGACAGGTAAGGGATGGGCGTCACGCCGCCGGCCAGCGACATGCCGACAAAGGATTGCCCGACAAAGGCCGACAGCCCCGCGCCGAAGATCGACAGCGCCAGCCCGGTTGCTACCTGGTTGGTTGCCAGCACCAGCGCCAGCCATGCAAACAGGCTGGACATCAGCATGCCGGCCAGCGCGCCGGCGGCAAAACCCAGCAACGGGCTGTGTGTCTGGTAACCCACGGCAAAACCGGCAATGGCGGCGACCAGCATCATGCCTTCCGCGCCCAGATTCAGCACGCCTGCGCGTTCATTGATCAGCAGGCCGAGTGCGGCAATCAGCAAAGGCGTACCAGAGTTGATGGAGGCGGCGACCAGCGCGGCGACATTTTCCATTTATGCCTCTTTGGGTAGGGCAGGCGTGCGCGGGGTTCGCGGAATGCGCCGCAGCCGGTAATTGATCAGCGTATCGCAGGCCAGCAGCAAAAACAGCAGCATGCCCTGGAACAGGCCAGTGATCGCCGAAGGCAGGCCCAGCCGCGATTGCGCCATCTCACCGCCCAGATAGAACAGCGACATGACCAGGCCACCGAAGATCGCGCCCACCGGGTTCAGCCGGCCAATAAAAGCGACGATGATCGCCGCAAAGCCGTAACCCGGCGAAATCGACGGCAATACCTGGCCTATGGGGCCGGCCACTTCAAATGCGCCCGCAATGCCGGCAAAACCGCCCGAGATCAGCAGCGAAGTCCATAAGGCGCGGCGGCTGGAAAAGCCCGCATACCGGGCGGCCAGCGGCGCCAGCCCGCCCACGGTAAGCCGGTAGCCGGCAAAACTGCGGGACATGAATACCGACATCAGCGCCGTCGCAACCAGCATGACGACAAAGCCTATATGCAGCCTGCTGCCGGTAAACAGCCGAGGCAACAGGAACTCGGCCGAAAATACCCGCGATTGCGGAAAATTCATGCCGTGCGGATCTTTCAGCGGCCCGTTGACCATATACATCAGCAACAGCTGCGCGATATAGGTCAGCATCAGCGACACCAGGATTTCATTGGCGTTGAAGCGGTCGCGCAGCAGCGCGGTGATGCCCGCCCACAGCGCGCCGCCGATGATGCCGGCGACGCTGGCCAGCACCAGCACAATGCCGCCGGACAGTGCGGGCGCGCCATTGTCAAAAAACAGTATCGTGCTGCCGGCTGCAATCCCGCCGGCAATCAGTTGGCCCTCCGCGCCGATGTTCCACACATTGGCGCGGTAACATACGGACAGGCCCAGTGCGCACAGCACCAGCGGTGTGGTTTTCAGCAGTAGCTCGGAAATACTTGCGCGGCTTTTCAGCGGCTCCAGCAGGAAGACTTGCAAGCCCGTCAGCGGATTTTTGCCCAGCGCCATGAAAAGCAGTGCGCCGAACAGCAAAGTCAGCGCCAGTGCCAGCAGCGGCGACAGATACGCCATGCGGCGCGAAGGGGTGGCGCGCAGTTCCAGCCTGGCGGGCCACAGCAACGAAGGTATTGCGGATGATTTATTCAGCACCGGCCAACTCCCCGGTGGTTGCGTTGGTGCCCTTGCCAACGCTGTCGCTAATGTCGTCACCGTTGGCATCCCACAATCCGCTCATCCATAATCCTATTTTTTCCCGGGTCGCGTCCCGGCTGTTGATGGACGGCGACAGTTTGCCCTTGGCGATCACGTACAGCCGGTCGCACAGGCTAAACAGCTCGTCCAGTTCTTCGGAAATGACCAGTACCGCGCAGCCGGACTCTTTCAGCGTGCGTATCTCGTCGTGGATTTGTGCCGCCGCGCCGACATCGACGCCCCACGTGGGCTGGGCGACGATGAACACATCCGGCCGCCGGGTTATTTCGCGCCCGACAATGAATTTTTGCAGGTTGCCGCCAGACAGGCTCCTGGCCAGCGCCGCCGGGCCGGATGCCTTGACGCGGAAACGGCTGATAACGTCGCCAGCTGCCTGCACCACATGCCGAAACCGTATCATGCCGTTGATGACAAAGGGTGGCTTCTGGTGCGACAGCAACATATTGTCGGTCAGGCTCATGTCCGGTACCGCGCCGCGACCCAGCCGCTCTTCCGGTACCAGGCTTTGCCCGAGCGCGCGGCGCGCATTCGGGCCCAGGTGGCCCACCGGTTTGCCTTTCAGCATGATCATGCCGCGTTTGGCGCGGCGGTCCTCGCCGGACAGCGCCGCCAGCAACTCCTGCTGGCCGTTGCCGGATACACCTGCGATGCCGACGATCTCGCCGCTGCGCAGGTCCAGGTTGACGTCTTGCAGCGGCATGGCAAAAGCATGCGCGCGCGGCAGACTTAGCTGGTTGATCTGCAGCCTCGTTTCGTCCAGCCCGTGCGGCTGCGGGTGTTGCTTGATCTGTTGTCCCTGTTCTGGTTCGGCGCCCAGCATCAGGCGCGACAGGCTGGCGGCGGTTTCCTGTGCGGGATCGCAATGGCCGGTGACCTTGCCGCCGCGCATGACGGTGGCCGAATGGCAGAGCTCGCGGATTTCGTCCAGCTTGTGGCTGATATACAGAATGCTGCATCCCTCCGCCGCGATCTTGCGCAGCGTGACAAACAACTTTTGCACTGCCTGCGGCGTCAGCACCGAGGTCGGTTCATCCAGGATCAGCAACTGCGGCCTGGTCAGCAGCGCGCGCACGATTTCCACCCGCTGCCGCTCGCCGACCGACAGCGTATGTACATGGCGGTGCGGCTCCAGTTCCAGGCCATAATCCTGGCCGGTCTGGCGTATCTGCTGCGCCAGCTGCTGCATATTGACATCGGCAGGCAGTCCCAGTGCGATGTTTTCCGTCACGGTCAGCGTGTCGAACAATGAAAAATGCTGGAACACCATGGCAATGCCCAGCTTGCGTGCATGCTGCGGGTTGGTGACCTGCACTTCGGCACCATTCCAGCGCACGCCGCCGGCATCCGGCTTGACCGCACCAAAGATGATTTTCATCAGCGTCGATTTGCCGGCACCGTTTTCGCCAAGCACCGCATGGATCTCACCGGCGGCAACCGTCAGGCTGACATTGTCGTTGGCGACAACAGCCGGATAGCTTTTGCTGATGCCGGACAGTTGCAGTCGGGGCGGGAGCGGCGTGTCGGACATGGCAGGAGGTCGCCTTTCAGGTCTGGGTTAGGTCAGCATAGGCGCGCGTCTGGCAGGCATCGTCATCCGCGGCTGATGATTAATATGTTCATTCCATTATAAGTTGTGCAAGCCAGTTTCCTGGCAAATACGCTAAATGATAGAGATGATTGTTGCAGGCCCGCCTAATGCCGGAACAGCGATGACAGGCTTACAGCAAGAATTGCTCCAGCTACAAGCTTTATCCTTCTATAGGCTGGATTGTTAAAAATCGCTAAATGAAAAAAGAGAACAGCGACTACATGCTATCGTTGTGCCAAAGCAACGCATAGTCTCTGGCACGCCCCGTGCATAGTCTTCTGTCGCCCGCCAATTTAGCAACACCAGCCTACAAGGTGATCCGGATGTTTAAAAATACCACCATCAAATCCCGTCTGATTTTCGTCATCGCTTTTCTATCGGTGCTGCTGGCCGCAATAGGCCTGAGTGGCCTGTATAGCCTGAGCACGACCAATGCGTCGCTGAAAACTCTGTATGAAGATCGCCTGATTGCGCTGGGCCAGCTGGATTCGGTCGCCCGGCTGATGAACCGCGAACAGCTAGGCGTGGCCAGGGCGATGACACAGGATCCGGAGAAGCTGGATCAAAACGCCAGCGATGTGGAGAAGCTGATGGAGCAGGGCGATAAGGTATGGGCTGAATACCTGGCCACCTACCTGACGCCGGATGAAAAGAAACTGGCCGACCAGTACACCGAGGGGCGCAATAAATTTTCCAGCGAGGCTCTGAAGCCCGCGCTGGCCGCAATGCATGCTAAAGACGCAGCCAAGGCCACGGAAATCCTGAACGGTGCGATGAGCCGGCTGGCCGGGCCGCTTTTTACCAATATGGATGGCCTGATCAAGATACAGCTGGATGTGGGCCAGAGCGAATACGCCACCTCGCAGAAGAATTTCAGCACTTTCCGCGCACTGTCGATCACTGCCATTGTGCTGGGCCTGCTGCTGGGTGCGGTAGTCGGCTATTGGCTGATACAAAGTATTTCGGCGCCGCTTGATTATGCGGTCAGCATTGCGCAGACGGTGGCCGGCGGCGACCTGACGCAGAACATCATTGTCGATACCACCAATGAAACCGGCAAGTTGCTGCAGTCGCTGAAGGACATGAATGACAGCCTGATCACGACCGTGGCTGAAGTACGCATCAGCACCGATACCATCGCCACCGCGTCCGGTGAAATCGCCAGCGGCAACCTGGATTTGTCGCAGCGCACCGAAGAACAGGCATCCAGCCTGGAAGAAACTGCGTCGTCGATGGAGGAACTGACGTCCACCGTGCGCCAGAATGCCGACAATGCACGCCAGGCCAATCAACTCGTAGTCTCGGCCAGCGATTATGCGACCAAGGGCGGCAAGGTGGTGGAGCAGGTCGTCGATACAATGGGGTCGATCAAGGAAAGCTCACGCAAGATCGTCGATATCATCGGTGTTATCGACGGCATCGCCTTCCAGACCAACATCCTGGCACTGAATGCAGCTGTGGAAGCGGCGCGCGCCGGTGAGCAGGGCCGCGGTTTTGCTGTGGTGGCGTCTGAAGTGCGCAACCTGGCGCAACGCGCAGCGGGCGCAGCCAAGGAAATCAAGGAGCTGATCAACGATTCGGTAGAAAAAGTCGATGCCGGCAGCAAGCTGGTCGATGACGCCGGCGTATCGATGAATGAGATTGTTACGTCGGTCAAGCAGGTAGCCGACATCATGAGTGAAATCGCTGCCGCCAGCAGCGAACAGAGCATAGGTATCGAACAGGTCAACCAGGCGATCACGCAGATGGACCAGGTGACGCAGCAAAATGCCGCGCTGGTGGAGGAAGCAGCTGCTGCTGCGGCCAGCATGCAGGAGCAGGCCGCCAAGCTGGCCGAGGTCGTCAGTGTATTCAAGCTGGTGCAGGGAGTATCGTCACAGGCGGCACAGGCCGCACCCAGGGCTGCTGGTCATCGCATCAGCCAGCCGGCGCAGTTGAAACGGCCCATGCTGGCTGCCAGCAAGCCCGCAGCCAAGGCTGCACCGGCAAAAACAGCGGCTACAAAAACCAGCAGCGCCCAGGCATCCAGCGACGACTGGGAAGAGTTCTGAGGTCTTGAATGATGGCTAGTTGGAGGCGCACAGCCTGCAGATGTTGCAGGCCTAGCCTGCCAATGCCATCACAGGGACTTCTTCTTTTTCCTCCCGCGTGCTCGCCAGCACGATCCAGCATGCAGCGACAAACGGCAGCGTAAATACTTTCAAGCTCAGAGCGGCGCATACCAGGCCTATGCCGGCGGTAGCCGCGATGCCGCCGCAGCGGGCGTTCAGTCCGCGCCGGTTGACTGTCAGGCAGATGGCGCTCAGCATGCAGTTGAGTGTTATTCCCGGCAAATAGCTGTCCAGCGCCGTGCCCGGCATGGCTGCACACCACACAGATAAACCCGCCGCCATAGCCCACATAGCCGCACGCCGGTGATGCAACGCCAGCGCGGCCAGCACTAGCAGGCCTAGTAGCGGCGATAAAGTGCCGCCGATAAAACTGATTTGCGCCACAGCATGCAGCGTAAATGCAGCCAAGCCCGTGTAATGCTGGCCGTCCGCAGCCAATACCTGCAAGCCGCTCTGCGGCCCCAGCCATACTGCCAGCAGCATCACCATGATAAAAGGCGATGTCAAGACCGGCAGTTTGACCCATTGCCGCAGCAGGTGCGTGGCTGTTGCACACAGCACGCCTGCAGCAGCGGCCCACAACAGCAATATAGATCCTGCCTGAAAACTCGCGGCCAGACCTGCGCCGCACAATGCGGCGTTGTACCCATACAAGCCGTCGGCAACATCGCTATAGGACCACGACAGTATCAGGCCACACAGTGTGGCTATAGCCAGTGCGAGGCATGCGGTCGCGGCCATCTGCGGCATGGCCACGCACAGCGCCAGTAGCAGCGCCGCGCCGGTCAGCGCGGAGCGCTGGCAATAGATCTGTGAAAAGCCGTGCAGTAGCGCGTTTGCTGTGACGCGTAGTACGCCTGCGCCGGTGTTACGCTTGCTTGTCATGCAGCGGAGCTGGCTTGTCGAGTATCAAACTGCTCAAACTGCTCAGGCTGTTCAGGCTGTTCAAACCGCCGGTGGCCATACTTCGGCGATGCGCAGCAGGTTTGTGGTACCGGGTTCGCCAAAGGGCATGCCGGCCGTGATTGTCAGCTGGTCGCCCGGCACCGCAAAACCTTCTTCCAACGCAGTGCCGCAGGCGGCAGCGACCATCTGCTCCACATCATGCACACGGTCGCTGACGGTGGAGTGCACGCCCCACACCAGCGACAGCCGGCGCGCGGTGGATAGCTGAGGCGTGATGCTGAGTATCGGTGCGGAAGGCCGCTCGCGCGCTGCCCGCAGGCTGGTATGGCCGGAGGTGGTATAGGTAACGGTTGCCACAGCGCCGATGATCTGCGTGACGCTGCGCAAGGCCGAGCAGATCGCATCACCACGGTCTGCGCGTGGCGTTACCTGCTGCGCGTCTAGCATATTGCGGTACAGCGGATCTTTTTCCACTTCGCTGATGATGCGGTTCATCATTGCCACTGCCTGCACCGGGTAGGCGCCGCTGGCTGATTCTGCCGACAGCATCACTGCATCGGCGCCATCATAGATGGCACTGGCGACGTCCGATGCTTCGGCCCTTGTCGGTACCGGCGCCGAGATCATTGATTCCAGCATCTGCGTGGCGATGACGATAGGCACGCCGTGCGCGCGGCAGCTGCGCAGGATGCGCTTTTGCGCGCCGGGCACCTGTTCTGGCGGCAGCTCCACGCCGAGGTCGCCGCG
>JAYSKH010000081.1:0-5335 GCA_043726505.1 Undibacterium sp. | reverse complement strand
CGGTGGCCGTCCACGTTCAGACCGGGGATGTAGCCGTTCATCGATGACAGGTTGGTGGCCGCCAGCTTGGAAATCTGATCGGCGCCAACGATCTGCATGGCAATCGGCACTGCCTGCGCCGATTGCGAGCGGCTTTGTGCGGTGACGACCACCGTGGCAACATCATCGTCTGCCAGTGCCGGGCCCGCGGCCATGCCGCTAATGCCCGTGCCCAGCAAGGCCTGGGAGATGCCAAGGACCAGTTTGCGCTTGTTCATTTTCATGCGGTGTCTCCGATATTGTTATTTGAAAACGCTGACGATGATGTGTGCTGCCTTGCCTTACTTTTCCGTGTGATCTTTTATCCGATCTTCTACTTCGCTTCCACCTGGTCCTCCGCCTGGCACTGCCCGGGCATGGCGGCTATCCATTCCTTGATCAGTTGCAGGCCTTCCTTGTGCACGCTGTTTCTGCCGAGCTCAGGCATCATCACGCCGGTTTCGCTGGAACTCAGGCGGAACGGCATGATTGAGTGTTCCGGCTGGCCGGGAATGATGTCGAATTTGCGGTCGCCGGTGCCGCGGCCCGCCGCCACCGGCGGCTTGCAGATGCCCAGGTGCAGATCGGCCGGCGCACCTATTTCCAGATGCAGCGCCGTGGTGTTGGCAGCACCTTTGGCGTTATGGCAATGTGCGCAGTTGATATCCAGGTAAGCCCTTGCGCGGGCGTCCAGGGTTTGCGTTGTATCCTGCCAGTTGGCATTGTGCGGTACGGTCTTGATATCGGGCAGCCCGCTCAGGTAGCCTATTTTTACCAGATGCTGCAACTGGTTCTCTTGCACGCCGTCATAGGTATGGATAAGGTTCAAATGCCGTGCTTTGGGGCCTATGGGTTCAAACTGGCGCAGCTTGATGTCGGCAACGTGGCAGCCGGCGCACTGGTTCACATTTGGCACTACATAGGTCAGTGGCAGCTTGGCACCATCCGCCGACACGACCTGCAGCGGAATCTGGCCGCCTGTTCTTTGCAGCGTGGCGTCGGTCTGGTCTTCATTCCAGATGTAGGGCAGCGCAGTCCAGCCGTCTTCCCTGCGTACCAGCAGCCGGGTTTCCACCAGACGCACGGTATCCAGGTTTAAATCCGGGCCTTCAAAGTCGCGTGCCGTATCCGTGGCAGACGAGACGACATTCGAGCCGGTCTTTTCTCCTGCAGAGCGCGGGTAATAGAAGGTCTTGGAAATGATGGTGCCGACCGGGAAGTCGAAGGATTTGTCAGCGTCGTAACGCGCAGCTTTCCCTTTCGGCATCCAGATCGTGCGCAGCTTGTGTGCATAGTCGGTGAACAGCGGCGTGTTCAGCTCATACGGTGTCACGCCTTCATTCAAGACCAGCCGAGAGCCGTCCCTGGCCAGCAGCCGCCAGTCGCTCAGGTGTTCGGGCCGTCCTTCGGCATGGAAGGCTACTGCTTCCTGTTTTTGCGAACAGGCGGTCATTGAAACAAATACTGCAAAAGCCAACAGCAGATGAAACGGAGTGCGCGTGAAATAATTGGTGCGAATATTGCGCGCTAAACTTTTAAACATGCATCATCCCTTTTTCGACACATCGTCCGCAGGTTTGCCGGAATTTTCGGACACTTGCGGGATACTGACCGGCTTCAGTTTGGGCAACTCACAGCGGTAGGCCGCGGCATCGTTGGTGGGATTCTTGTATTTGTTGGGGCCGTCCACATTAAGTACGGTAACGTCGCCATTTTGCACGCACAGCCGGTCGCTGGCGGGTATCACGCCGTTGACGGCGGTTTTGGTATCGACATAGCCATCCCAGATCACATCTGGGAAATGGCCGTTCAGTCCGAACATCGCGATCTTCAGCGCCTTCAGAT
The DNA here is from genome assembly GCA_043726505.1 of Undibacterium sp. Lineage (GTDB taxonomy): Bacteria > Pseudomonadota > Gammaproteobacteria > Burkholderiales > Burkholderiaceae_D > Undibacterium. Next base: position 3,472 of record JAYSKH010000081.1, on the reverse strand, counting down.
CCAGCCCGTCCGGCGAATCGCCGCCGCCCTTGAAGCGGTTGCCGTACACATAGATGGCACGCGGGTAGGGGTCATAATCCTTGCTGACGCCCTTGTCGCTGAAATAACCGGTCGAAAAATAGCTGGAGATGATGACGTTGGCGGTTTTGCTGTCGGATACGTCGTTGTCAAAAATCTCCACTTTGGAATTGGAGTTGACCACGATGCCGGAGCCTGCGGGCACGCTGGCCACGGCTGCGCCCTTGGCGGCAAAGTTGCCCAGATTATTTTCAAATACCTTGTTCTTGTACACGCGCGTGCCGTAACCCGCCTGCGACAAATTGGGCATGTTGAATACCAGGATGCCGCCGGTATTATTGGTCGCGGTGTTTTCGTAAACGTCGGCATCGATCGTGTTTTCTATTTCTATGCCGGCGACATTTTGCTCGGCGCGGTTCCTGCGCACGATGACATTTTTGGATTGGCCGACATAAATGCCGGCGTCCGACGCGCCTATCGCTGCCGAATCTTCAATCAGGACATTGGTGGTCTTGACAGGGTAGATGCCGTAGGCGCCGTTGGTTACCTTGGGGCCGCCGGTCCATTGCACACGCACGCCGCGGATGGTGATGTTCTGGCCGTCGTTGATCTTCAGCCCGTCGCCCTTACTGTCTTCTATCGTCAGGTTTTCTATCGTGAAATCGTTGGCGTAGACGAGCAGGCCTTCCGGGCCGCTGACCTGATCCTTGAACGACAGGATGGTTTTTTCCATGCCGGCGCCGCGTATCGTCACGCCGTGCACGCGCAAGGTGAGCCCGCTGGTCAGGTGATGTTTACCAGCCGGGATGTCGATGACGCTGCCGGCCTTGGCATCCAGCAGTTGTTCCTGCAATTTTTTCTGGAATGCGGCATCTTCGGCGACGGAGTTTATTGCTGAGTTTGCAGTAGCGTCGGCGCTTGCATCGGGCTTTTTGCTGCAAGCGCCCAACATCAGCAACATCGGCAAACTCAGGGCGGCAACAGATACAGGCGTGACGAATTTCCGCATTACAGGTCTCCTCAAAAGTCCAACATCTTGGTTGGTGGAGTACAAAATCCCGTCTTTTCTGCGCCCGCGTTGTTGCGGCACAGCAAAGCAGTTTGTTGCACAAGCTCAAATATATTTATAGTGTTTTTGAGCCTGTTTCGATTCTATGCTATTAATTTCTGAAAATATGAATCATTATCAGCCAAATTTATTATTAAAATCGGCCATAACTTGCTATAACAACCAAGCCTGAATCTGGGAGTAAGGATGAAACAGCCTGTGCAGGTCAGTATCTATATCGATGACGGCTGCTGGGCCGGCGTTGCCATCCTGATCAAGGAGTTGCTGGTGATCGCCGGCACGCTGCACTCGCGCAGCGTTGATCTGGAGAAAGCCGAGCTTTTTCGCGTCAGCCTGCAGGGGCCTTCTGCGGCGCCGGTGCGTTCATTTACCGGAACCATGATTACGCCGGACAGCGTGATAAAAAATGGTAGTCCCATGCCCGACGTGGTCGTGATTCCACCGTATTATTTTTCCAGCGCACAACCGGCGCCATTGCGCACCGCTTTCCGCCGCTGGCTGATCCGCGCGTACGACAGCGGCGCCATCCTGTTGGGCTTTGACAGCGGCGTAAGGATGCTGGCCGAATCCGGTTTGCTGAACGGCCATGAGGCCACCGGCAACCTGTCTGACCAGAAAACGTTTGCCAGCCATTATCCGCAGATACGGTTTTCGCCGCATCTGCCGCTGGTGATCGATGGGCGCATCGTCAGCGCTACGGGCACCGCCCCGAGCATGGAAGCCTGCGCTTATCTGGTGGGGCAGTTTTACGGCGAAGCGGCCGCACATAAATTCACGCGCTATACCAATCCTGCTGCGGGGCCCGCCGCTGAACGCGCGGCACAGAATGATACTGACACTACATGGAAAAATCATGCCGACCACAGGGTCAGGCAAGCTCAGGAATTTATTGAACGTCACTTCAACCAGGACATCTCGGTGGAAGATGCAGCCCGCCGCGCGGCGATGAGCCTGCGTAATTTTTCGCGCCGCTTCCAGCGGGCGGCCGGCATGTCTGCGCTCAATTACATTCTGTATTGCCGCATCGAACACGCAAAAAAAATACTGGAGTTGCGCGGAGGACCCGTGCTGCAGGTAGCGCTGGAATGCGGCTTCAACAACGAGGCTTCTTTCCGCCGCGCCTTCCGTCTGGTGTGCGGGCAGACACCGATGCAGTACCGCAAATCAGTGCTCGCAAAATAAGCTGGCGCCGGGTTTCTATTTTTGGCTCTGGACGAAAAGCAGTTTAACCGCAATACTGATGGCTATTCCAAGGACTCCGATTGTCAGTACCAGTGCCATGATTGTTCTCCCTTTATATCGTCGCGCATTGAATGGATGGCCTGACTGTAGCAGCACACCCGGCCCTTACTCCAATATCAAATATGGCGTCCAGCCATCTCAAAACGGCATAGCTGCATGATCTCTTTGAAGCAGATGAAGTACTTTGTTGAAATTGTTGACGCCGGTAGTTACTCGCGCGCAGCGGAACGCCTGTATATTGCGCAGTCCGCACTCAGCAGGCAGATAAAAGAACTAGAAGGCGAAGTACAGGCGCTGCTGTTGGAGCGTGATTCAAGGCATATAGAGTTGACTGATGCCGGCCGTGTTTTTTACGAACGCAGCAAACGCATACTGGAAGACATCGCCGAGACCGTACGCCAGACGTACCAGGTCGGCAAGGGCGAGCAGGGCACTATACGGCTGCTGCATTCCAGTTCGGTCACGCTGACAGCGGCGATAGGCGCCGTGCTGCACAAGCTGCTATTGCAATTTCCCGGCGTCACGCTGGATGTTTCCAAGGCTTCGTCGGACCACCAAGCGGTGGATATGGAAGAAGGCCGTGCTGACCTGGGATTGGTCAGGCTGCCGATATTGAAAAATTATTCTGGCGTGGTGATACAGGAGCTGTTTTGTGAAAAGCTGATGGTGGCGGTTTCCGCGCAGCATCCGCTGGCGCAAAAAGAGCGCACCGATATTGCCAGCCTGCGCGATGAATATTTTGTGACGGTGCCGCATAAGGACAGGGGCGGCCTTAGTTATCTGGTGACCGGGCTCTGCGTGGCACAGGGGTTTTCTCCCAGGCTGGCGCGCGCGGTATCGCGCAAGACTTCGCTGCTGAATCTGATTGAGGCCAATATCGGCATTGCAATCGTGCCGGAAAGCATGCAGGAGGTGGCGCCGCGCGGCGTGCGTTTTATCAGCCTGCCGGAGCAGGAGTCTGCCTCTGTGGTTGGCATGATCCACCGCCGTGATCCGACGGTGCTGGTGGCCGGGTTTGCGCAGGCGCTTGTGATGGAGATGTCTGCGCAGGCGTGAACCGGCTGAACTGGGTTTAGGTAGGAGCGGCGTCGCCCAGCCAGTAGCGGTTGATATCCTTCAAGCCCCATTTGGCGGCATCCTCGC
>JAYSKH010000080.1:0-6324 GCA_043726505.1 Undibacterium sp. | reverse complement strand
AACTTGGTATACATGAACTGGCGCAGGAAACTCCACACACCAAACATCACGCGCTTGGCGTGGCCCGCATACGCCTTCCTGATCTGCACAACCGCCATGCGGTAGCTGCAGCCTTCGGGCGGCAGGTAGAAATCCAGGATTTCTGAAAATTGTTTTTGCAATAAGGGAATGAACACCTCGTTCAGCGCCACGCCAAGCACAGCAGGCTCATCCGGCGGCTTACCTGTATACGTGGAGTGATAAATCGGGTCACGGCGCATCGTGATTCTGTCTATCGTGAACACCGGGAACCAGTCCTGCTCATTATAGTAGCCGGTGTGGTCGCCATATGGCCCTTCCAGCGCGTGCTCATAGCCGCTGGGATGCGACTCGTCCGGATAGATATGCCCTTCCAGCACGATCTCGGCAGATGCCGGCACGCGTAGTTCACTGCCGATTGCCTTTACCAGCTCGGTGCGGCTGCCGCGCAGCAGGCCAGCGAACTGGTATTCAGACAGACTGTCCGGCACCGGCGTCACCGCACCCAGTATCGTTGCAGGGTCCGCGCCCAGCCCCACGGCAATCGGATAAGGCTGTCCCTTGTTGACGATGCAATGCTCACGAAAATCCAGAGCGCCGCCGCGATGCGCGAGCCAGCGCATGATGACCTTGTTACGGCCCAGCACCTGCTGCCGGTAGATACCAAGGTTCTGCCGCTTCTTGTTAGGGCCCTTGGTAATGACAAGGCCCCAGGTGATCAACGGTGCTACGTCGCCGGGCCAGCAATGCTGGATCGGCAACCGCGCCAGATCGACGTCATTGCCTTCCCAGACGATCTCCTGGCAAGGCGCGCCGCGCAGTTCTTTCGGCGCCATGTCCCATACGGCCTTGACCAGGGAACCCAGGCCCAGTATGTCTTTCAGTCCTTTTGGCGGCTCCGGCTCCTTCAGCGAAGACAGCACGTGGCCTATCTTGCGCAGCTCGCTGACATCGTCGGCGCCCATGCCCATCGCTACGCGCGCTGGCGTACCGAACAGGTTGCCCAGCACCGGTATCGTGTGACCTGTCGGGTTCTTGAAAAGTAGCGCCGGGCCTTCAGCCCTGAGCGTGCGATCGCAGATTTCCGTCATCTCCAAAAAAGGAGAAACTGGCGTAACTATCTGTTTTAATTCATCTTTTTGTTGCAATTGAGAAATAAAGTCTCTCAAATCCGAGTATTTCATGTTTTTAGCGTTTTTATGATATGAACTTGTTAATGGAGATAAATCCGGCAAGTGCTTGATTTTATTGAACTTTGCTGCAATGCAGCACGAATTTTAAGATCTAAAAGTAATAACGATTGCTTTTTATAGTATTGACTTGATATAAAACCGCCCCTACAATTCGCCCAACTTGATGAAGAGGTACTTGACTTCCGCGGCTTTCGAACAAAGAAAGTAACGCCACACGGTAACATCATTCAAGGGGTTCGGGCCCCACATAACATTTTAAGGATTGTTTTCAAAAGGCGTCTGCCTTATCCCCGAAAAAAAGTTGTTTGCTGCTGGTCAGGCCTTTAGGAGCCAACCAGCCTACATGGCAAACAACTCCGGCGTCTGTCAGCTCGCTTTGCGGTGACAGACGATGTACTGATTCGCGATAGATTCTGCATCTGCATATTTGTTTTCTTGCAAAGGATTCAACACGTGCCGCGAGTATTCAGGAGGTAACATGTTTCAACGTTTCATTTTAGCAGTTCAACAAGGCAGCCTGTCGGCCGCCGGCAAGACCAGCATTACAAAAGCAGTAGGCATTTTCGCCCGTGATACCAAAAACGGGTTCGTCACTACCATCCACCACCTGTTGATGGTACTCGGCGTAGCAGCAATTACAGCATTGGGTCTCATGTTCATCAAACCTGACCTTGCTGAAAAATTCAAGGCGCTGTCCCCTTTCACTATCAATGAAGAGGTCGCCGCTCAGGAAGACACAACAGTGCCGCCGCCAAGCCTGGCGATGCTGATGTCTACACAGGTTGCCGCATCACCCGCAGGCACGCCAGTAGACAAAAAAACCGGACTGACTGAAGAAGAGAGCAAGATATTGGGCACCCAGCGCCAGCAGCAATGGGTCACCAACTGGCTGGCAAAGCGTTACCGCGTCGCCAGCGATGCAACCGACATGCTGGTTTCCGCTGCCTATCTGACGGCCAAGGAAATCAAGCTGGACCCGTTGCTGATCTTGTCCGTCATGGCAATCGAATCGGGACTGAACCCGTTTGCCGAAAGCCCGGTAGGAGCGCAAGGCCTGATGCAGGTCATGTCCAAGGTACACCAGGAAAAATTTGAGGATCTGGGCGGCATCAAGGCTGCACTGAATCCGGTTGCCAACATCCGTGTCGGCGCACTGATACTGAAAGACTATGTATCCCGTGGCGGCTCAGTGGAAGCCGGCCTGAAACTGTACGTGGGCGCAGCAGCGTTTGACAACGATTCAGGTTATGGCAGCCGCGTGCTGGCAGAATACAAACGCCTGAAGGATGTCTCCACCGGCAAGAACGTGCCAACCTTCGTCGTTCCTTCTGCGCCTGCGCGCCAGCCGGAAACGCACAAGACCGAAGCTGTTCTGGACGTCAAGACCACCGCAACCGAACCGCAAAATCCGGAACAGGTCGCCAAGCTCTGACTATATAGATAGCAACAGTAGCGAGAACTGCACATACAAAAATGCCGCCTGCTTCATCCAGGCGGCATTTTTCATTCGACGGAATAAACCCGGCCCGAGAATCTTACTTCTTCAGGAACTTCGCCATCCTCGCCACCGCCTCCTGCAGATTTTCCATGGAAGTGGCATACGAAAGACGGATATAGCGGTGTGCGGTAAACGGCCCGAAATCGAGTCCCGGCACCAGCACCACACCCGCCTCGTTCAACAGCTCGCGGGTAAAGCGGTCAGCGTCATCGGTCAGCGCGGAACAGTCGGCATAGACATAGAATGCGCCGTCCGGCATCACCGGCACGGAAAAGCCGAGTTCACGCAACGCCGGCACGATATAGTCACGGCGGCGCTTGAATTCCTGCTTGCGCTGCTCATAGATAGCGATGGCTTCGTCCGAGAAGCAGGCAATCGCCGCATGCTGGGCCACTGAAGACGGGCAGATAAACAGGTTTTGCGCCAGCTTTTCCATCTGCGGCACTATGCGCTCCGGCACCACCAGCCAGCCCAGGCGCCAGCCTGTCATATTAAAATACTTGCTGAAGCTGTTGATGACCACGACATCGTCGTCCAGCGACAATGCCGACACCGGCGCGGCGTCATAGGACAAGCCCTGGTAAATCTCGTCAACGATGGTAAAGCCGCCCTTCTCCCGCACGGTGGCAATGATCTTCGCCAGTTCGTCGGCAGCAATCGAGGTGCCAGTAGGATTGGATGGAGACGCCAGCAGCACGCCTGTCGTGGCATCGGTCCAGTGGCGGCGCACCATCTGGTCGGATAGCTGAAAGCCGTGCTCAGGCCCGCTGGGCACCAGCGCCGCCGTGCCCTCGAAGGCGGCGACAAAATGGCGGTTGCACGGATAACAAGGGTCCGGCATCAGCACTTCGCAGCCAGGCTGCACCAGCGCGGCACAGGCCAGCAGCAGCGCAGCCGAAGCCCCAGCGGTGACGATAATGCGCGAAGCCGGCACCTGCAGGCCATAGTTGCGTTGATAATAAGCAGAAATCGCTTCGCGCAGGGCTGGAACACCCAGAGCGGACGTATATTGCAGGCGGCCATCCGCCATCGCCTTGGCCGCGGCATCGATCACCGGCTGCGGCGCGGTGAAGTCCGGCTCGCCTATGCCCATGTGGATGATGTTGCGCCCTTCGGCCTCCAATGCTGCCGCCATCTTCATCAATTCCATCACATGAAAGGGAGCGATATGCTGCAGACGTGACGCGAGATTATTTTCCATACTATATATAGGTGCCTGCTATAAAAAAGCCGCCTTGTCCCTGCGCGGGAGAAGACGGCCAGTCTGTTGCCGGTGTACGGGATGCTGTAGCATCCAAACCGGGAAACATGGAATCAGCTTATTTGCCCGCGCCCACTTCGGTAGCACGCAGCTTGCCTGCCATCTTGTCCAGCACGCCATTGACGTACTTGTGCCCATCCAGGCCGCCGAAGGATTTGGTCAGCTCGACCGCTTCATTGATGACAACGCGGTAAGGGATCTCTATATGGTTTTTCAGCTCATACGTGCCGATCAGCAGCGCCGCATGTTCAACCGGTGACAGTTCTGAGATCTTGCGGTCGATCAGCGGTGCGATGTCTTCCCTCAGCTCCAGCGACTGCTTGATGCTGCCGTGGAGCAGAGAGTCAAAATGCTCCCTGTCAGCCTTGTCGAATCCGTGCGCTTCGCGGATATGCGCTTCAATCGCGCCTGCATCCTCGTTATTCAACAGCCACTGGTACAGGCCTTGCAGCGCAAATTCGCGCGCGCGATGCCTGGGTGAGCGGCTTTTGCTCGGATTCGCGTGTTGGGTTTTTGTTGTCATAATATTCTCAAAAAACGTATTCTCAGATACTGCTGCGGCGTTCTGCTGCCTGATCACGCGTGGTCAAGCTTGGCTACCCTGCTCAGGCGTCGTAGTTGGCGTCTTCCGTGGACTCTGCCAATTCTTCCAGTGCCAGCGTCAGGTTGGCCATCTCAACGGCAACACGTGCCGCATCTGCGCCTTTTTCGGCCATACGGACTTCAGCCTGCTCATCATTCTCGGTGGTGAGGATGGCGTTGGCGATAGGCAGACCAAAATCCAGGCCTACGCGGGTGATGCCGGAACCGGATTCATTGGAGACCAGCTCAAAATGGTAGGTTTCACCACGGATCACCGCACCCAGCGCGATCAATGCATCAAACTGGTGTGTTTCGGCCAGCTTTTGCAAGGCCAGCGGCACTTCCAGCGCGCCCGGCACTGTCACATGCAGGATGTCTTCATTCAATACACCCAGACGCGCCAGTTCGCCCAGGCAGGCGCTCAGCAGGCCGGTGCCGACTTTTTCATTAAAACGGGCTTGTACGATGCCAATGCGCACGCCGGCGCCATCCAGGTTTGATTCGTAGTGTCCAACTGTCATGGTATTCTCGCTTGCGCCGAAGCGCTTAATAGGGTTATTCGTCAATACAGTAAATCAGGAGCCTCAGTCTGCGCAAGGCTTGTCAAAATAGCTCGTCACTTCCAGGTCAAAACCGGTCATTGACGGCATTTTGCGCGGATTGGCAAGCAGCTTCATCCGGCACACGCCGACATCCTTCAATATCTGAGCGCCTATGCCGTAGTTGCGCAAGTCCATGCGTGCCGCGCGCCCTTGGGGCTTTGATTCGGGTGTGCTCAGCGCCCGGAACTGCTCAAACATCTGTTCGGCTGATTCTTCGCAATTGAGCAGCACGATCACACCGGCGTCGGACGCTTTGATGGCCGCCATTGCGGAAGCCACATTCCATGAATGCGTGGTGACTTCGCTTTCCAGCAAATCCAGTATCGATACCGGCTGATGCACGCGCACCAGCGTTTCTGCACTACCGGTGATATTGCCATGCACCAGCGCCAGGTGGGCAGAGCCGCTAGGCTTGTCGCGGTATACGATGGCCTTGAAGCTGCCATGCATGGTCTGCATGTCGCGCTCGGCAATACGCTCGACGATACTCTCGTTCTGGCTGCGGTAGTGGATCAGGTCGGCAATCGTGCCTATCTTCAGTCCATGTTCCTTGGCAAACTCCATCAGGTCCGGCAGGCGCGCCATGGTGCCGTCGTCCTTCATGATCTCGCAGATGACCGATGCAGGCGTCAGTCCCGCCAAGTCGGCAAGGTCACAGCCTGCCTCAGTATGACCGGCACGCATCAGCACACCGCCCTTTTGCGCCTTCAGCGGAAAAATGTGGCCAGGCTGCACAATATCGCTGGCCTTGGCATTTTTAGCGACGGCAACCTGTATCGTGCGTGCGCGGTCAGCGGCGGAAATGCCGGTGGTAACGCCTTCGGCCGCTTCGATCGACACTGTGAAATTGGTGCCGTAAGAAGTGCCGTTGCGGCTGGTCATCATGGCCAGGTTCAGCTGGTCGCAGCGTTCTTCGGTTAATGTCAGGCAAATCAGGCCGCGGCCAAACTTGGCCATGAAGTTGATCGCTTCAGGTGTAACGAATTCTGCGGCAAGAACCAGGTCGCCTTCATTTTCCCTGTCTTCTTCATCCACCAGGATGACCATGCGGCCAGCGCGCAACTCTTCGACGATTTCTTTGGTATTTGACATGCTCATGGAGGATATCCTGAATTAGGCGCTTGTTTTGCTGAGAGCTGCGCCGCTCTGGCGGGCAGCAGATTGATGGTC
>JAYSKH010000079.1:0-13086 GCA_043726505.1 Undibacterium sp. | reverse complement strand
AACTCAGCGGTCTGGATCAGTGTCGGCGGCAAGCCCTTCAGCTGTTCCAGGCTGGCCTGCAGCGGTGATGCGTAGATTTCCTTGCGTTTGGCCGCGTCGGTCGTGTAGTTGTCCCAGAACCATTTCATCATATTGCGGGTCAGGAAATGGCCGTCGGCAAACTGCTGGTAGGAGCCGGTGTCAAAGTTGGCATCGGTCACAGGCCACAGCAGGGCTTCATAACGTAGTTTGGGGCCGCCTTTGTCCTTGGCCATCAATGCAACCACGGTCGCCATATTGCCGCCCACGCTGTTGCCGGCTACGGCCAGGCGCTTGCCGTCCACGTTGATTTCCTTGCCATGCTCGGCCACCCATTTGGTTGCCGCATAAGCCTGGTTAATGGCGACGCCGTATTTTGCTTCCGGCGAAGGCGTGTAGTTGACGAACACTGCGACGGCGCCTGAATTGGCGACCAGATCACGTACCAGCCGTTCGTGGGTGGGGAAATCGCCCAGCACCCAGCCGCCGCCGTGGAAGAACATGAAAGCGGGCAGCATCTTGCTGACGCCGGCAGGGCGCACAATCGTCAGTTTGATATCGCTGCCATCGACGGTGATGGTTTTTTCGGAGACGTCCGCTTTAGGCAGAGTCAATTTTACGCCAGCCTGCGCACCAACCAGAATTGCACGGGCTTCTGCCGGGGAAAGTTGCTCCATGGGTTTGCCGCCGCCGGCTTCCAGCGCCTGCAGGAAAGCCTGCGTAGTGTGCTCCACGCCGGGGCTGCCGGCTGCGTAGGCGTTGCCGATGGCAGCGATGGAAAGGCCGATTGCAGATGCGGACAAAATGGTTTTGATCGATTTCATGGTATTCCCCTTACATGGTTAGTGAATGTTTGGCTTGATGGCGGCTGGTGCTTAGACCAGTGTCAATGTGATGTCGATGTTGTTGCGGGTGGCGTTGGAGTAGGGGCAGACGACGTGCGCCTTGGCGATCAGCGCTTCTGCCTCTGCACGGTCCAGGCCCGGCAGCGATATGCGCAGTTCAACTTCAATGCCGAAACCGGTGGGGATCGCGCCTATGCCGACGCTGCCGTCTACGCTGACGTCGGCAGGAATGGCAATCTTGTCGCGGCCAGCAACAAATTTCATCGCGCCCAGAAAGCAGGCAGAATAGCCGGCTGCAAACAGCTGTTCCGGATTGGTGGCTGCGCCGCCGGCACCGCCCAGTTCCTTCGGTGTGGACAGTTTGACGTCCAGCACGCCATCAGAGGAAATGGCGCGTCCGTCACGGCCGCCTGAGGCTTTTGCATGAGCGCGGTACAGTACTTTTTCGATCGACATGATGAATCTCCTATTTCGTTGCGGTTAAAAATCATTGTGGCCACATGGCCGGTTTTTGTTGCGGTGCTTCGTCTATATCTGTGCATCTGATCCCCACCAGTTGATTGGAACTGGCTGGAATTTATTAAAATAGATGGCTATTAAATAGTGTGCTATATATTTCATTTAATCCTTCTGACGGTATTGCTGCCAGGGACGGGTACTTCAAATTCACGACATATAAATAGACTGCTATTATATAGCGTGCTATTTAAGTGGTTGATTGCCAGAAGACGTCAAATTGCTTTCAGTCTTCCGTATTTTTCATCAGTTTGGAACGCAGCGCACCCAGTTCATTCTTCATGGCCGTTGCTTCGGCAGCGGAGCATTCACTTGCGCACAATACCGATTCAGGCACATCTATTGCCTGCTTGCGCATTGCATCACCGGTCTTGGTCAGGCTGATGATGACCTGGCGCTCATCACTGGCGGCACGGACACGGGTAATCAGCTGTTGTGCTTCCATCCGTTTCAGCAAAGGCGTCAGCGTGGCGGAATCCAGGAAAAGTTTTGCGCCTATTTCGGACACAGTCAATTCATCCTGTTCCCACAGCACCATCATCACCAGATACTGCGAATAGGTAATGCCGAGCTTGCGCAGCAGCTTGCGATACAGTTTGCTCATCGCCAGCGAGGTCGAATACAGCGCAAAGCACAATTGTGCGTCTAGCTGTGGCGCCTTACCGGTTTTGTCTGATTTCGTTTCCATGTGAAGAATTATATATAGTGCGCTATTTGATTGCAAGCTATTTTTGAAAAAATAAAATACGCACTCAATGCACTGGTAAAAAAGTGGGACCGTTCATATAGTAGGCAGAGCGTGTATTTAATATTGTGTCATCCCGATTGCAGGACTAATTTATACTAAACAATTACCGCAGCTTACGCTTTCACCATCATGACCAAGAAAACCCCTCCGGGCATAGACCTGCATCTGTGCTTTCAGCTATACACCACGTCACTGAAAATGACGCAGCTGTACAAGCCCTTGCTTGAAAAGCTGAAACTGACTTACCCGCAATATCTCGTTATGGTCGTGCTGTGGGAACAGCAGGGTATAGGGATCAAGGATCTGGCGGAAAAGCTGCACCAGGACTCCGGCTCCATTACGCCGCTGGTCAAAAGGCTGGAGGCCGAAGGTTATCTGCTGCGCCGCCGCGCTCCGCTGGATGAGCGCAGCCTGGTGGTGACGTTGACGCCGGCAGGGGAGGCCTTGCGCAAGCAGGCGTATGACGTCAGCGAAGCGATCGCGTCGGCCTGCAATCTTGATGAAAAAGGTTTCCTGAGCCTGATGAAGGGACTGGCAGGCCTGCAAAAGACGCTTAACAACGAGTAAGCGTTTTTTTCGCGCAGCTTGCCGCTGCGCGGCACCGGTTTTTTCTTCCCGCGCGCTCTCTTTCTTCTTTTTCATTTCTCAGAAAACAAAATTTCAAAAAAACAAAGTGCGAAAAATCTTTGAAAATACATTGCACGCTAATTGTTAGTGCGCTATATTGTGAATGCGCGCTGATTATTCGCCGATTTCTAGCGGATAAAGCAGCTTGCAGAATTCAGTCGCTTTATCCATGCAACGTATTCCGCCTACTCACTTTTTAAGGAAATATCATGAAAACAACATCGCTGATCTTGAAAAAATCCCTGCTGGCACTGGCTGCCGTGTCCACTTTCGGTGCAGCCGTAGCAGCGCCTGCTGCCAATGCAGATAAAACCATCGTACTGGTGCATGGCGCGTTCGCCGACGGCTCCAGCTGGGACAAGGTGGTGCCTTTGCTGCAAGCCAAGGGTTACAAAGTGGTTTCCGTGCAAAACCCGCTGACCTCGCTGGCGGATGACGTTGCGGTAACAAAACGCGCCATTGATGCGCAAACCGGCAAGGTCATTCTGGTGGGCCACTCATGGGGCGGCACAGTCATCACGCAGGCCGGCGCCGACGCTAAAGTCAGCGCACTGGTGTATGTCGCTGCGTTTGCGCCATCTGAAGGCGAAGCAGTTGGTTCGCTGGGCAAGGAATTTCCAACGCCTCCTGGCATCGCCAAATTGCAGGCAGATGCTTCGGGTTACCTGAGCTTGCCGGCCAAGGCCGTTGCGGAAGATTTCGCGCAAGATCTGCCTGCTGCGCAAACCAATCTGATGGCCGTCAGCCAGGGTCCTATCAATAGCAAAGCCTTTGGCGAGCCTGTGACTGTCGCTGCGTGGAAAACTAAACCGTCTTACTACATCATATCGTCGCAAGACCACATGATCGCTCCTGGCCTGGAAGCGGCGATGGCTAAGAAAATCGGCGCGACAACAACCACGCTGAACACCAGCCACGTGCCTATGCTGTCCAAACCTGCGGAAGTTGCTGCAGTGATTCTTGCTGCCGCTGCTAAATAAATAAACGAAGCAAAGCAGAAGCCGTCAAGGAGGGCCGGATTTTTCCGGCAGTTAACATAGCAATGCCGGGCGCTGGCCCGGCATTGCTATTTGTAGGTTTGATTTGTACTTTTGATTTATTCGCTGGCGGAGATTGCATCCGCTTATAAGCTGGTGCGCGTTGCAGCCTGGTTTTTTAAAAACCTGCCGCCAGTCGAAGAAAAGCAGAAGGGTGGCCGCGCAACCTCAGGCTTCGCGATTTTCTTCCGCCGGTGCATTGACAACGCTCATTACCGCATCGCGTTTGTCCAGCAAATGCTGGCGTAGCACTGCGGCCAGCCGTTTGCCATCGCGCGCATCCAGCGCCTTGATCATTTCTTCATGGTCGTGCACGGCGCTATCCCATTTGTCGGCCTTGAAGTTGGATTTGAAGCGTAGCGCTTGCAGGCGCCGGTTCATCGTCAGGTAAGTCTGCCGCATGACCGAGTTGCGCGCCGCTTCATTGATCTTGTTATGGATGGCCTGATTGCGGCTGTAATAGCCGGGCAGGTCATTCTGCGCCTTGCACGACAGCATCGCGTAATGCAGTGCCTTGATTTCTGCCAGTTCCACCGGCGTAATGCGTTCGCATGCCAGTTCGCCCGATAGCGCTTCCAGGCCGCTCATCAGTTCAAAGGTTTCCCAGACTTCGGTTTCCGTCATGCGTGATACCGATGCGCCGCGGTTAGGCAGAATTTCCACCAGACCTTCGGCGCTTAGCACCTTCATTGCCTCGCGCAACGGTGTGCGCGAGATGCCCAGCGTTTCGCACAGCTCGCGTTCATTCAGTTTGGTGCCGGGAGCCAGTGTTCCTTCGACAATCAGATTGCGCAGATGGTCCACCACCGTATCGTGCAGGCGTTGACGCTCCACGCGCATATTCAGCGGTGCAGCAGGTAGTCCGGCTTCTGTAATTGTATTTTGCATGCAATATCCTATTTTTCTTACCAAACGATTTTAACTCATAAGTGTTTTAACTGAAACAGCAGGCACAGCTGCTTTTTGTAAAACTTCTTTAACAGAGGCACATATAATTACTGGCGATTTCTCTGGTTTCTCATAGAGAAGGCGAGTTGTTTTGGCCGGAGGCGTGATACCGGGGCGGCCTTTAAGCTTGCGCAAAGACATAATTCATTGACATCGAAAATAGCGCTTTACCTTCCAAAATTCATCTGCTAAAGTATTTTGTATACAAAATTCAATTTAAAAGGAGATGTCAGTGTTGAAACTAAACTTCCATCCGGCAGGCCGCCACTTTTTGCAGATTCCAGGCCCTAGCCCTGTACCAGACCGCATCCTGCGGGCAATGAGCTACCCAACCATTGACCATCGCGGCCCTGAATTCGGCGCGCTGGGTTTGCAGGTGCTGGAAGGCATCAAAAAGATTTTCAAGACCGAACAGCCAGTGATCATTTACCCGGCTTCCGGCACAGGCGCTTGGGAAGCTGCGCTGACCAACACGCTGAGCCCTGGCGACACCGTGCTGATGTACGAAACCGGCCATTTCGCCACCTTGTGGAAAAAAATGGCGGAAGCGCTGGGCCTGAAGCCCGAGTTCCTCGGCTTGCCAGGTGTAGAAGGCTGGCGTCGTGGCGTGCAGGCAAACCTGATCGAAGAACGCCTGAAGGCGGACAAGGATCATGTGATCAAGGCTGTCTGTGTGGTCCACAATGAAACTTCCACTGGCGTTACTTCCAATATCGCTGCCGTGCGCAAGGCAATCGACGCCGCCGGCCATCCTGCGTTGCTGCTGGTGGATACGATCTCCGGTCTCGCTTCTGCCGATTACCGCCATGATGAATGGGGCGTGGACGTTACCGTGTCCGGCTCGCAAAAAGGTTTGATGCTGCCGCCAGGTATCAGCTTCAATGCGGTATCGCCAAAAGCCATCCAGGCCAGCAAATCCGCCAAACTGCCGCGCGCATTCTGGGACTGGACTGAAATCATTGAAATGAACAAGACCGGCTACTGGCCGTACACGCCGAATACCAATTTGCTGTACGGCTTGTCGGAAGCGCTGGACATGATCCTGGGCGAAGGCCTGGACAATGTGTTTGCCCGCCACCAGCGCCTGGCAGCAGCCTGCCGCGATGCGGTCAGGGCCTGGGGCCTGGAAGTGCAATGCGCCGACGCCGATGTGTATTCACCGATACTGACTGGCGTCATTACGCCGGAAGGCTTTGATGCAGACGCTATTCGCAAAACCATCTATGAAAACTTCGACATGTCCCTCGGCACTGGCCTGGGCAAGCTGAAGGGCCGTATGTTCCGCATCGGCCATCTGGGCGAAGCCAACGACCTGACGCTGATGGCGACGCTGGCTGGCTGTGAAATGGGCCTGAAACTCGCCGGTGTGCCTTTGGCCGGTAGCGGCGTAGCCGCGGCAATGCAGTACCTGACGGCGAATCCTGCCCGCAAGTTGTGAACCCAGCCATCTGAGTTCGCGACCAGGCCCGGTGAACCTTGCATAGACGAGGTCATCGGGGCGACATCGCAGGATGCTTCAATGCACCATGCCGTAGTTCAATTAATGGAGACAAAGAATGAAACGATCAGGTTTTCGTGCAACAAGTATTGTGCTGTTGATGCTGTGTTTGATGTATTTCATCACCTATCTCGACCGCGTCAATGTCAGTACCGCCGCAGCAGGTTTCGGCAAGGACTTCAATCTCAACAAAACAGAAATCGGGCTGGTATTTTCTGCTTTTGCTTATCCCTACCTGGTATTTCAGATCATCGGTGGCTGGGTCAGCGATAAATTCGGCGCCAAGCGCACGCTGATCGTCTGCGGCGCCTTGTGGGCCGTAGCCACGATACTGACCGGCTTTGCCGGCGGCCTCATTTCGCTGCTGCTGGCGCGTTTGCTGCTCGGCCTGGGCGAGGGCGCTACCTTCCCTGCGGCTACGTCGGCAATGGCGCGCTGGGTCAAGAAAGAGAACCGCGGTTTCGCGCAGGGCATCACGCATGCGTTTGCGCGTATCGGTAACGCGGTTGCACCTGCTGCCATCGTTTTTGTGATGGCAGCTTACGGATGGCGCATGTCTTTCTATCTGTGCGGCGTGCTGAGCCTGATCTGGGTCGTCGTATGGATGTTCGTGTTCACCGAAGATCCTGCTGATCACCCTGGCGTGTCGCCGGAAGAACTGGCCGGCCTGCCAGCCGTGAAAAAGAAGAATGTCCAGATACCTTGGAGCCCGCTGGCCAAACGCATGGCGCCGGTAACAATAGTCTACTTCTGCTACGGCTGGACACTGTGGCTGTTCCTGAGCTGGATACCGCAATACTTCCTGCATAGCTACGATCTGGACCTGAAAAAATCCGCACTGTTCGCCTCCAGCGTGTTCTTTGCAGGCGTGATCGGCGATACCTTGGGCGGCATCGTCAGCGACCGCATCCTGATCCGCACCCGCAACATCAAATGGGCACGCAGCTATATGGTATCGATCTGCATGTTCCTGACGCTGGTGTCGCTGTTGCCGTTGATGTTTACGCATAACCTGGTGGTCTCCATCGTGAGCCTGAGCGCCGGTTTCTTCTTTGCAGAAATGACGATAGGTCCAATGTGGGCAATCCCTATGGATATCGCGCCGGAATATTCGGGCACGGCCAGCGGCATGATGAATACTGGTTCTGCACTGGCGGCCATCATCTCGCCGGTTTTGTCTGGCTACCTGATCGACCGTTTCGGCAACTGGGAACTGCCTTTTGTCGGCAGCATGATACTGATGGGCTTCGGCGTCGTACTCGCATTCCGCATGCAGCCTGAAAGCAAGTTCCAGCTGACGGCAACAGGCAGCGACCAGGCAGGCAATGCGCATCCGGTCAATCCCTGAGCGTATCTTTACTTTATCCTTACCAGCTTAACCTACTGAGCACTGTAGGGGCAGGCGGCCCACGCCGCCTGCCGATTCCCATCAAGATCACTGAAGGACGCCGATGTCTGCTCCTGATATGCTATCCACCCGCCCTCAGGCAGAGACTGGCCTGGCTGAACTGCTCAGCGGCGCTTACCAGACGCAAAGTAGTGTTGCCGTGCCCGCTACGCAGGCCATTGCAGATGCGGACCAGGCCTACGCAGTCCAGCGCGATTTCCTGAGCCGCGTCAGTATCCATACCGGCGGCTGGAAAATAGGCGCCAAATCCAGTGACGGCCCCATCCAGGGCTCGCCGCTGCCGCTGGACGGCATCTACCAGAATAATGCCGTGCTGAACAAAAAGCATTTTCCTATACTGGGACTGGAGCTGGAAATTGCCTTTTCGTTTGACCGTGACTTTACTGCGGCTGACGCGGCGCTTTCCGATGTGGACATCATGCAGCATCTGCATACCATGCAGGCGTCGGTAGAACTGGTCTCCAGCCGCCTCGCGGGTTGGCCGGAAGTAGGTAAGCTGCTGCAGCTGGCGGATCTGCAGAATCACGGTGCGCTGGTCACTGGCGACCCTGTGGTTTATGACGCTGATTTCCCTTTCCTCAATCCGCGCGTCAGCTTCAGAATTGCGGACAATGAAATTTTTAACGGCAAGGGCAGCAATCCTGCGGGTGATCCGCGTCGGCTGCTGCCATGGCTGGTGCGCCATTGTGCCGCCCAAGGGCTGACGCTGGCGTCAGGCACCACGATTACTACAGGCTCCTATACAGGCGTGCATTTTCCGCTGGAAGCCGGCGCTGTACGCGGCAAGGTCCAGGGGCTGCCGCCGATTCAATTCCAGCTGGCGTGACCCGTCACTCTGCAGCGCATGCAGCGTTACTAGGTACACCAGCTTTTTCTACAGGACACACGACATGTTAGTAAAACCCATACACCTGGTCCCTACCGGCGGCAGGGCGGCAACGCCGATGGTTCGCCAGTTGCAGCAGGAAATCCAGGGCGACGTTCTGTTCGGCGCCGCCGACCGTGGCCGCTATTCGACGGATGCCTCCATCTACCAGATCATGCCGTTGGGCATCGTGGTGCCGCGCAGCCAGGAAGACCTGCTGCTGGCGTTGGACATCGCACGCCAGCATCATGCACCCGTGCTGGCGCGCGGCGCCGGCACTAGCCAGTGCGGCCAGACGATAGGTGAAGCGCTCGTCATAGACAACAGCAAATGGCTGAACAAGGTGCTGGATTTTGATGCCGCCGCGATGACGGTTACCGTAGAGCCAGGCTTGGTGCTGGATCACTTGAATGCTTGGTTAAAGCCGCATGGACTGTGGTTTCCGGTGGACGTATCGACTGCGGCGCAATGCACGATAGGCGGCATGGCCGGCAATAATTCCTGCGGTTCCCGCTCCATCGAATACGGCAACATGGTGCATAACGTGCTGTCTATTGATGCGGTACTGGCGGACGGCAGCCAGGCGCAGTTCGGTGCGCTGGGCAAGATGCAATCCAGCCCCAGGCTGGATGCCATCGTCGAGGGCATACGGCAGATCGCGCTGCGTGAGAAAGACGAAATAAGAGAACAGATGCCGCGCGTGTTGCGCCGCGTCGCAGGTTATAACATCGATATTTTTGATTGCCAGAACCCCAAGGCCTACACCGACGACGGCGTGGCCAATCTGTCGCACATCCTGGTAGGTTCCGAAGGCACGCTGGCCTACAGCCGCCAGCTGACGCTAAAGCTGGCACCGCTGCCCAAGCACAAGACACTGGGTGTGGTCAATTTCGATAGCTTCTACCAGGCGATGGACATGACGCAGCACATCGTCAAGCTGGGACCGACGGCAGTGGAATTGGTGGACCGCACGATGATAGACCTGGCGATGGGCAATCCAGCCTTCCGGCCTGTCATAGAAAAAGCGCTGACCGGCAATCCGCAAGCCATCCTACTGGTCGAATTTGCCGGCCAGACGCAAGAGGAACAACTGAGCAAACTGGCGCAACTGGTGGAACTGATGGGTGACCTGGGCTTGCCGGGAGCTGTCGTCGAAATGCCGGACATGAATGAGCAGAAAGCCCTGTGGGAAGTGCGCAAGGCGGGTCTCAACATCATGATGAGCATGAAGGGCGACGGCAAGCCGGTGTCGTTCATCGAAGATTGCGCGGTACCGCTGGAGCATCTGGCCGAATATACAAGCCAGCTGACTGAAGTGTTCCACAAATACGGCACCGAAGGTACCTGGTATGCGCACGCCAGCGTCGGCACGCTGCATGTCAGACCAATACTGGACATGCGCCGTGGCGGCGCCAAGGACATGCGGGAAATTGCCGAAGCGGCTTCCGCACTGGTGCGCAAGTACAAGGGCGCCTACTCCGGTGAGCATGGCGACGGCCTGTGCCGTGGCGAATGGGTGGCATGGCAATATGGCCCCAAAATAAATCACGCATTCCAGCAGATCAAGCAGCTGTTCGACCCCGAAAACCGGTTCAGCCCGGACCGCATCGTCAATCCGCCAAAGATGGACGACACCCGCAATTTCCGTTTTGCGCCCAGCTACCAGGAACTGCCGCATGCTCCGCAGCTGGACTGGTCGCAGTGGAATGTGTTGCGCGATCCGCTGACCGGTGAAGAAACCAAGCCCGGCACTGGCCCGGACAAGACCGGCGGCCTGGCCAAGCTGGTGGAAATGTGCAACAACAACGGCCATTGCCGCAAGTTCGATGCGGGCACGATGTGCCCCAGTTATCGCATCACCAAGGATGAAAAGCATGTCACGCGCGGGCGCGCCAATACGCTGCGGCTGGCGATTTCCGGCCAACTGGGGCAAGAGGGGCTGGCCAGCCCTGAAGTCAAGGAGACGCTGGACCTGTGCGTTTCCTGCAAGGGCTGCAAGCGTGATTGCCCCACCGGCGTGGACATGGCAAAGATCAAGATAGAAACCAAGGCGGCATGGACGCAAAAGCACGGCCTGCGCCTGCGCGACAAGCTGGTGGCGTATATGCCTGCGTACGCGCCTTACGCCAGTCGTTTCGGCGGGCTGATCTCCATGGCGGAAAAAGTGCCGGTGGTGTCGGCATGGGTGAAGAAGAGCATAGGGCTGGCGACGCAGCGTTCAGCTCCCAGGTTCAAGACTTCTTTCCTGTCGACAGCAAAAGCCAGCCCGGAAGCGGCGGGCGGCAAGGAAGTGCTGCTGTTCGTGGACACCTTCAATAACTATATGGAGCCTGAAAACGCCAGGGCCGCGCAGCAGGTACTGGAAGCTGCGGGCTACCGCGTGCATTTCAGCGCCGCACCCGGACAACGGCCACTGTGCTGCGGACGTACCTATCTGTCCGCCGGCCTGGTTACGGAAGCCAAGGCGGAAGCGCGCCGCTCGCTGGATACCTTGCTGCCGTTTGTCAACCGCGGCATCGCCGTTGTCGGCCTGGAACCTTCGTGCCTGCTGACCTTGCGTGATGAGTTCCTGCACTATGGCTATGGCGCAGAAGCGGAGAAATTGTCCGCATCGGCTTTCCTGTTTGAAGAGTTCTTGGTCAGGGAAAAGAAAGCAGGGCGCCTGGATTTGAACCTGCAGGCGCTGGACAGCAACAAGGTGCTGGTGCATGGCCACTGCCACCAAAAAGCCTTCGACGCATTTACGCCGGTGCAAACGGTGCTGAAATGGGTGCCGCAGCTGGAATTGTCTGTCGTTGAGTCTTCATGCTGCGGCATGGCCGGTAGTTTCGGTTATGAAGATGAGCACTATGAGGCATCCAAGGCAATGGGCGAGCTGTCCTTGCTGCCGGCAGTCAGGAAGGCAATGACGGCCGACAGCAGCACTATCGTCGTCGCAGACGGCACCAGTTGCCGGCATCAAATTCACGACGGCGCGCAGCAGCAAGCCATCCACGTGGCGCGTGTGCTGGCAAGGTCGCTTAAACTGGGTGCCTAGATTGGGCGCCTAGTTAGTTGTTGCCGGTGCCCTGGAATTCGCGCCGGTAGGCGGAAGGCGAGATGCGAAAGGCGCTGGCAAAATGCCGGCGCAATACCATTGCCGACCCAAAGCCGGTATCGTCGGCGATGTCGTCTATCGATCTTCTGGTCGATTCCAGCTGGCGCTGCGCTTGTGCCAGCCGCTGGTTCAGTAGCCACTGGCCTACCGTGGTTCCGGTCAGCTTCTGGAAGTGCCGGGTAAAGCTGCGCCGGCTCATCAGCGCGCGTTGCGCCAGCTGATCCAGGCTTTGCGCTTGCGCCAGGTTCTGTTGCATCCACTGCATTACCTTGGATAGCCTGTCGTCGCTGGCGAGCACCGGCAACGGCTGGTCTATGTATTGCGCCTGGCCTCCTTGCCGGTGCGGCGCTACCACCAGCCGCCGCGCGACCTGCGTAGCGGCATCCGCGCCATATTGAGCGCGCAGCAAGTGCAGGCAGCAGTCTATGCCTGCCGCAGTACCAGCCGATGTAGTGACATCCCCATGGTCCACATACAGCACATTCGGGTCCAGGCTTATCTGCGGATAGCGCTGGGCAAACTGGTTTGCCACCGCCCAGTGCGTGGTGGCGGTACGCCCATCCAGCAAGCCGGCTTCGGCCAGTACAAAAGCGCCGAGACACAGGCCGACTATGTGCGCGCCGCGTTTGTGCGCCTTGCGCAGTGCCTGTAATAATTTTTCCGGAGGGAGCGCCAGGTCGTTGCGCCATGAAGGCACGACGATGATGTCCGCACGCGTCAATACCGATAAATCGTGTCCGGTATTGATGCTGAAGCCGGCGCTGGTATCGATGCGCTGCGGACCGCGGCCGCTACCAGTTTCTGCCGAGCACACGCATACCTCGAAATCCGGCAAGCCCGGGCTGCCATGGAATTCGCCGAATACCATGCAGGGCACCGACAGGTGAAAAGGGCTGATGCCGTCGAAGGCGATGACGGCAACGGTGATGCTGTTGGAGGGCGTTATTTTAGGCATGGCCCGATTGTATCGCTTAATGGCAATCGGGTCACTTTCGCTGTTTCCATACCTCGCGGATAATTCGTTCCACTGACCACACAAACGGAGATACCTGATGTCAACGACCGATGCAAACAAAACCTCTGCGCCGAAACGCGCGCTGATCGTGATTGATGCACAAAACGAATATTTCAGCGGAAACCTGTTGATCGAATACCCTGATCCACAACTGTCCATCAACAACATCGGCCTGGCCATGGATGCGGCGCGCGCGGCCGGTGTGCCGGTGCTGGTTATCCAGCATACGTCGCCGGCAGGTGCGCCGGTTTTTCAGAAGGGCCAGCCGCAGTGGGAGCTGCATGATGTAGTTAAAAACAGGTCGCACGACCATGGCGTGGAAAAAAACATGCCCAGTATTTTTGCAGGTACCGGTATTGCGGCATGGCTCAAGGAAAAAGATATCGACACTCTGAGCATCGTTGGCTACATGACGCAGAACTGCAATGCCAGCACTATCTACCAGGCCATGCATGACGGCTACC
>JAYSKH010000078.1:0-17440 GCA_043726505.1 Undibacterium sp. | reverse complement strand
GGCAAAGAAAAACATAGTCCGAGCCATAGAGCAGGTTGCAAAAAAACTGGGCAATACTCCTGCTGTTTGCCGCAAATGCTATGTGCACCCGGACATACTGCAAGCGTACAGCGACGGCACGCTAAAGGAAGAATGGAATGCCCGTCCGGCGTCCGGTAAAGACACAACAGCGCTGGCCGACGATGAAACCGCATTACTGGGATTGCTGCGCCGACGCCTGCTGAAAGCGCGTAACTAGAACAGCGCCGAACGTAGCCCAGGCTGCAGACAAAAAAGCGCCGACTTGCACATGCAAGTCGGCGTTTTTTTGTCTTTATTTTTTCTGATCACGGAAATGCCGCCAGCACCTTGCCATCCACATACACCGGCGAAGACAGGGGATCGAAATCCTGCCAGTCACCATTGACGATGGTACCGTGCGCACGCTCTATGCGGGAGGCGCTCATTGCCTTGAACAAGGCTACGGTACGCTCTTCCTGTGCTTCATCACGCAGCGCAACCGCCACCATCATGCCGGACTTCCTGAGCGGTTCTTCGTTTTCACCACCCTCTTCATCCTCGTTTTTTTCCTTGGTGGAATTCAGGCTGCCGACCAGTGAGCCTATGTGCGCGCCGACCAGGGCGCCCAGTACAGGCGCTGCCGGCCCAATCACAGGTGTACCGGCAGAGCCGACAATGCCGCCCAATACCGCGCCGCCAGAGGCACCTACGACCACGCCTTCGCTGGTTTCTTTTGCACCCGGAGATTTGTCGCGGTCGCCGCCTATAGGGTAGACGCTATGCTGCCCCGCCGGATTGGCATAGAAAGCGCTGATACTGTCGCGTGGATATCCCTGCGCCACCAAGCTGTCGATCGCATCGGCGACTTCATCCTGCAATTCGAAATGTCCTGCAATAATGGGTGTGGCCATCTTGTACTCCTCGTGTTTGGCAAGTGAAGGGCCATGCCTACGCATTTGTTCGCACAGCATGCAAAAGCCCACTGGCTTAAATGATAATTCCCTGTCATTACCGTGACGATAGGACTTCGGGCAGCACGTTTGTAGGAAGAGCCGAAGGCGGTCTTTCCACACCATCCACGATATTCGGCCGCAAAATAAATTTTATGCCGATACAAAACGGCAAAAAACAAAACCCGCCGCAGCGGGTTTTGTTTTAAGAAATAGCCCAATCCGGCTACGACAGCAATCGTATCAATCCATCCGGATGCACGCTCCATCCTATCAGGCCCGACAGGCCCATCAGGATGCCGAAGCCTGTAGGCACCAGCGCCAGCACATACAGCCAGCGCTGATGCGTCAGCGCCGTCACTGCCAGCAGCGAAATTGCGATGGCAATCAGCGCGTCCGACAAATCGAACTGGTCATCCCTGAAATTGGCAGCGTCATAGTCTTTCTGGTCCTGGTCGGCCTGGGTTTTCAGTTCATCCTTTTTCTTCTCCTGCTCCGCCGCCACTTTTTCATACTGGCTGATCGCCTGCTGGTAGCCACTCTGCTCAGCCGCAGGGCGGCCTGCCGCTGCGAGGCGCAGTTGCACCAATGTTGACTTGGCGACTTCTTCGCGGATATTGCGCGCCTGGTAAAACGCCCAGTGGTCCAGCTTGTTGGCCTGCGCCTGCTGCATGGACTGCACGATATTGTCATCCTTGACCTTGCAGATACCCATGAAGGTTGCCAGGATGGCGACCGTGATCGCCACCAGCATGTTCAGGCGCATTGACGCGCGGTCCGCGGTGCGGTCGTCTTCCATTTGTTCCAGCGTTTCAATCGGATCGATTTCCATGTTTCGTTTACTTCCCTAGCGATAGTTGAACTCCGTGCCTAATTCGATGCTTATTCGGTGCTTAATCAATCTTCAACCTCCGCTGCTCACCACAATTTTGCCACCGGCACGACGATGCCGGTGAACAGCGACCAGTCGGGCGAGGCGCTATTCAATCCCCTTACCACGCCAAAGTCGATCGTCATGCGCTTGGTAGGGCTATAGGTGAATGCGCCCAGCAGCTGTGCCGTGCTGGCAGCACCGTTGCGACGCGTGCCCGACCATTCAAAGTTGGTTCCCCACTGTTCTGCGATAGGCAGCGAAAACGATGAAGACAGGCCAGTCTGCAGGCTGGACGTGCCGGCATCGACACCACCGAGCTTGGCGAAGTTCAGGTTCAGATCCATGTGAAGCTTGCCCATGTCCTTGCTGAAGATGCCGTTGATTGAATAATCGGCGCTGCCGCTGCCTATGCTGTCCTTTGCCGTCGGCAGCTTGGTGCCAAACTCCAGGCCAAAGGCTGTGGCGTCATCCACGAGGAAAGCCCGTTTCAGTACCAGGGTGCTGTCACCGAGCCCGCGCGCGCGATTGCCGCCATCCTCGCGTGAAGACACAAAGGCCTCGCCGCCGAACAGCAATCCCCATTGCGGGTTGAACGCCAGCTTGAACAGGTAAGGCAGGCTGTCGCGCCGGGTATCGCCGCTTTTTGACGCCAGGCCGCCCAGTTCAAATTCCAGCTGCCCCTCTTGCGGCAACTGTGCCGGACTGGAGACCGAAGGCCGGTAAGGCAGCACTGCGCCGTCATCATCGGCCAGTGCTACATCAATATAGCCACATAGCAACAATAGAAAGCCTATTTGTTGAAGTTTCATAAATTTTCCCTGTGAATTGCCTAAAATAATAAATTCCATAAGGAAATATTTTTAGTGTTGTTTTACTTCAGTAGAGAATTGTATTCAAGCCACAGGGCAAGGCAGACATTTTTTATGAAATTGCCCATATTCGAAGGCTATGAGGCCTGAATACCACAAATCGCTTTATCCGGTCTTACGCAAACATAGACTGTATTGCGTTTTCTAACATCTGCTTACATGCAGTTTCAATACGTATCAATAATACAAAATAAATACTGATATGTTTTAGGCTGCGGTGCACCGGAATCAGCAAGCACCATATTGCCGGACATATTTTCTATTTATCAATGCCATGAATACCGTTCCCGCCCCACGCTATCCCACGGAAGAATCACCAGTCGGCGCTCTGCGCATCAAGCCCTTCATCCAGGCGGCATTGCAGAACCTGCCCAGGAACCACGAGTTCCACGCGGACGTGCGCCAACTGTATGAAGACTTCAAGCAGCTGGGCTATTTTGACCGCTACGGGTCCGTTTGTTTTGCAATGGCGGCGATGACGGCAAAGATCCTGCGCGCCAAAGGCTATTCAACAGAAGTAAAAGCCTGCCACGCCATTTTCAGCAACGCCGGTGAAGAGTTTTATCTGGGTTATAAAGGATATACACAGCCCGGCCAGGTGGAAGGCCACGTCGTGTGCCTGGTTAACGGCAATATTGTGCTGGATTTTGGGCTGGGCAGCGCCGGGCGCCATTTCGGGAAAAATTTTTACAGCGCGATCGCCTGCGTGGCCACTAATTACGGGCCAGTGCTGGCGACGATCGAACTGGGCAACGGTATGCGCGCACAGTGGCGCACCGACTGGACCGGGCCCGATATTGAAGCGGAGCTGCAACGGCAAGAACCTTTGCTGCAGCCCTTGATGGCAAATTACAACAGCTACCGTAATAACCGCATAGGCTATCTGCTGCACAAACTTTTTATGGGAAAGAAATCCGGCGGCCTGCTAATCTGACACTATGCATCGTCAGCATTGCCTTCTTTCGCCAACCTGAAAGAAGATGTAAGTGTAAGTGTTGGCATCACCGGCCCGGTTAGTTTGGCTGCCAGTCTTCCGCCAGTTTTCTGGCTTGTACGATCTGGTCCTTGCTCATCTTCGATTCTGCGTACTCGCGGTATTCCACGGCGTCCTTGTAGTCGCCCGCAAGAATGAACCATTTGAGCGCCTCCACATTATCCTGCTGCATGCCGTTACCTCTGAAGTACATCAGCCCCAGATAGTGCTGCGAACTGGCATTGCCTTTCATTGCCGCCTTCTGAAACCAGGTTCTGGCCTCTTCAAAATCCTGCCTGACGCCTATGCCGGTGAAATACATGATGCCTAGGCTATATTGCGCGTCGGGATAGCCCTGGTCCGCCGACTTGCGGTACCAGTAGCGGGCCTCGCTGTAGTCTTGCCTTATGCCCAGCCCCTTCGCATACATGCGCCCATAATTCAACTGCGCACGCGCATTACCCTTGTCGGCAGATTTTTCATACCATTCCAGCGCCTGGTCGTAGTCGCGTTCAACACCTTCGCCGTTGACATACATCAGCCCCAGATTGTACTGCGCATCCGTATTCCCCTTTTCCGCCGCCTTGATGAACAGCTTCAGCGCACCAGCGTAGTCCTTCTTTTCATACAGGTCCACGCCATCGGAAAAATCGTCAGCCCATGCAAGCACCGCAGCACACAGCATCAAAGCTGACAACACACCTTTTGCCAATATTTTCATGAATCACCATTCGTCAAACAAGCCGGCCAAGGTGACAATGATAAATTGTTTTTGCAGACTGCCGGCAACTATTGCGCAGGCCCGCCGGGAGACAGGATAAGCACCGGATACCAGCTCGTATAAAAATCAGGAGCGGCGCGCCTGCCCGGCATGAAGATCCAGCAGCGCGCTCCAATGGCGCAGCAGCCTGGCATCATCCTGCCCCGGTACAGTGTGGGCGACTGGTGACATTGCAAGTTGCACTGCGGGGGCCGACATTCCGGTTTCGTTACCGTAAGCGGCCACATAGGCAACGCTGGCCAGCGAATGGACGCCAAGCGCGGTATAGAGAGCAAGATGGTTCATGGATATTCCTTTCCTCTTTAAACAGGCTGCGAAGCTTTCCGCAGCGATGGCAGAAGTGTAGCGCCCGACACTGTTTTACTGAATACACGAAATTATCAATGGATTGCCTATTTCTATAAAAACAGAGACGAATAGCCCATATAAACGCCAATTTAATTACCCAATAAGATAATCCAGTTCACATAAAATTGTGAAGGCCTGCCTATTCATCTTGATCTATTGCCTAATTCTATTGCTGTCTGGACGGGCAGAAAATGATGGTGTTAAATGAGCGCTGTCTTCACCAACGGATATTGTCAGGTCATATGGAAAAGGAAACGCGCCAGCAGCGGATGATAGAACTGATGGGCAAGCTTGCGCCTTGCGAAGGGCAAACCTTGTCTCCGCTGGACCGCATCAAGTTCATGCGCGCCAGCAAATCACTGCCGCGCACGCCTGTACTGTATGAGCCCAGCCTGGTCGTTGTCTGCCAGGGCAGGAAGCGCGGCTTCCTCGGCGAGCAATCGTTCATTTACGATGCGCAGCAATTCCTGGTGCTGTCGGTGCCATTGCCGTTTGAAAGTGAAACCATCGCCAGCGTGGAAGAGCCCTTGCTGGCGGTGTCCATCCGCATCAACCTGGCGGTCGCTGCAGAAGTAGTGCTGTCGCTGGATGAATCCCATCATCACTCGTCGGCTTCCCCTGTCGGCATGTGCGCCACGCCGCTCGACGACAAGCTGGGCGATGCGGTGCTGCGTCTGCTGGAAACACTGACCTCGCCGACTGATACCCGCATCCTTGGCGCTGCGATCATGCGCGAAATCTACTTCCGCGTGCTCACCGGAGAGCAGGGTCCGTCAATACGCTCGGCGCTGACGCACCAGAGCCATTTCGGCAAGATCAGCAAGGCGCTGCGCCGCATCCATACCGACTATGCAGGCGGCCTGGATGTTGACACGCTGGCCACCGAAGCCGGCATGAGCGTTGCCGCCTTCCACGCCAACTTCAAGGGCGTTACGACGACTTCGCCGATGCAGTACCTGAAGACCACGCGGCTGCACAAGGCGCGGCTATTGATGATACAGGATGGTCTCAGCGCCGCTACCGCTGCCGGGCGGGTAGGGTATGAAAGCACATCGCAGTTCAGCCGCGAATTCAAGCGTTTCTTTGGCCGCACGCCGATGGAAGAAGCCACGCAGATGAAAAATCTGCTGATCGAAATGCCGGCGGAAAACAATGCGCGCTACGTGACGGTGCAGTGAATACCTGACGCCAGCTCAGGGCGATTCAAGTTGAGTCAGCTCAACTATCCGCATCCCACGGCGGAACATCGCGAAATTCCTCCACCAGGAAATCGATCATCACTCTGACCTTGGCGCTCAGATGCCGTCTGCTTGGGTACATCGCCAGCACATCAATATCCGGCAACCGGAACTCCGGCAACAAGCGCACCAGCCGCCCTGCTCTTAAATCCGGCCCAACGATAAAACTGGGTTGCCAGATGACGCCGGCCCCCGCCAGTGCTGCCGAACGCGCGGTATCGCCATTGTTGGTGCGCATCGTGTACGGGACTTTCACCGGATGCACATGCCCTTTTTCATCCAGGAAATTCCATTCATCGGCCGTCGGCGAATAGCTGTACACGATACAGTTGTGAGCGGCAAGATCGGCAGGCACCGCAGGCGCACCATGCTTGCGGATGTATTCCGGCGATGCGCACACAATATTATGAGAGGTCGCCAGCTTGCGCGCCGCATGGGCAGTGGAACCCACGCGCGAAATCCTGATCGCCAAGTCGTAGCCCTCTTCCACGATATCCACCACGCGGTCTATCAGCGCGATGTCCAGCTCCACTTCAGGATAAGCTGCCATGAATTTGGGCCACAGCGGCGCCAGATGCAGTACGCCAAAGCTGAGCGGCGCATTGATGCGCAGCAGGCCGCGCGGCTGCATCGCGGCAGAAGAAGCAATCGCTTCCACTTCCACCATGTCTTCCACGATGGATTTTGCCCTTTCATACAGCGCCTCGCCGCTTTCCGTCAGCGACATCTTGCGCGAGCTGCGGTTCAGCAGCCGTGTGCCGAGGTGTGCTTCCAGATCGCTGATGATGCGCGTCACGTTGGCAGGCGAGGTGTCCAGCGCATCCGCCGCACGGGCAAAACCGTTCTTACGCACGACTTCGACAAATACTTCCATTGCACGCAGACGGTCCATGCAGGGCTCCAGTATTGATTCATTATTTATGAAATTGCATTCTACCGATGAGGTATCCGGCAAGCAATAGCACCATCATAGAGCGAAATAACGGTATTGAGAATAAAAAAACAGCATTTTTGCTACGATTCTGATTATCAAAAAGCATATTTTAAAGGCAATTATTTTTAAAATATATCTCGATGACTTCACAAATCCTGAACGATGCATGCAGCGTTTCAGCATTGTTGCCAGGCCTGCCCGCTCATATAGTGAATGCACAGACGAACACACATCTGCCACAGCAATCTCACCCAATTAATGGAGCTCATCATGAAACGTTTTGACAATAAAACAGTACTGGTCACTGGCGGCAACAGCGGTATCGGTTTTGCAACAGCACAGGCATTCGCACAACAGGGAGCAAGAGTCATCATCACCGGCCGCGACCAGGCAACGCTGGACAGCGCCAAGGCGCAACTGGGCGACAACGCGATTGCGCTGCGCAACGATGCAGGCGATATCAAGGCTTCCAAAGAACTGGCACAGACACTCAGCGCACAAGGGATCACGCTGGATGCTGCTTTCTTCAATGCCGGCGTCGCCAAATTCGGCCCACTGGAAGCGATAGACGAAGACCTGTGGGACCAGACGTTCAACATCAATGTCAAAGGTGTGTTCTTCACGATACAGGCGCTGACTCCCTTGTTTAACAAAGGCGCAGCAATCGTACTGAACGGCTCCATCAACGCCCATATCGGCATGCCGTCTTCCAGCGTGTATGCAGCCAGCAAGGCAGCATTGATCTCTTTCGCCAAAACTTTGTCGGCAGAACTGCTGCCAGGCGGTGTGCGCGTCAACGTGGTCAGCCCCGGTCCTATCTCCACGCCGCTGTATGGCCGCCTGGGCATCCCTGCTGACCAACTGGGCGAGCTTGCCGCCGGCATACAGTCGCAAATTCCGCTGAAACGCTTCGGCACCTCGGAAGAAGTCGCCAGCGCCGTGCTCTACCTGTCTTCATCCGACTCCGCATTTGTCGTCGGTACGGAACTGATCATGGATGGCGGCATGAGCCAGCTGTAACAGTCCACATTATTGCAATACCTTGTCCGCGGCAGTGGCCGCGGGCAGGCAGACTATCAAGGAATTCATCATGAACAGCACTACCAGCGTCGCCATCGTCTATCACAGCGGCTACGGCCATACCGCCAAGCAAGCTGAAGCAGTTGCACGCGGCGCCGCCAGCGTAGCCGGCATAGAAAGCATCCTGATCAGCGTCGACGAGATCGACCAGTACTGGGACAAACTGGAAACCGTTGACGCCATCATCTTCGGCTCGCCCACCTATATGGGCAGCGCATCGTCCAAATTCAAAGGCTTCATGGAAGCGACATCCAGCCACGTATTTGCAAAAGGCGGAAAATGGGCCAACAAGATCGCCGCGGGCTTCACCAATGCGGCATCCCGCTCCGGTGACAAACTGGCAGTGCTGCAGCAGTTTTCCATCTTCGCGGCGCAGCACGGCATGCACTGGGTCAACCTCGGCCTGCCGCCCGGCCACAATAACTCCAAGAGCACCGAAGACAGCCTGAACCGCCACGGCTTCTTCCTGGGCGCAGCCGCACAATCCAACGCCGATGAAAGCGCAGATGCCGCAGCCACCAGCGCCGACCTGAAAACATCCGAGCATCTGGGCGCCCGGGTAGCCAAGGTGGCTCTGCAAATGGCAGCCGGACGTCACGCTGTCGCCTGATAACCGCGCCTTTGACTGAAACAATTCGACCCTATCAATTCGATCCTATCAACCCGACAGGGTCGAATTGTTGCAGGATCGCAGCAAGCTAAAACCTGGATTCAACAATCAACTCTGGAGTACAGCATGGGATTATTAGTAGAAGGAAAATGGCGTACCGACTGGTACGACACCTCATCGACAGGCGGAGCATTTGTGCGCAAGGCATCCAGTTTCCGCAACTGGATCACCGCGGACGGCAGCGCAGGACCGAGCGGAGCCGCCGGCTACAAAGCGGAAGCTGGCCGTTACCATTTGTACGTATCGCTGGCTTGCCCCTGGGCTCATCGCGCACTGATTTTTCTCAAGCTCAAGGGCCTGGAAGACATGATCTCCGTGTCTGTCGTCAACAGCTTCATGGGCAACGAAGGCTGGACTTTCAACGAAGGCCCCGACGTCGTTCCCGATACCGTCAACAATGTCAGGCGTCTGCACCAGCTATATACGCTGGCGGACCCCGGCTATACAGGCCGCGTTACCGTGCCTGTGCTGTGGGACAAAAAGACCGGCACGATCGTCAACAATGAGTCTTCGGAAATTATCCGCATGCTCAACAATGCGTTCGACGGCGTAGGCGCATTGGCGGGCGATTACTACCCGCAAGCACTGCGGCCGGAAATCGATGCCATCAATGACTATATCTACCCCAACATCAACAACGGCGTATACCGCGCGGGTTTCGCGACCACGCAGCATGCTTACGATGCGGCGGTGCACGATGTGTTCGCCGCACTGGACACGCTGGAACAGCGCCTGGCAAACCAGCGCTATCTGGTAGGCAATACGCTGACCGAGGCCGACTGGCGGCTGTTCACCACGCTGATACGTTTTGACGCAGTGTATGTGGGGCATTTTAAATGCAGCATACGCCGCATTGCCGACTATCCACACTTGTGGGCATATGTGCGCGACCTGTACCAACATCCGGGCATTGCGGCCACCGTCAATATCGACAACATCAAGGCGCATTATTACGGCAGCCACGGATCAATCAACCCTACCGGCATCATCCCGGTGGGACCCGCGCTGGATTTTAGGGCGCCGCATGGCAGAGAACGGTTCTCGGCCTGAAACTATCTTACTGAAAGCAAAAAATGTCTGACTCCATTTCTTTTATCGTCCACCTGCCTGCCAAGCCGGAAGTGCGCGAACGCATGCGTAAAATGACTTTCGACGTGCTGGACGCCATGTCCGCAGAACCTGATTTCATCAACACCTGGGTGCATGAAGACCTGAACGATCCCGACACGTTGGTGATTTATGAAAACTGGGCCTGCAGCCGCGACTATTTCCTGCAGCATCATCTGAGCAAGCCTTACAGGCAGGCATTTGAAGCTGCGTTACCTGACATGCTGTCGCATGAACGCAGGATAGAATTCCTCAAAGGGATACGTTCTTATCCTGGCCGCGCGTTGTCCGCTTAAGAAACCTCCGCTTGCAGAAACTTGTGTGCCAGCTCCGCCAACAGTGTGGCGGAGACTTGCGATCCGTCCCGCATCGCCAGACCCAGCCCGACGGACAGCTCTCCGCCTTCCCGCAACGCGCGGTAGGCAACGCCTGACATCTTCAGCGATGTAAACGACTGCGGCAGCAAGGCAATACCCCTGCCTGCAGCAACGTCGCCCAGCAGCACATGATGGTCTTGCGGCTCCCGCACAAAATGTGGTGCAAATCCATGTCTGTCGAAAACGGCATGGCAATGATCAAAAAAAGCTGGCTGGCGGGCGCGCTCAAACCAATAAACGGATTCGGTTTCCAGATCAGACAGCGCCAGTCTGCGCCGGCGCGCCAGCGGATGGCGGCTTTGCAATGCGGCTATCATGGGCTGCTGCAATAGCGCTTGTACATGCAGTTCATGGGTAGTCGTCGGCAAGGCGATCACAGCCGCATCCAGCCTGCCGGCGCGCAGACCGGCCACCAGCCGCGGCGACGGCGCAAAACTGAGCTCCAGTGTCATACCGTCCAATGCAGCCTGCAATGCTGCGGTGAACGAAGAAAACATGCCGGTTTCCACCGACGTCGTCAACCCCAGCCTCAACCGCGCCGGCGCCTGGGTGCCGGCGACCGACAGCTCCGCCTCCTCCAGCAACGCCAGTATCCTCTGCGCTTTTGGCAGCAGTTTCTCTCCAGCTGCCGTCAGCGCTACGCGCTGCGTATCGCGCTCGAACAGTTTCACGCCGAGGCGCTGCTCCAGTAGCTTGACGGCACGGCTCAGCGGCGGCTGTGACATGTGCAGCTGCTCTGCCGCCTGCCGAAAATTCAGGCTCAGCGCGACAGCGGCAAACATCTGCAGGGCATTGGTATCCAGCTTCTTCATACCAAAAAGGTATCACGAATTTGGTCATTCCACAATCGGACAACGGCACCTACACTGGCTTCATTCCCTGCATCGCCAGGGCATGGCACATCAATGCAAAGAGAGGTTTTTATGGAAAAGCGCACAATAGGCCGCAGCGGCCTGCAGGTTTCTGCACTGGGATTAGGTTGCATGGGTATGTCGGAATTTTATGGCCATACTGACGACAGCGTATCAATGGCGACGCTGGAGGCCGCCTATGATGCCGGCGTTACCCTGTTTGACACCGCAGACTCCTACGGCATTGGCCACAACGAAGAGTTGCTGGGCCGCTTCCTGAAGGGCAAGCGCGGCAAGGTCAGTATTGCGACCAAGTTCGGCCTGGTCAGAAAATCCGGCTCTTATGAGCGCCGCATCGACAACAGCCCTGCGTATATCGCCGCTGCCTGCGAGGCATCACTGAAGCGGCTGGGCGTCGATACGATAGACCTGTACTACATGCACAGGATCAATCCGGACACACCGCTGGAAGAGTCAATGGGAGCACTGGCGAAACTGGTTCAACAAGGCAAGATCCGGGCAATAGGCTTGTGCGAAGTATCGCCGGCCACACTGCGGCATGCGGCGAGCCTGCATCCTGTTGCCGCCTTGCAGAGCGAATACTCACTGTGGACACGCGATCCAGAGGCAGGCGCACTGGCGGCGTGCCGCAGCATTGGCGCCTCTTTCTTTGCTTACAGCCCGCTGGGGCGCGGCTTCCTGACCGGTAGGCTGACCGATACCGCATCGCTGGATGACAAGGATTTCCGCAGTTTCAACCCGCGCTTCGCCGACGACAACATGCAGCAAAACCAGCGCATTGTGGATATCGTCAAGGCCATCGCGGCGGAAAAATCCTGCACACCGGCCCAACTGGCGCTGGCATGGCTACTGGCGCAGGGACAGGACGTCATCCCCATACCAGGCACCAAGCGCACGCAATACCTGCTGGAGAATCTGGGCGCATTGCAGGTACAGCTCAGTGCAGCTGATCTACAGCGCATTTCAGCGGCGCTGCCGGCGGGCATGGCCGCCGGCGAACGCTATAGTACGGAAGGAATGAAGGGACTGAACGCGTAGCGAGCTTACGACGGCACCTGCGCCCGTCAAACGTCCAACGCCTGCAGAATATCCAGTGCCGCATCGAAACGCAGCGACGCCATTGCCTGCGCCAGGGAGGTAAAGACAGCGTCCGGCAGATGCGCCTTCAATGCAGCCGCCATGTCGTCATACAGTGCACAGGAGCGCATGTTCTGTTCACGCAGCAGTTGCGCCAGCTCCCTCAGCCTGGCCTTATCCAGCAAGGTGTCGGGAGCGGCGCTGGTCATGCCTCGCCGTTCCAGCCAGGCATGCGCGCCTGCGACCACTGCACAGAAGGTATTTTCGACCTCATCCATCAACGCCGGAAAATCATCCATCCTTTGCTGGATGATGGCCTGTTCCAGTTCCAGCGAGGCTGCAACGAATAGCTTGGTGCCCAGCGTGCCTATCGACCCGCGCATGCTGTGCAGGCGGCGTGCGGCCTCATTGCTCTTTCCGGATGCAATGTCGGCTTTTACCTCTTCCACGGGTTGCATACCGCCTGTGGCCAGATCACGTACCATCTTCACTATGATGTCGGTAGCCCGTGCATCCGTACCCATGAACGCCAGCAGTTTATCGGGCGCAAAAACATCATCTGACGCCACCACTGCCTCTTTCGCAGCCGGCGGATGTGCCAACGATGGGGAGGATGCAGAAATGACAGGCGCCATATGGGATACGGAAGTGGTCTGCACCGGCATATCCCCGTCCACGGCCTGCAGTTTTTCCAATACACCGAGCATCTGCGCCAGATCCAGCGGCTTCCCGATGAAATCATTCATGCCTGCCGAAAAACACAGGTCGCGCTCCGACGTCGTCACGCCTGCGGTCATCGCAATGACGGGTATATCCAGCTGGAGTTCGTTACGGATTTTACGCGTCGCACTGAAGCCGTCCAGCACCGGCATCTGCACGTCCATCAGCACGGCATCGTAACGTCCTGAGTGCACTGCCAGATGATCGACCGCCTGCTGCCCATCACCCAATACTTCCACGCTGGCGCCTTCATGCTCCAGCAGGCCGCGCGCAACGATCTGGTTCAGCGGATTGTCTTCGACCAGCAGCAGGCGCACGCCCTTCAGCCTGTTCGTCGCCGGCCGGCTTGATCTGAGCTCATGCTTGCCGGTACCCTTGGTGACGATGGCTTCATGCACCGCGTTAAACAGGCTGGAGCCGGTAATCGGCTTGGTCAGTACAACATCGGCTTCTTCGGCGTACGGTGCGTGCACCATCTGGTCACGCGCAAAGGCATTCACCATGATGACGATGGGCTGCTTGTCGCCCTCGCTTGCTTCGCGGATAGCCTTGGCGGTTGCCAGGCCGTCCATTTCCTGCATCGTCCAGTCCGCCAGAATGACGTCGTACGATGTATGATCGGCGATGTGCTGCTTCATTTGAACCACTGCCTCGGCGCCGGAACCGACGTCATCCGCCTCCCAGCCCCAGCTGTGCACCATCTTCTGCAGGAAGTTGCGGCTGGTCTGGTTGTCGTCAACGATCAGCAGCTTCAGCTTGCCGAGCACAGGTAGCCGTTTTTCATTGCTGCGGTCCGCGATCACGCTCAATGGAAGATTGAACCAGAAGCAGCTGCCTTGGCCAGGATGGCTGCGCACGCCTATCTCGCCACCCATCATGTCGATAAGTCGTTTGGTGATCGTCAGGCCCAGGCCGGTGCCGCCAAAGCGGCGCGTGATGCTGGCATCAGCCTGCGAAAAGGCGGAAAACAGATTGGCCTGCTGGTCTTCGCTAATGCCGATGCCGGTGTCCTTTATCTCAAAATGCAGCACTATCCTGTCATCGCTCCGTGAAGCCAGGCCGACATGGACCGACACTTCACCGCTGCTGGTAAATTTGATCGAATTGCCGGTCAGGTTGACCAGCACCTGCTGCAGGCGCAGGCTGTCGCCCATCAGTATGCGCGGCACTTCGGGGTCTATGCCTATGGCCAGCTCCAGCTCTTTGTCGCCGGCGTTCATCGTCATTGTCGTGGCCAGTGAATTCAGCAGCTGGTCGATATCAAACTCGGCGGTCACCATTTCCATGTGGCCGGCTTCTATCTTGGAAAAATCCAGCACGTCGTTCAGGATGCCTAGCAGCGACTGGCCGGAGGCGCGCACCATCGTCAGGTAGTTGCGCTGCTCGGCGGTAAGGTCGGTATTGCCGAGCAATTGCACCATGCCCAGCACGGCATTCATCGGCGTCCTGATCTCGTGGCTCATATTGGCGACAAACTCACTTTTCGCCTTGTTGGCTGCCTGCGCGCGATCGCGTTCGATTTCCAGCTCGTGCGCCCTGGCGTCAATCTCCAGAGCCAGGCGATGGCGCTCGGTAATGTCGGTAATGACCGCCAGTACCTTGGCGCCGAGATCGGTGTCGATAGGACTGAGGCTGATGTCGATAGGAAATTCGCTGCCGTCCTTGCGCAGCCCCCAGATTTCCAGGCCGGACCCCATTGCCAGCAAATCCTTATCCAGCCGGGACTGGAAAAAATCCTTGCGGGAGCCTGCATCCACCAGCCTATAACGTTCCGGCACCAGCAGTTCCACAGGCTGCCCCAGGACTTCGGTACGGTCATACGAAAAATAATGCTCGGCCTGACGGTTGAAGGTTTCAATATTGCCTTCGCCATTGACGACAATGATCGCATTCGGCGCATATTCAATCAGCTGCTTCAGTCTGGCGTCTGCTGCGGAACGCGATTGCATCAGCTTGTTGAAGGCATCGGTCAGCTGCCCGATCTCGTCGCGGCGGCGTACCGGCAATGCCGAGAACTGGCTGGCGTCTTCATGCATCAGCTGGATGCCGTCACGCAGCCGGCCCAGCGGCGCCAGCAGCCGTGTCGTTACCCAGCCGATGAATATTGCGGCAAGCAGCGACGCAACGCTGCCCAGCAGCGCCAGGCGGGTAGATACATGCTCAAATGGCGCAAAGGCTTCGGAAATAGGTAGCGAAGAGGCCAGCACCCAGTTCACCGTTTTCAACGATTTGAAACTGGTCAACGCCAGCAGGCCATTGCTGTTCATGCTTTCTACCGTACCTTCAAACCCCTCCATCAGCGCACGCGTGGTCGCGGCATTCGCGTTGGCAGGGCGAGGCTTGAGCAATTTTTTGATGTCTGGTTCCAGCACGTAAATAGGCACCGCATCACGGGTCAGCGCAAAATAAAACCCGCTCTTGCCGACCTTGGCAGTTCTTAGGTGCCCCAGCACGTTGTCCTTGTACAGCCCCAGCACACCAACCAGCACGCCCTGCACGTCACCGTTGGCATCAAGTATCGGCGCCACCACCTGAACAATAGGCTCACCCCTGGTTTTGCCGATCAGCGGTTCTGAAATAAACGCGGTTTTGGTCTGCATGACCTTTTTAAAATAGCCGCGGTCCGCCGCGCTGACTTTGGTCCTGCCGGGCAGTTCGGGGACGTCGCAAATGACATCTCCCCGGGTATTCAGAATCAGGATGTCATCAAATAGGGCGAGAATGGCGCGTTCTTCATAATACTTGCGCAGTTGCTGTGGCGAGTCCAGCATTTCACGTGGCACGTGATCCGCAGAGCGTTTCAGGATATCGATCAGCAGGCTCAGCTTGTCGTCCAGCTCTTCTGCCGTGCGGTTCACCAGCGCGGTCTGCTGGTCGTACAGCACGCTGGTAAAGTCTTTGCGCATCTGGCGGATTTGTATTGCCGTGACGAGCGCAATCATGACCACCGTTGTGACGATGGTTGCCAGCGCTATTTTGACCTTGATACTAAGAGGATTCATCTCTGTCTTTATACTATAGCTTGCAGGTCTTTGCCTGCCTGCTTTACTTCAGGAGCCCGTGTCAGGAGCCTGTCAGTGCGGCGATATGCAGCCTGTCTACCTTCGGTTCCGGCATCTGATAGGCATGAAACCGGTTCCTGCCCTGCGATTTTGCCTTATAAAGCGCCTGATCGGCGCGGGCTATCATCAGTTCAGGCGTCAGATGCGGATCGGGGAAGCAGGATACCAGGCCGACGCTGATGCTCACGGTGCCAGAGGTAGGCGAATGCGGATGCGGCAACGCCAGCTCGCGGATGTTCTGCAAGACCCAGGCGCCAAATTTTTCAGTATCCTGCTCGTCCGAGCCCGGCAGGATGATAGCGAACTCTTCGCCGCCGTAGCGCGCAACGACTTCAGCCGGACGCCGTGCCGCGGCGCTGAGCGTGGCGGCGATTTTTTGCAGGCACGCGTCACCTTGCAGGTGCCCCATCGTATCGTTATATATCTTGAAGTGATCGACATCGACCAGCATCAGCCCCAGCGGCAGGTTCTGGCGCCGGTGGCGTTGCACTTCCGTTGCCAGTTGCTCGTCGAAATAGCGGCGGTTGAATATTCCGGTCAGGCCATCCCTGTGCACCAGTTTTTTCATTTCCCGGCTCTGGCGCTGCAGGGTCAGGTGGGTTTCAACGCGCGCACGCACGATGGCAGGCCGCAGCGGTTTGGCGATGAAATCCACAGCACCGGCTTCGAGCGCCATCAGCTCGGATGCGTCGTCGTCACCTGCTGTGACAAAGATAACGCTGCCGTCACGGGTATCTGAATCTGCTTTCAGCGCGCGGCATACGGCAAAACCGTCCATTTCCGGCATCTGCACATCCAGCAGTATCAGATCGGGGCGCCGTTTCTTGGCGATGGAGATGGCTGCCTGCCCGCTGGTGGCAAACAGGATTTCAGCCTTGTCAACAAGCAAAGATGACAGCAGCCGGATTATGTCGGGATTATCGTCAACAATCAGGATGGTTGCGAGACCAGGCTCGTTGTCAGGCATTCTTTGCTCCGCATAGGGGTTGACCGTAAAGTGGACGTCAGCTTTTACACGAAGCATGACGAGAACGCTGATCAGAATCGTGGGGAATGGCATTCGGCATTCGGCCCATATGGCGGGCCGGCAGCCGTGAGAAAGCAAAAATGGTTTGATGCTGAATGGCTTGTCTCAGGGCACTATTTATTCCCCGGTGATTCTGCAACCATTCAGGCGCATTTGCAAGTATTCAACATGACGGAGAAATGCCAATGTATCTGTTGTTACAATTTACTGCTTCATATGCAACAGTTATCTGCAATTTGGCTTGCCTGATTGCCAAACCAAATAAAAAACGCCCGCTAGCGCGGGCGTTCCATCGATTCCAGACAGCAAAATTAATTATTCAACAATAACAAATAGCGCCATAGCAAATCACCACTATCCACTATCCGACCATGTCCTTACTTGGCATTCACCGTGACAGGTACATTTGCCTGTGCGCTGCGGCCGGCAGAGTCAACCACAGTGACTTTCAGCGTATAGCTGCCGGTGACTGCCGATGGCC
>JAYSKH010000077.1:0-22324 GCA_043726505.1 Undibacterium sp. | reverse complement strand
CTCGAGGTCTACATGAACCAGATTTACCTGGGCCAGCATGCTTACGGTTTTTCTTCCGCCGCCCAGATTTATTTCGGCAAGAAACTGCAGGACATCAGCATTGCTGAAGCCGCGATGCTGGCCGGCCTGCCCAAAGCGCCTTCCGCCTACAACCCCGTGGCCAATCCCAAGCGCGCCACTGTGCGCCAGCAATACATCCTGCAGCGCATGTTGCAGTTGCGCTACATCACAGAAGCCCAATACGAAAGCGCCAGGACGGAAGAACTGCACATCAAGACCGATAGCGCAGAGTTCGGCATTCATGCAGAATATGTCGCCGAAATGGCCAGGCAGCTCGCTTATGAACAGTTCAAGGAAGAAACCTACACCCGAGGCCTGAACGTGTATACGACCATCACCAAGGCCGATCAGGATGCGGCCTACCTGTCGCTGCGCAAAGGCGTGATGGAGTACGAAAAGCGCCATCCTTACCGCGGCCCGGAAGCAATCATTGAGATTCCGAAAGGCAAGGAAGCGGCGGATGACGCCATCGAAAAAGAGCTGGCCGAACATAGCGACAGCGACGACATCATTGCTGCAATGGTGCTGGAAGCTTCGCCCAAGCTGGTTCGGGCTGTGCTGTCTTCCGGCGAAGAAATCCAGATCACCGGCCCCGGCCTCACATTTGGCGCCAGCGGCCTGTCCGCCACGGCGCCGGCAAACAAGCGCATACAGCGTGGCGCCGTCATCCGCGTGATGCAGGAAGGGAAAAACTGGAATATCACGCAGATACCCGAGGTCCAGTCCGCCTTCGTTGCCGCCAGTACCACCGATGGCGCCATCCGCGCGCTGGTCGGCGGCTTTGACTACAACATGAACAAGTTCAACCACGTGACGCAGGCATGGCGCCAGCCTGGCTCCAGCTTCAAACCGTTCATCTATTCATCGTCGCTGGAAAAAGGCCTGTCCCCTGCCACGATCATCAATGACGCCCCGATCAGCTTTGACTCCGGCCAGACAGGCGGGCAAGCGTGGGAGCCAAAAAACTATGACGGCAAATACGAAGGCCCAATGACGATGCGCAAGGGCCTGACCAAGTCCAAGAACATGATTTCCATCCGCATCCTGCACAAGGTAGGCGCCAAGTACGGCCAGGAATATACGACCCGTTTCGGCTTCCTGCCAGAAAAAAATCCCCCCTACTTAACGCTGGCACTGGGCGCAGGTGCGGTCACGCCTTTGCAGATGGCTGGCGCCTATGCCGTGTTTGCCAACGGCGGCTACAAGATCAATCCCTATCTGATCTCAAAAATCACCGACAGCAGCGGCAAGGTACTCACAGCGGCGGCACCTGAAAAGGCCGGCGACGAACGCAACCGCGTCATTGACGAACGCAATGCCTTCCTGATGGACAGCATGCTGAAGGATGTGGTGCGCTACGGCACTGCCAACAAAGCCATGTCGCTCAAACGCACCGATCTGGCGGGTAAAACCGGCACCACCAATGACTCGTTCGACGCGTGGTTTGCAGGCTACCAGGCCAAGCTGGTTGGCATTGCATGGATAGGTTTCGACCAGCCGCGTAACCTCGGCAACCGTGAGACCGGCGGTGGTCTGGCGTTGCCCATCTGGATAGGTTATATGCAGCGCGCGCTCAAAGATATACCAATGGAAGAAAGGCCAATACCGCCAGGCATCATCCAGGCAGAGGGCGATTTCTTCTATGCAGAAAACCCGCCGGCAACCAGCATCCATAGCCTGGGCGAAGCAGAGCCGCCACCACCTGCGGCCCCTATCATTGAAGAGAACAACACCAACTGATCAGGCAAAAATTAGGTAAATAACGTAAGGCCAATAAAAACACCTGCATACCGGTTACGGTGTGCAGGTGCAAGTGCAAGTGCAAGTGCAAGTGCAAGTGCAAGTGAGTATTGGCACAGATGCAGCCGGTAGACCTCCCGTGAAAAGGTTTACAGCGAGCCGCCGCCCTGCTCTTTGGCGACCGTAGACAGCGTTGCGAACAGTTCAGAACCGTCGCGCGTATTCAGCCACTGCTGTCCGTCGTACTTGTAATGAAAGCCGCCAGAGCGCGCCGCCACCCACATTTCCTGCATCGGCGCCTGGCTATTGACGATCAGCTTGGAGCCGTTGCCGATAAATTCGATTTCCAGCACATTGCCGCTACGGCGGCACTCAACGTCCAGCGTATCGTTTTCGAATGCCCGGTCGAAGGCATCCTCCACCTTACGCAAAGTTGCATCGGCCAGGTCCAAAAATTCCGTTTCAGTCATGCTACACTCCACCGCATTGATTAAACCGCCATTCTATACGGTGTTCGCCATTTTGAAGACTCACACACTCATTCCCGCCACCGCCCTGATCCTCGTTTTGGGCAGCCTGTCCGCCTGTGGGCAAAAAGGCCCGCTGTACATGCCGAAGAAACCTGCAGGCGTAGCGACCAGCAAACCTGCCCAACCTGCCGTCACGCCGTCAAACGTGCCTGCGGATGTATCAGTGCCTGTGAAGTCGACGCCACCGCCGGATGCAAGCAAGGATACCGGCAAGGAAAACTAGAATCTGCCGAGCCAGGCAGGCCAGTTAGGTCTGCACATCGTCTTGCCTGGACATTGCGTCATCCCGGCGCAATACGATTTCAGATGCACACTCTGGATGCAAACCCAGCGTGCCTGCATATAGCATACGGATTTTTTCCATATCCTCGTCCTGATTGCCGCTCAGGATCACGTAGTCGACCAGCGCAATTTCTTTCTTTCCGTAATCAAACCGCGCACAGCCTACCGGCACGCCGGCCGCTAGCGCTATATGGTAAAACCCGCTGCGCCAGTAGGGTTTATAGCCACGTGTACCCTCTGGCGTGATCGCCAGCCAGAACGACTCGGCGTCATTGATTTTTTCCGCCAGCCTCGCAATGGAGCCGGTAGATACACCGCGCTCTACCGGTTCACCTCCAATGCCACGCAACAGCCGGCCCACCGTCAACCCGGTAATCCCCTGAAATAATGAAGCCTTGGCAATAAAGCGGAAGTGGACGCCTATCGCCCATTTGGCCAACACCCCCACGGGAACATCCCAGTTCGACGTGTGCGGATAAACGATGACAATGCCGCGCGGCCCCGGCAAGGGCCGAAACCTCACCCGCCAGCCCAGCAGGGCCAGCATGCGCAGCGACCAGCGCTGCAGGCGAGTAGGTAACTCTTGTTCACGAAGTAGAAATGCTGTCATAAATGTTAATTATGCTGGCGGGATGCATCAGGAGAAAATAATGATGAAAAACAAATCCGCCATCTTACTTTTTTCAGGTTTGATGATCAAATCCGCGTTTGCCGCCCATCCGTTGAGTACCGAAGACGCTACCGTACTCGGCAAAAGCAACCAGCAGATCGAAATCAATACGGACCGTGTCAGCTTTCGCGACCAGCAGGATCAGGTCGCCGCGCTGACCTCCACTTACGGCTACAGCAATGACGAGGATCTGTTCGCCAACCTGCCGCTGAATGTCTCTTCACCGCACGGCATTGGCGATATCTCTGTCGGCAGCAAATGGCAATTTTTAGATTATCAGGGGCAGCTGCTCGTGTTCAAGACAGAGTTGTTCCTGCCTACTGGCGACCAGCAAAAGGGTTTAGGACAAGGGCGCCGCAGCGTAGATCTGGGCCTGGTCGACAGCTATACACGCTCAGCGTGGACATGGCACGGCAACCTGGTGCTCACCGTCAATGATTACGAGCACGCGGCAGACAGACAAATGAACCGGAAAGGGGTGTGGAGGATTTCTTCCGCCGTCGTCTATCAGGCAAACGCACAATGGGCACTGACCGCAGATACCGGATTTACCCAGGCCGACAGCAAGTCAGACGCCAGCAAGCCGGTGTATGTGCTCGGAGGGGTAATTTATTCGCCTAGCAACACGCTGGACCTGGATGCGGGTCTCAGAAGACAGCGCATCAGCGGCGCCACCGAAACTAGGTTTGGTGTTGGGCTGACGCAGCGATATTGATTACAGACAGAGCCCGCTCAACCCATGGATGCGAACCGGCTTCAGGCAGCCTGCACACGGACACGATTGCCCTGCCAGCGCCAGATCAACCTCAGCGCCAGCAACACGGCAACGATGCTTCCGAACAAAAAAGGCTGCGCAAAATCATGCTTGCCGGCCTTCATCCAGAAATAATGCAGTATGCCAAGCGGTGCAATCAAATATACCAGCCTGTGTATCCACAGCCAGCGCTTACCGCCCAGGCGCCTTACCATGCCGTTGGTGCTGGTCGCGGCCAATGGTATCAGCAACACAAAAGCGATGAAGCCGACAGTGATGAACGGCCGCTTAAGGACGTCTTTCCACATTTCCTGTACGTCGAAAAAATGGTCAAACCATAAGAACGTCGTGAAATGCAGGACCGCATAAAAAAATGCAAACAAGCCTATCATGCGCCGGAATTTGATCAGCCAGTTCCACTTGCTAAACTTGCGCAAAGGCGTCACCGCCAGCGTGAAACACAGAAAATACAAGGTCCAGTCGCCGGTATTACGTGTAATGAACTCCACCGGGTTGGCGCCCAGCCGGTCCAGAAAGGCAAACGCTACCAGTCTGGCAAAAGGCAGTAGCGCCACCAAAAAGACGATGACTTTGACAACGGTGATTTGCCGGGATGTTGGATTGATC
This sequence comes from Undibacterium sp., assembly GCA_043726505.1. Lineage (GTDB taxonomy): Bacteria > Pseudomonadota > Gammaproteobacteria > Burkholderiales > Burkholderiaceae_D > Undibacterium. The sequence goes on along the minus strand of JAYSKH010000077.1, from coordinate 17,661 downwards.
ATTTTTTCTTTGAGCGAAGTTCAGGCAAGAACACAGGGTCAGTAAAACTTCTTCAGGTCCATGCCCGCGTACAACGGCGCCACTTCGCTGTAGCCATTGAACATCAGCGTCTTGCGCTTGCGGGTAAAAACGCCATCTTCACCGATACGACGCTCCGTCGCCTGCGACCAGCGCGGGTGGTCCACGTCCGGGTTCACATTGGAATAAAAGCCATATTCGTTAGTGGCGGCAAGGTTCCATGCCGTCTTTGGCTGTTCTTTGACAAAACGGATCTTGACGATGGACTTGGCTGACTTGAAACCGTATTTCCAAGGCACGACAAGGCGCACAGGCGCGCCGTTCTGGTTAGGCAGCACTTCGCCATACATACCGAAAGCCAGCAGCGCCAGCGGATGATTAGCCTCGTCCATGCGCAAACCTTCGACATAAGGCCACTCCAGCACCGCGCGGCGCTGGCCTGGCATCTGCTTCTTGTCTTCCAGTGTTACAAATTCAATAAACTTGGCATTGCCCGTAGGCTCGGCCTTTTTTATCAGGTTGGACAGCGAATAGCCAGTCCACGGAATGACCATCGACCAGCCTTCAACACAGCGCAGCCGGTAAACCCGTTCTTCCATCGGTGCCAGCTTCATCAGGCTGTCGAGGTCCAGCGTCATCGGTTTCTTGACTTCGCCTTCAATGCTAATCGACCACGGCCGTGTTTTCAGGCCCCCAGCGTACTGTGCAGGCTCTGCCTTGTCGGTACCGAACTCATAAAAATTATTGTAGGTAGTAGCATCTTTATACGCTGTCTTTTTATCCATCAGCATATACGCGGGATTGGGCGCGCCCACCAATTTTGGCGCTCCGGGCGTCTGCGCAAAGGCTTCGCGCGTGACGGACTCTAGCAAGGCGGTACTGGCAATGGAACCAACCGCCAGTTGCCGAATGAAATCACGGCGCGATTCGTACACCGCGCGCGGCGTGATTTCTGAAGAAAATGGCAAGTCTATGCCGTTAGGGCCGCGTTTGATCAGCATGGTGACTCCAGTGTGCACTCTGCCCAATGCAGCAGAGATGTCAATAAATGGGTAGAACAGGATGAATTCAGGTGACTATTAAGCTGTTCGATACGCAGCGCAGCGAATAGTTTCCTATCAGTCGCCTTTATCTGCCGAAACTTACATGTGCAATACAATTTGCAACAACATCTGATGCCGCAGGCTCCCGCATTGCCAACTACGCAATGCGGGAGCCGGGGATTTGCTTATAGTGTGCCGTACGAATGCAGGCCGGAGAGGAACATGTTAACACCGAGGAAAGCGAAGGTCGTCACCAGCAGGCCAACCAGCGCCCACCAGGCGGCTACCTGGCCCCGCAAACCCTTCATCAAGCGCATGTGCAACCACGCCGCGTAATTCAGCCAGACGATCAGCGCCCAGGTTTCTTTCGGATCCCACGACCAATAGCCACCCCAGGCTTCGGCAGCCCACAGCGCGCCCAATATCGTGGCAATCGTAAAGAACGCAAAACCGACTGCGATTGCCTTGTACATCACATCATCCAGCACGATCAGCGAAGGCAGCCTGTCCTGCAGGTAGCCATGCGATTTCAACAGGTAAGCGACCGATACCATTGCCGCCAGCGAGAAGGTGCCATAGCCGATGAAATTGGCCGGTACGTGAATCTTCATCCACCAGCTTTGTAGTGCAGGCACCAGAGGCTGGATTTCAGCCGCGTCGCGCTGTATCGTGTACCACAGCAGGAAGCCTACCGCCGCGGAGATGACCAGCAACACGAAAGGCCCCAGCTGGCGGGTTTTGTACTGTTGCTCGTAATACAGATAGAACAGTGCCGTAATCATCGAAAACAGGATGAATACTTCATATAAATTCGATACCGGGATATGGCCGACATCACTGCCGATCAGATAAGACTCATACCAGCGCACCAGCATGCCTGTAAATCCCATGACCACGGCAGCCCAGCACAGCGAAGAACCAACCGAAGAACCAAAGTCGGAACGCGCGATCAGGCCGCCCCAGTAAAACAGCGTGGACAACACAAACAGCAGGCTCATCCACATGATCGCCGACTGGCTGGACAGCATGTATTTGAGGAAAAAACTCTTGTTCGCCATCTCCAGCGAGCCCGCGTACAGGTTGATGGCAAACAGCGCCAGCACGGCAAGCCCTACCAGTAATATTCTTACCGGCTTCCAGTTCCAGCCCAGCCACGCAAACGTCGGCGCCGCCATGAACAGGATGCCTTTTTCATACACGTCCATATGCGCGCCATAGCGGTTCAGCGCGAATAGCACCGAACTGAACAACACAGCGGCATACAGCCAGTCAAGCACGGACAGGCGCTTGAAGTAGCCCTGGTAGGGAGTGTAACTTTGTGTAATTTCCATCATTTGTCCTGTTGGCGCAACACTGAAAGCATTTTTTCAGTGCCATTTTCACAAGCCCGCGCCACCAAAACGCGGTTCATGATCCATTATTTCAGCCTGATTCAATCGCAGATTCGATAGCTACGCGAGTAATTGATACAGGGGCCTTATCAGCAGCCCCGATTTTAGTCGATTACGCCGGTTAATGCGCTTCCGGTCCAATCGGGTTCTTACCTTGCATCAATTGTAGCTTCAAACCTTCAAATTCTTGCTCAAAATCAAGAGTCTTGCGCTGCGAACTCAGGGCCATCAGCGCGCTGGCACCCATTCCGGCGTCCACATCGCCATCCTTGACCCAGATCCACAGGCGGCGTTCGCGAATATAAAACATCGAGAACACGCCCAGCACCAGCAGCAGGCAACCCAGATACACCACGTTCTTGCCGGGCGAACGGGTTACCTGCAATACCGAGGCTTTGACCTCGTCGAAACCACTCAGTTGCAGATAAACCGGCGCACCGTAGAAAAAAGAATCGGAGATCGCATTGGTGGACAGTTGCAGGAAACGCGCATGCTTTTCATCCAGCGGCATTGCCGGCAAGCCGTCTTTTTCCCTTGCGACCTGCCATAGATCCCACAGGCTGCCGTTCAATATCTTCATGAACACGTCGGCGGCCTTTTCCTGATCCGCTGCTGGAATCTGCTCCAGGAACTTGGACACGGCAAAGTAGCCCGACACCTGGCCATCACCGGCAAAGATCGACAAACCCTTCTTCGAAGATTCCGATAATTGTGCGCGCAGCTTCTCCAGATTGTCCTTGGTATCCGGCATAGCACGGTCTGCATAGCGCTGCGCCGCTACTGCGCGCAATTCAGGGTTGGCAACGGCGGCGCGCAGGCGCATCCACTCCACCACGGTATCGTCATCATCCGCCGGAATGCGCAGGTACCGGAAAGCGTCCGAAGGCGTATCCCGCGTTCCCGCCAGGAATACATAAGCGCCATCCATCAACACCGGCTGCATATAATTATTGAATTCTTTAGCCTGGCCGTTCTTGTCGCGCAGCTTGTACTGCACGCTAGGGCCGACATTTTTCAAATCCTTGTTATTCGCATTTTTAGCCGCCGAGCCCAGATGCTTGTTCAGATCGGCGCTGAACTGCTCGTTGAAACTCTGTTTGCTGTTAACCGCACGCACATCCTGGCCGTTTTTGGTCATATTCTCCACATTTGCTGCGCGGAAGCCCGACCACTCCACCGTGTAATCAACACCATTGCTGTTTTTCAGTGGCGTCACGCCGCCGACATCGCCGGCCATCTCAAAAGTGACGGCCTTCTGGCCCGTCATCGGGTAGCCGGTCAGCTTCAGGTGGCTGCCGCCATCCTCGAAGCTGGACTGGTACACCGCGATACCCTTGTAGATCAAAGGCTCATTGACCTTGATCGTTGCGGGAAAGGTCTTGCCGGTTTCATGGTCTTTGACGACGACTTCGCTGGCAAACAGCTTGGGCATGCCGGTGGAGTAGTACTCGATGATGAACCTGTTCAGCTGTATCGTGAACGGCAGATCCTGGATCAACACGCCGTTCTGCTGCGGAATAATCGCCGTCTCGCTCGCGGTGCCCTCGGGGATCAGCGTATTTCCGCGGAAGGTAGGGTTAGCCAGCGACAGCCGGTGCTTTTCAGGTATCTGCGCGATGACGCCGCTACCGTCAAACGGCACCTTGCCCATGAACCACCGTTGCAAATTGATGGGCATATCGGAATCGAGCATGCCGCCTATGCAAATGATGACAATCGCACTGTGGGCAAAGATATAGCCCCATTTGTTTGCCGCACCGCGCTTGGCCGCGATCAGCGTTGCATTGTCTTTCTCGACTATTTTGTACTTGTAGCCGATGCGGCCGATATGCGCAGTCAGCTGCGTCATCAACTCGCCGCGCGACATGCCGCTATTCCATTCCGCCTTGTGGTGAAAATTACGCAGCGATTGCTCGCGCACGTTTTCGCGCCAGCTGCGCATATCTTTCAGCATCTTCGGCGCATTACGGATAACGCAAAGACTGGTGGAGAGCACCAGGAAGGCCATGATCAGCAGGAACCACCACGCCGAATACACGGCATACAGGTGCAGCTTTCCAAATACATCAAACCAGAAAGGGCCGAACTGGTTGATGTAGTTGGGCATCGGCTCGTTCTGCTTGAGCACCGTGCCTATGGTTGCCGCAATCGCGATCAACGTCAGCAGGCTGATCGCAAAGCGCATCGACGAAAACAACTCTACGGCAACCGCAACCCAGCGACGCTGAGTGTTTAATTGCCATCCTTCAGTGCTTATATCCATGGAAACCTAAAAATTCTGAAAACCTGTTTATTATTCAAGGCAGACGTGAGCGCCGGTGCAAGATTGCAGTCATGGTCACGCGCATAGTCGTAACGCCACACCGCTATCCCGCTTTTATGCAGCCGCTATTGTAAAGCGCCTGACCCAAACCCGCTTGCGGCAAATGCTCACAGGAAAATAAACACAGCAAAATAGAAAAAGGGGGTGGCTTACGCCACCCCCTCCATATTAAAACCAGACACCGACAATACTTATTTCAAGCCTGCCACGTAGTCGGAAACGGCTTTCATTTCTTCGTCGGACATGCGCTTGGCAATGGTCGTCATCTGTATGCTGTTCTTACGCGTGCCTGCGCTGAAGCTGACCAGCTGCGCATGCGTGTAATCCTGGTGCTGGCCTGCGATGCGTGGGAACTGCGCAGGAATACCGGCGCCGTTAGGGCTATGGCAGCCGGCACAGGCCGGTACGTTTTTCTCTGCGATACCACCGCGGTAGATCTGTTTGCCCAGGTCAACTGTATCTTTGTTCTTGGCAGCGCCTGGTTTCGGCTTTTGCACGGTGAGAAAGGCAGCAACGTTTTTTACGTCGTCCGCTGTCATCGCCTTGGCAAACGCCGTCATGATAGGGTTGTTGCGGTCCGGGCCCTTGAAGTTGTCCAGCTGCTTGGCGATATACGCTTCGTGCTGTCCGGCCAGTTTAGGATTGGTTGAAATCGTCGAATTGCCAGCAGCACCATGGCAGGATACGCAAGCGGTGATGTTGCGGGTAGCGTCACCATTGGTATACAAGGCTTCGCCTTTTGCAGGATCGGCCTTGGCAGGCGCCTTTGGCTCATCGGCTGCATATGCAACGGAAGACACCGCCAGGATCGCGATGCCGAAAGACTTCAATAACGGTAAAAAAGCACGGTTCATTCAAACACCCTGAGACTAAATAATGGAAATCTGCCCTGTTGGCGACGTAAATGGCAACGACAATACAAACACCACAGCTATTTGGAGCATATTTCTGCCGCTTTTAATACAAAAAAGGCAAAAACGTCGATTGGGCGCTCAATATTCAAGCTTATATAACAAACTTACTCAGCTGCCCAATACGTAACCCCTTATTGTACAATAGCTTTATCGCGTTTTTACTTACTTCTGTTGCATTTTTCCATTAGGGAAGTTCTTGACAGCTATTTAATAGTCGTCAAATGAATTTTGTCCCCCGCTCTTGATATAAGAGATATCTGTGTTGCAACACAGAGCCGGACCTCCCGTTTTAACGAATTTCTAATCTCCTATGTCCATTCTCTGGCAAGCTCGCTTTTTTACGACCGTAAACCATTTACGCGATTTGCCCGGCACCACGGTGCCCGAAGTGGCATTTGCCGGCCGTTCCAATGCAGGCAAATCCACCGCCATCAATACGTTGTGCAACCAGAAAAAACTGTGCTTTGCCTCCAAAACGCCGGGCCGCACTCAGCATATCAACTATTTTTCCATAGGCGGCGCCCATGTGGGCCAGCATCGCAAGGATGAAACCCGTGTCGACGAAATCCGCGCGCTGCTGGTGGATTTGCCGGGATACGGCTACGCAGAAGTCCCCGGTGCGGCCAAAGACCACTGGAACAAGCTGCTCGGCGCCTATGTGCAAAGGCGCGACCAGCTGGCAGCGCTCATCCTGATCATGGACTCCCGCCGCCCGTTCACCGCGCTGGATATTCAGATGCTGGAATGGTTTGCGCCTACCGGCCGCCCTATCCACTGCATCCTGACCAAATCCGACAAGCTGAACAAGAACGAGTCTGCCAATGCACTGCGCCAGGCGCGCACCGTACTGGGCAGCTATGTGGATGCGCAGGGCCAGCCCTTCCCCTTCACCGTGCAGCTGTTCTCCGCGCTGAAGCGCGAGGGCATAGAGGAAGCGGATGCCAAGATCCAGCAGCTGCTCGGCCTGGATATTGAACCCGTCGCTGCAGCCGAATTGCCGGCCGGACCCGACGCGAGCACAAGTCCGGAGTAAACGGCATTCCCGCAGGAGGGCACCGTCCCTCCTCTGCCGCACTTCTGCCGCACTGCGCACCCGCAGCAACCCGCATCCATCAACATTGATAAAATAGGGAATGCGTCTTCGAACCGCTCCCCCATAAAAAAACCCTGGCACAAATATGGGCCAGGGTAATAACGCCGGGTTGAATAGGGTCAACCGGCGCCCGCTTGGGAGGGTTAAGCGGTAGGTCTGGTTGAATAAACCTGCTTCTAAGAGCTTGCATCCGTAAAAAAGTTTCATTACCCTGAATTTTATTTTTGCCGTTTGTCCATTCTTTGCCTGCTTGTTGTCGACTTATTGCCCGCTGAATGCTTATTCAATGCACCGCCAAAATTAAGAGTTAAACAATGTCCCATACCAAGTCTGCCCAGTTTCCCGCCATACGCATGCGCCGCATGCGCAAGGACGTTTTTTCCCGCGCGCTGATGCGCGAAAACATCGTCACACCCGCCGACCTGATTTATCCGGTCTTTGTCATTGAAGGCGTCAACCAGCGCGAGAAGGTCGCGTCCATGCCTGGCGTGGAACGGGTATCGGTAGACCTGCTGCTGCAAGTGGCGGAAGATTGCGTCGCGTTGGGCATTCCGGTGCTGGCACTGTTCCCAGCGATCAATCCATCGCTGAAAACACCGGACGGCGTGGAAGCGACCAATCCAAAAGGCCTGATCCCGCGCGCCGTCAGAGAACTGAAAAGCCGCTTCCCGGAACTGGGCATCCTTACCGATGTTGCGCTGGACCCATATACCAGCCACGGCCAGGACGGTCTGCTGAATGCAGATGGTTATGTGCTGAATGACGAAACCACAGAAATGCTGGTCAGGCAGGCACTGGTGCAGGCTGAGGCCGGCGTCGACATCGTCGCTCCCAGCGATATGATGGACGGCCGCATCGGCGCCATCCGCCATGCGCTGGAAAGCAATAACTTCATCCATACGCGCATCATGGCGTATTCGGCCAAGTATGCATCCGCTTTCTACGGTCCCTTCCGCGATGCGGTGGGCTCGGCCACCAATCTGGGCAAGAGCGACAAGGCCAGCTACCAGATGGATCCGGCCAACAGCGACGAAGCGATGCGCGAAGTCGCACTGGATCTGGCCGAAGGCGCGGACATGGTCATGGTCAAACCCGGCATGCCGTATCTGGACATCGTACGCCGCGTCAAGGATGAATTCCGCGTGCCTACCTTCGCCTATCAGGTCAGCGGTGAATACGCGATGATCAAGGCGGCCGCGCAAAACGGCTGGCTGGACCATAACAAGACAATGATGGAATCGATGCTGGCCTTCAAACGCGCCGGCGCGGATGGCATACTGACTTATTTCGCGCGGGACGTTGCCCGCTTGCTCAAACACAGTTCATGACACACGCGGTGCCAGCCTTGCCACCACAGGCACGATCGGCACAACCGGGTTTGCGCATGCAAACCCTGCTGGCCGCAGCATGCGCCGGTCTGGCCATTACCGGGGCAGGTGCGCAGGATGGCACCATCTGGCTGCACCATATTTTCAAACCGCTGGCGACGCTGCTCATATTGGGCATCGCGTGGCGCAATTCACCTGCCGTAAATCCGCGCTACCGCTACGCCGTGCTCGCTGGCATAACGCTGTCACTGACAGGCGATATCTTTCTGATGCTGCCGCAGAGCGTGCTGGCAAGCGGCTTCCTGCTGGGGCTTGCCAGTTTTCTGTTTGCCCACCTTTGTTTTTTAAAGGCGTTCACCAGCGACAGTCCACTGTTTGGCAAACCTGTGGTGCTGCTCTTGCTTGGTCTAATTGGTGCAGCCAATTTATTCGTGCTTTGGCCCGGCCTAAGTGCCGGGCTACGGCTGCCGGTGCTGGGCTACGTCATCTGCCTGCTAGCAATGAGCACCCAATCCATCACGCGCCATCTTTATCTGCAGGATGCGTATAGCAAGATAGCAGCCATCGGAGGCCTGCTGTTCATGCTGTCTGATACGCTACTTGCGTATAACCGTTTTCACACGGCGCTACCCTACTCCGCAGTGCTGGTACTGGGCACTTATTATCCGGCACTGTGGTGCATTGCAAGCTCGATAAAAGCACCGCCGTCCGGTACGCCGGCGGTCCTGTGATCCATACTGTCGATACACCACCGGCAACCCTATCCACCTCGTCAGGCAAATAACCATGCAAGAAAAAATCATTACTTTTGCAAGCCCGGTGTTTTTCCTGTTCATTGCAATCGAATTCATCGTGGGACTCAGGCGCGGGCGCAACACTTACCGCATTAACGATATGCTGAACAGCCTGAGCCTGGGCGTCATGAGCCAGATCGTCGGCGTGTTCATGAAGATCCTGGCCATCGGCATCTATGCATGGGTGTTTGCGCATTTTTCGCTATTCAAATTACCTGCGGACAGTATCTGGGTATGGGTATCCGGCCTGCTGCTGTATGACTTCCTGTACTACTGGCTACACCGCATGGGACATGAAACGGCGGTGTAGTGGGCGGCACACGTCGTTCATCATCAAAGCGAAGAATACAATCTCACCACGGCGCTGAGGCAAACCAGCACAGGCCCGCTGCTGGGCTGGATCTTCTACATTCCGATGGCGCTGATCGGCTATCCGGTGGAAGTATTCATCATCATCGCGCTGATCGACCTGCTATACCAGTTCTGGGTGCACACGCAGCAGATCGGCAAGCTCGGGTGGTTTGACAGCGTGTTCGTGTCGCCGTCCAACCATCGCGTGCATCACGCCGTCAATGACATTTATCTGGACAAAAACTACGGCGGCATCCTGATCCTGTGGGACCAACTGTTCGGCACCTATATTGACGAGCTGGATGAGCATCCCGTCGTGTTCGGCACGCGCAGCCCGCTGCGTAGCTGGAACCCGCTGTGGGCGAATATCGAGGTCTACAAGGCAGTCGCGCTGGATGCTTGGCACACAAGGCGCTGGGTGGACAAGCTGCAAATCTGGGTGCGCCCGCCGGGCTGGCGTCCGGCCGATGTCGCCGCCGCGTATCCGTCCTCAGCCTTCGACATCCAGCGTGCACTGTACAATCCACCGCTGAGCGGCGCGCGCATGTGGTATTGCCTGGTGCAGTTTGTGCTGATATTGCAGGTCACAACGCATTTCCTGGTTGCCTATACTAGCGTTGGTATTGTCGGCGGTCTCGCGTATGCAGTGTGGCTGGTGGCCGGCCTGTGGATAGTCGGTGGCCTGATGGAGCAGAAGCAAACCTACCTACCGCTTGAAGCAATACGCTTGCTGGCCAGCCTGCTGATCGTGGTGCTGAGCGGTAGCTGGTTCGGTACGGTACCGCTGTCATCCATGGCACAGACTGCTGTTGCCATTTTTTGCGTGGCGTCTTTGTGCGCGCTGTGGCCCATTTTCAAACTTCGCGATACCCATGGACATCCTGTACATTAACGAGAATCAGGTCAGCCTGAACCCGGCGACGGCACCGACCTGCGCCACCGTGACTGGCGGCTTTTTGTGGGTGGACGCCAGCCACGAAGAAGTCAGCGCCGATCCAGAGGCATGGAGAACCAGGATCGCGCAGATCACCGGCACGCATATTTACGACCTGCACCTGAAAGACGTCACCAACCTCTCTCATCCGTCGTACTTTGACTCCACGCACGATTACGAGATGGTCGTCTTTCGCAAGCTGGCGTTGAACGGCGAAGCTGCGCCCAAGCCTGCCGACGATACCGAAGAAATACTTCGGCGGAAAATGCCCGCTGCGCTGGGCAAGCTGGCGACACAACCGGTGTCTTTCCTGCTGGTGGACAAGGCGCTGGTGACGGTGCGCTCCAGTAAAAGCCGGATCGTAGAAAGCCAGCGCGCACGCCTGCTCGAATACAAAGCCAAGGCCGACGGCAGCACGCATTCCAGCCGCCTGCCGACATCGCCGGAAGACCTGATGCTGCGCTTGCTGAATGCAATGGTGGACCAGTATCTGGAACTGCGCCAGCCGCTGACACAGCAGCTGGACCGCTGGCAGCACGCGCTGCTCGACCCGCGACGGCCTTTCAATAACTGGCTGGCGTTGCTTGATTCGCGCATAGAGCTGCGCAAGCTGGATAGCCTGTGCGAAGAGCAGCATGACGCGATGCAAGAACTGCGCGACCATATCGTTGATACGCATGACGGCAACAGCCATGCCAAGGACTTGCTGCTGGTGCGCACCAATGATGTGATCGAACATATCAGCCGCGTGCTGAATCATGCGCGCAGGCTGGAAGCGTCGCTGGAATCCGCCGTGCAAATCCATTTTGCGGCAATGGCGCACCGTACCAGCGAGATCATGCGCACGCTGACTGTCATCACCGCGCTGTTCATGCCGTTGACGCTGATCACCGGCATCTTCGGCATGAATTTCGAAGTGATGCCCTTGCTGAAGCATGCATCCGGTTTCTGGATCACGATGGGCATCATGCTATTCATCGTCGTCGTGCTGCTGGTGTACTTCCGCAGCAAGCGCTATCTGGAAGGCCGGGTGTAGGCAAGCCACGCTGCACCGGTTACACTTCCGCACATTCCCTCTATCGATAAGCGACAGCCATGTCCCAACATACCTTTCTGTGGCACGACTACGAAACCTTCGGCGCGCAGGCGAGGCGTGACCGGCCTTCGCAGTTTGCGGCAATTCGTACCGATGCCGACCTTAACGAAATCGGCGAACCCATCATGCTGTATTGCCAGCCGGCGCCGGATTTTTTGCCGAATCCCGAAGCCTGCCTGATCACCGGCATTACACCGCAGACCTGCCTGGAGCGCGGCATCCCGGAATACCAGTTCGCCGCCCAAATAGAGCAGGCTTTCTCACAGAGCGGTACGATAGGCGTGGGCTACAACACGATACGCTTCGATGATGAAATCACCCGCTTCATGTTCTGGCGTAACCTGATCGACCCGTACGCGCGCGAATGGCAGAACCAGTGCGGCCGCTGGGATATCCTGGACATGGTGCGCACGACCTTTGCGCTGCGCCCGGAAGGCATCAATTGGCCTACCCATGAAGATGGCCGGCCCAGCTTCAAACTTGAGCACCTGAGCGCCGCCAACGGCCTCGTGCACGAAGCCGCGCATGACGCGTTGTCCGACGTGCGTGCCACCATTGCACTGGCCAGGCTGATACGGCAACACCAGCCTAAATTATTCGATTTCTGCCTGGCACTGCACAAGAAAGACCGGGTATCGGCCGAAATGGGCCTGCCGGCGCGCAAGCCTTTCCTGCACGTGTCGGGCATGATACCGGTAGAGCGCGGCTGCGTCACCGCGATGTGGCCGCTGGCCATGCATCCGCAAAACAAGAACGAAGTGATCGCCTGGGATCTGACGCTGGACCCGAGCGAGCTCTTCACGCTGGACGCGGCGACGATACAAATGCGGATGTTCACCAAGACCGATGCCCTGCCGGAAGGTGTAAGCCGGCTACCGGTGAAGACCATCCACCTGAACAAATCCCCCATTGTCATCGGCAATCTGAACACGCTGAGCGCTGCACGGGCGCAGCATTGGGGAATCGATACCGCGCTGATTCAGCACCACGCGCAGCTAGCGCTGGCCGGACCGGACATGAGCGCCATCTGGCAGCAGGTATTTGACCGGCCCCTGACAGAAAGCGCGGATGTCGATGAAGACCTGTATGGCGGCTTTATCGGCAATGCAGACCGCCGGCAACTGAATGAACTGCGGCTGCTCAGCCCCGAGCGGCTCGCTAACATCAGGGCGAGCTTCCAGGACGCCAGGCTGACGGAACTGCTGTTCCGTTACCGCGCACGCAATTTTCCTGAAACTCTGTCGCCGGAAGAACAGCAGCAATGGGATGAACACCGTGCCGCCAGGTTATATGACGGCTACGCCAATGCGCTGAAGATAGACGACTATTTTGCGCAGATCGATCTACTGTCAGAAACCGCTGGCGAAAGGGAAGAAACCATACTGGGGGCTCTGTATGACTATGCGGAAATGATCATGCCGGAGCCCATGGAATAAGTGCCCGTCAATGTAATGACGCACATGCTGTAATGACGCACATGCAAAAATGCCCATCAAGCGATGGGCATTTTTTTGGAATATCTGAATTGCTTACTTGTTCGGCTGAGGCGTGATGCGCAGATAAGGCCTTGGAGAGGTGTAACCCTTTGGATATTTCTGCTTGATCACTTCTTCATCCTTGATGGACAAAGGAATGATGACGTCATCGCCATCGCGCCAGTTGCCTGGTGTGGCCACGGTATAGCCATCGGTCAGTTGCAGTGCATCGATGACGCGCAACACTTCGTCAAAGTTACGGCCGGTGCTCATCGGGTAAGTGATGATCAGGCGCACTTTTTTCTTTGGATCAATGACGAACAGGGAGCGCACCGTTGCTGTTTCCGACTGGTTCGGGTGGATCATGTCGTACAGCCCGGCTACCGACTTGTCGGCATCGGCAACGATAGGGAAACCGACGACCGTTTTTTGCGTGTCCTCAATATCCTTGATCCATTGCAGATGCGTTTCCGCAGCGTCTACAGACAGTGCAATCGCTTTAACGTTGCGTTTGTCGAATTCCGGTTTCAGCTTGGCGGTCAGGCCCAGCTCGGTGGTGCAGACAGGCGTGAAATCGGCAGGGTGGGAAAACAGCACGACCCAGGAGTCGCCTGCCCATTCGTGAAACTTCAGTTTGCCGATCGAAGAGTCCTGTTCAAAATCAGGGGCGATATCACCTAAGCGTAAAGTCATGTCGTTCTCCAGTAAAGTCCAAGGCGATCAATATAACGCTTGATGGATGCATATTCAATAACAAAATTATTGAATGCTTATATGCTTACATGCATAAGCGCGCATCCACCCCTTCAATCTGTCCTTAGATGCCTTCTACCCTGCCCAACGAACCAGAAAACTTGTCCGGATTCTGATAACCGATGACGCGGCCGCCCTGGATTTCCTCACCCTTCTTGTTGAAGAAAATGATGCCTGGCGGACCAAACAGGTTGAAACGTTTCAGCAACGCCTTATCGTCGGCGTTATTGGCAGTGACATCCACCTGTAGCAGCAGCATGTCATCCAGACGGGGTTTGATCTTGCTGTCTGTAAAGGTCAGTTTTTCCATTTCCTTGCAGGATACGCACCAGTCCGCATAAAAATCCAATACCGCCGTCTTGCCCTTGGATTGCGCCAGCGCCTGATCCAGGTCGGCAACGGAACGGATGCGCGTAAATTTGACGCCATGCTCCTGCGGGCCAAACAAATGTGCAACTGGCGAAAACACATCGCGGCCGCCAGTGCTGACACCGACCACCTGCAGCAGGCCCAGCACTGCCAGCACTACGGCAAAAGCCCGGGAAGGCAGACCAGGTTTTTTACGCAGGAACAGCAGATAGCCGGCATAACCAAGCAATATCGCCGCCCAGCCGGCCATCTGCAGCCAGACAGGCAATACCGGAGATACCATCCACAAGGCCATCGCCAGCATTAATACGCCGAAGAACTGTTTAATGCTTTCCATCCACATGCCGGCGCGCGGCAGCAGGCTACCGGCGGACAGGCCGACCAGCAGCAGCGGCACGCTCATGCCGATTGCCATCGCAAACAGCGCAGAACCGCCCACCAGCACATCGCGGGTCTGGCTGATATACACCAGAGCACCGGCCAGCGGCGCAGCCACGCAGGGGCCAACGATGAGCGCAGAGATGGAGCCCATGATGAACACACCGAACAGCTTGCCCTTGCGCTGACCTTCAGAAGCCGCAGTCAGCTTGGTTTGCAATGCGGCAGGTACTTGCAGTTGATACACATCGAACATTGACAGCGACAGCACCACCATCAATACAGCGAAGGCGCCGAGCACCCAGGGATTTTGCAAGGTTGCGGACAGGCCTTCACCGATCAGGCCTGCGGCAACACCCAGCGCCGTATAGACCAGCGCCATACCCAGCGCGTAGCTGACCGACAGGATGAAACCACGGCTGCGGCGAATAGAGGCACCTTCGCCAACGATGATGAAGGACAGAATAGGCACCATCGGCAGCACGCAGGGAGTGAACGACAACCCGATGCCCAGCAGCAGGAACAGCGGCAGGATGGCGATCAGTTTGCCGCTCTTCAGCGCAGCGCTGATACGGCTGGTTTCACCGTCGGCAGCAACTGCCGGCGCTTCCGACGGGATTTCACTCATGGCCGTGGCAGGAGCAGCGGTAGCACCAGTAGCAGCAGCAGGTGCCGGATTAGAACCGAGGTGCAGCAAAGAACCGCTGCCGCCGCTGCCGGAACCACCGGTTACGCTCAGCTTGGCGACCGACTCCATCGGCGAATAACACAAGCCCTTGTCGGCGCAGCCTTGGCCGGTGATGCGCAGATTGAAATCCCCTGCCGCCTGCACCGGAATCCTGAATACGAGGCTGTGACGATAGGTTTCCAGCTCTTTCTGGAAAGTCTCGTCAAACTTGACCTTACCTTTTGGCAGTTCCGGTGTACCCAGTGTGGCATTGTCGGCTTTGAACTGTAGGCGCTCGCGGTACATGTAGTAGCCTTCGGCGATCTGGTAGGTGACTTCGGCAACGCCGGGCTCCACCATCTTCGCGGAAAACTTGAAGGCAGCCTCCGGCTCCAGAAATTCATCCTCGGCATGTGCTGGCAAGCTGCACAGCATTGCCAGCAGGCTTAATGACAACAGGTGTCCGACAAACTTCAAGAAACGCCTACCAAGGTCGGCGCCGGTTGCATGTGCAAAGGTATTCATTCACTTCCTGTTTCTTTGAGAACCCATTGCAGATAGGCGGGTAAGCCGGCTGCGACGGGAATTGCTATTATTTCAGGTACTTCGTAGGGATGCAGCTGCTGTATCAGCGTCTGCAATTCCTCGTATCTAGCCTGCGTGGTCTTGATCAGCAGAGCGATTTCCATGGAAACCTGCAACTCGCCCTGCCAGTGATACAGAGACCGCATTTCCGGCATTACGTTCACGCAAGCAGCAAGTTTTTTGGCCAGCACCTGCTGTGCAATATGCTGCGCGGCGCCGTCATCCGGCACATTGCACATCACCAGCAGCACCTGTTCCATCATTGGCTCCCACCACGACACCGTGCCTGACAGCACCTTTTACCCTTAGCCCGCCCGGATAAGGCACAGCCAATCAGCTATTGTAGCAACACGGGCCGGTTTTTGCCTGAGGCAAAAATTGGATGAAAAAAATGGATGAAAAAAATGGATGAAAAAAAAGCCAGGCTGAGCCTGGCTTTCGAATAATGCTTATTGTGCAGATTACAGCAAATTACTCAGCTGTAGGCGCATCTGCAGCGTCGCTGACTTCTGGACGGTCCAGCAGTTCAACGTAGGCCATAGGTGCATTGTCGCCAACGCGGAAACCCATTTTCAGGATACGCAGATAGCCGCCATTGCGGTTAGCGTAACGTGGGCCCAATTCAGCAAACAGTTTGACAACCATTTCGCGATCGCGCAGACGGTTGAAAGCCAAACGTTTGTTTGCCAGAGTATCTGTTTTACCCAAAGTCAGAATCGGCTCGATAACGCGGCGCAGTTCTTTTGCTTTTGGCAGTGTTGTTTTGATTGCTTCGTGACGCAGCAGGGATACTGTCATGTTGCGCAGCATCGCCAGGCGATGGGAAGAAGTACGATTCAGCTTACGTAAGCCGTGACGGTGACGCATGGTATTTCCTTTCAGATTTTCAAAAAATTCCAGCTCTTCTATCACTGCCATGCCGATTAAACAACAGGCAGTGCGGGCCGGTAATACTAGGTACTACGGATTAATGGGCAGCCCGAAGGCCGCCCACGGGACAAATTATTTTTCCAGACCAGCAGGCGGCCAGTTTTCCAGCTTCATACCCAGAGACAGGCCACGGGACGCCAGAACTTCCTTGATTTCGTTCAAGGACTTGCGGCCCAGGTTTGGTGTCTTCAACAGTTCGTTTTCGCTGCGCTGGATCAGATCGCCGATGTAGTAGATATTTTCGGCTTTCAGGCAGTTTGCGGAACGTACTGTCAGTTCCAGGTCGTCCACTGGACGCAGCAACACTGGATCGACCATAGGCGCGCGGGATGGTGCTTCCGCAGCGGCTTCGGTGCCTTCCAGGGCAGCGAATACGTTCAGTTGGTCTACCAGCACGCGTGCGGACTGGCGAATCGCTTCTTCAGGCGTGATCACGCCGTTAGTTTCGATATTGATGACCAGTTTGTCCAGATCGGTACGCTGTTCCACACGTGCAGATTCAACTGCATAGGAAACGCGGCGTACTGGAGAAAACGATGCATCCAGAATGATACGGCCGATAGTTTTGTTTGCGTCCTCGCTCAGGCGACGAACGTTGCCCGGCACATAGCCACGGCCTTTTTCTACCTTGATCTGCATGTCCAGCTTACCACCGGCTGTCAGATTGGCGATGACGTGATCCGGGTTGATCAGTTCTACGTCATGCGGCAGATCGATGTCGGAAGCCAGCACAGCGCCTTCGCCATCTTTTTTCAATGTCAGTGTAACTTCATCACGGTTGTGTAGCTTGAAGACGATGCCTTTCAAGTTCAACAGGATGTCCACTACGTCTTCCTGAACGCCGTCCAGGGAAGAATATTCATGTACGACACCGGCGATTGTCACTTCAGTTGGCGCGTAGCCTACCATCGAAGACAACAGAACACGGCGCAGGGCATTGCCCAGAGTGTGGCCATAGCCACGTTCAAACGGTTCCATCACGACTTTTGCGTGACCGGCACCCAGCATTTCCACATCGATAATACGTGGCTTCAACAGATTGTTTTGCATAATTTCCTTTTCAATACCCTCGGCTCGTTACACCGATAAGGCTGAACGGCTTTCTAACCACCGCGAAGATGGATAAATCACCTGATGGCACAATGAAAAAAGCCTGCCTATAGCTATAGGCAGGCGGTGAAACTTGAATATTAACGTGAATACAATTCGACGATCAGGG
>JAYSKH010000076.1:0-14367 GCA_043726505.1 Undibacterium sp. | reverse complement strand
ATCCGACGTGCAGACGCCGTCGCTGACGCGCGCCGACATCAATACCCGGCTCGGCTATCTGGAACCGGATAGCCTGGAAACCGTGCTGTCGCGGCTGCGCACGACCGGCCTGCTGGTATGGGATGCAACACAGTCGGTGTACCGCATCACGCCCACCGCGCGCAATGTGCTGGCCGCGATAGAAAGCCTGCTGCAGGTCAACGAGCAGGAAG
Source organism: Undibacterium sp. (assembly GCA_043726505.1). Lineage (GTDB taxonomy): Bacteria > Pseudomonadota > Gammaproteobacteria > Burkholderiales > Burkholderiaceae_D > Undibacterium. Next base: position 14,155 of record JAYSKH010000076.1, on the reverse strand, counting down.
ACCAGGCCGAGATGAGTTATATGCTGACCCAGGTTGCCGGCGCGCAGGCTGTGGGCGGCGTATCGGTGGAGCAGCTGCATCACCTGCTGGGCCGGCTGATCGAACTGACCGAGGAATTCAGCGATGCGATCGCTTCAGGCTCGGAATTCCAGCTGCGCGCCGCTCAGCAAAAATGGCATACCGCGTGCGACTGGGTAGAAAAAGGCTCGGAGATCATCCACGCGATCACCAACGACAGCCGGGCCGATTCCGCCACGCACAAGGCGGCGCAGGCCATAGGCCGCGCGCAAAGCGCGTTGCTGAACATGCAGGGCATGTTTTCGCGGGCGCTGAATCAGATAGAACGGCAGCGCGTGCACCTGGGCCAGTCCGGCCTGTCGACGACTGACATCAAGACCTGGCTGCTGAAACAGGATGACCTGGCCGCGCTGGCGAACGATGCAATGTCAAACCCGATCACGCCGCTGTTCATCACGCCGTCTGAAATGATAGACGTGGCCGAGAGCGAATTGCTGGCCACCCGTGTATCCGCCGTACTGGGCAGCCTGCCGGTAGGGGAAAACGCGCCCGAGATAGAAAAAGACGACCAGGATGCGCTGCTGGAGCTGGATACCTGGCTGAGCGTGCTGACCGCCACCGATGCCAGCGAAAAGCCCGCCTCGCTGCAGGATGTGTTATTGCCAGCCAGCTTTGCCATCGCTTCTTACCGCGCGTCACTGCTGCCGCTGCTGGGCGACGCCAATGAATCGGCATTGCAGGGTGCAACGGCCTATCTGGCGCGCTTGCCGCTGGTATTTTCCAGCAAGGACAAGATGCAGAAGGTCAAGGATGAGCACGTGGCCGCTATCTCGGTCGCTACGCTGACTGCCATCACGCCCTCTGTGCCTGTAGCTGCAAACTCGCCCGCCAAAAAGAAAAAAGCGGCCGAGCACAGCGGGAGCGCAGAAATCACCACCCCACACGCAGACGCAGACACAGTCACCGAACACGTAGAACAAAATCACGGCGGCGAACCAGCCGCAGATGAAAGCGACAAGCAAGCCCATGAATGAAGATTCCCAAATCCTGATCGCGCGCCTGCTCGCGCACCAGACGCTGCGCCGCGAAGACAAGCTCGTCAAGCGCGCACTGTCCGATGAACTGTTCCGCGCCGAAGTCGATACGCGGCTGCTGGCCTGCGGCATGAAGTTCATGGACAACGTGTATGCCGACCATGTAACACTGGCATTTACGCGCGACACCGAACCAAAGATCTTCGGCGTCAAGGACACCTGGCAAAACAATAACTTCGGCCTCGCGCGCGACGGCGTTGCGCTGCTCGTGGTGCTGTGGGCGCTGATCATCCTGCCCAAGCGTGAAAGGCAGGAAGCCCACCAGTTGGCGGAAGAAAACCAGAACGACATGTTCGGCAAGGAAAAGCCTGTGCCGCGCGCGGAAGACACGTCGATCGGCATTTCCTACCGCACGCTGCTGGCCGACTTCGGCGACAAGCTCGGCAAAAAAACCCGTATGGACATGAACCTGGGCCAGCTGGCGCGCTTTGGTTTTATCGAACGCAAGGGCGAATTCATCAGCGAAGGCCCATTGCTGGACCTGCTGATGGATACCGACGCGCTGAAGGACAGGATCATCAACGGCGCGCTGGCCGACATTTTCCACGTGCCTGTGCCGAGAACCGCTGCAGTAATTGTCCCACCTGTTGTGCCCGCACCGACATCGGTACAGGCGTCAGAACCAGTGCCTGAAGAGAGCGCTGAGCCGATGCCTGAACCAGCAGTTGAGCAGCCGCCTTCCGCAACCACGGAAGAATAGCAAAAGCAGCAGCACAATTCGCCGGCAATGGCGGCGCAAAAATATTAGGAAGCTGACGCGCATCACGGCAGCTTCCGGAAAAAAGAAATCATCATGTTCCATATCAAATCCTTAGAACTGGTCCACTGGGACTACTGGCAGCGTATCAAGAACATTCCGCTGGATGCGAAGATCATCACCATCGCCGGCCAGAACGGATCGGGCAAGACAACGCTGCTAGATGCGCTGCGCACGCTGTTCGGACTGGAATGCTCGATGGGCCGCTCGTACAAGCACTATGCGCGCCACTCCGGCCAGCAGACCGCATGGATACGCGCAGTGGTGGACAATAGCGCCGTCGGCCCGCAGATATCAAACCGCCCTTTCCGTCTGTCCGGCCTGTATGAAGATGAAGTCACGCTGTTTTGCCAGATACAGAAGAACGGCGGCGACTGGAAGCGCCATTACCTGATGCGTAGCGGCATTGTCGAAATTGAAGATGTGCAGGAAGCCAACGACTGGCTGGGCGTGGAAACCTACCGCAAGCGGCTGTCGCATGCTGGTCTTTCCACCGCAATGGGCAAGGTGCTGGCGCTGGAGCAGGGTGAGACCGACAAGCTGTGCGAATACGCGCCGCGCCAGCTGCTGGACCTGGTGTTCCAGGTATTCGGCGACAAAGAGGTGCTGGATGCTTATGACGACGCCAAGCGCCATCAGCGCGACACCGAAACCGAATTGCAGCGCTTTGAAACCGAGCTGGAAGGCGCAAAGACCAATCTGGAAGGCCTGCGCCTACGCGTTGCCAACTACCACCAGTGGGAAAGCCTGAACAAGGAAAAGCGCGATCTGCAGGAAGAGATACTGCCGACGCTGCAATACCATGAGTCGCTGGAAAAAGCCTCGTCCATCAGTCATGCAATACGCGGCACCAAGCGCTCACTGCAAACCCAGGATGCGGCGCTGTCCGAAAAGCGCGCGGAACTGGGCCAGAAGGCACAGCAGCTGACCAATGCACAGCAGCATGAAGCGTCACTGGAAGCGGAAGAATCGCAACTGCGCGAACGCCTGCAACAGATCAACAGCAAGCTGAAGCCGCAGGAAAGCCTGCTGGAGCAGAAAGCGCGCTTGCAAAAGCTGGCGGCTGAAGCCGACGCCGACGTCGCCAATGTGGCCGAAGATCTGGAGAAGAAAGAAGAAGAGCTATCACGGCTGAAGCAGGAGCGCGATACGCTCAGCACCCGCATCAGCGCCGACCAGGCCACTATCTCCGCACTGCAAGGCAAGGCCGCGCTACCCGATCCGGAAAACGTCAGAGCAATGCGCCGCGCATTGAACGATGCCAATATCGCGCACACGATGCTGCCGGAAATCGTTGAAGTCACCGAAGCCAAATGGCAGGGCGCGGTGGAAGGCGTGCTGCGCGGTTTTACGTCGGTCATTTTGCTGGACAAGGCGCAGGATGCATCCGCTGCCTACCGCGTCGGTGAGAAACAACGTTACGGCCACTTCATCGTGCCAGACCGTGTCTCCGCCCCTACCGTCAAGGACCAGAGCCTGCTGTCTGTCGTCAGCTTCAGCGCACCGGCGCCGGCCTGGCTGATTGAACAGTTGCAGCGCATCCAGATGGTGGACTCCATCGATGCCGGCATCAAGCTGAAATCGCAGGAATGGATCACGCCTGACGCCTACCATGGCGAAAGGCGCGGCGGTCGTTCGCTGTTCGTGGAAGCGTCGCGCTACCGTTTCGGCAATGCCGGCCGCTCGCAAAGGCTGGAAGCACTGCAAAGGGCCATGCCGCGCCTGCAATCGCAGGAAGACCAACTGACGATGAAGATCAGCAAACTGGCTGGCGAAATCAGCACGCTGAAAACACGCCTGGCCGGTGTCGATGCGGCCAAGGAACTGAACGCCCGCCATCCGGAATTTGAAGAAGCCACGCGCAATGCGCAGCCGCTGAAACAGCAGCGTATTGAAGTCGGCAGCAGGCTGGGCGAGATTGCGCCGCTGCTGAAGTCCGCCACCGAGCAGCGCTCGATCAGCCATGTCAAATGGGAACAGGCCAAGGCGTCCATAGCCGATGCGGAAGCGGCACTGCGCGGCTCTGAAAAGCGCCATGCCGAAGAACGCAAATCGCATTACGACACGCTGCAGAATATGCGCCAGACCTGGCATACGCTGCCGATGAACTGGAAGCGCAGCAAACACCGGCTGGAACTGGTTGAAGAGCATGAGAATGCGCATCAGATAGAACTGCGCATCCGCAGCCTGACTAACAACCTGGCGCGCGACGATTGGGAAATCGATTCCACCGTGGTAGACCAGTTTGTGCGGCTGAACGCATTGCTGCAAGGACGCCAGGCAGAAACCGACGACCGCCGCTACCAGAACAACCGCGCAATGGAAGCCACCGTCAATGCCCGCGCCGCCTACATGGACAGGCTGCGTTATACGATCAAATCGTACAGCCGCAACATCAAGCAGCTGGGCGAACTGGCCGGCATTGAAGTGCATACCGACCCGGTCAAGCTGGAAAACGACGACATCCAGCTGGCGCAGGCCGGCCTGCACGTACGCTTCAAATTTGACGGCAAGGGCCCGATAGGCATGAACGATGGCGAAGCCTCCGGCGGCCAGCAGGTAATGAAATCGCTGATCCTGCTGATAGGCTTGCTGAAATCGGAAGACGGCTCCGGCGGCTTTGTGTTTATCGATGAACCGTTTGCCCATCTGGATATCCGCAACATCCAGCTGGTCGGCGAGTTCCTGAAAAACACCGATGCGCAATACCTGATGACGACGCCGCTGACGCACAACACCGACGTCTACGATCCTTCCGAACTGACGCTGATCACCAGCAAGAAGAAAAAAGATACAGAATGGGCGCAGCCGATTTTTGTATTGCAGCGCCGTGTTGAAAAGCACAAGGAACGGGCTTAGGAAAGAATGAATGGGCAGGGTGCGTTAGCGCAGCGTAACGCACCGTTTAGATCGGAAAATAACGCGACATTTCGATTGCACAACGGTGCGTTACGCGCAGCTAACGCACCCTGCGTAGTAGACAGCATTTTGTTACCGAGTGTAAATCTCATGCAGTTTCCGCCGCATCGCAGGCAAAGTACGATGACCAATTATCCCCTTAATTCGCCAACCGATACTGCCCCGGAAACCGTATGCAAGCACTCCGTTTCATCCCGCACCATTCATTACGCGTCTGCGTTTATTTCCTTGCAACGCTGGGCCTGTCTGCCTGTGGCGGCGGTGGCAGCGACGCGGGACCGGTATCGGCTCAGCCGCCAACTACGCCGACTGCGCCAACCAATCCCACACCACCCACGACGCCGGTTACCCTCAGCTACGGCAACCAGCAAAAGGCTGACACCGGCGTCGGCGCGAGCCTGAATGGCGCATTGCCCTTCCCTTCAGATAACGCGTGGAACCTGGATATTTCATCGGCACCAGTGGACCCCGCGTCCAGCGCCATCATTGCCAGCATAGGCATGAATACCGGCCTGCATCCTGACTTCGGTGCCGGCTTGTATGCCGGTGCGCCCATCGGCATTCCTTATACGGTCGTGGATGGAACGCAAGCCAAGGTCGCCATCCATTTTCAGGCGTATGGCGATGAAAGCGATGCCGGCCCTTATCCTATCCCCGCCACCGCGCCGATAGAAGGCCAGCCGGCTGCTGGCGGAGCCTTTAGCGGCGACCGGCATGTGCTGGTGCTGGATCGCAGCGCCAACCGGCTGTACGAACTCTACAATGCGTCAGCCAATAGTGACGGCAGCTGGAATGCGGATAGCGGCGCAGTATTTCACCTGGATTCGGATGCGGTGCGGCCAACGGCACAACCGGGCTGGACCAGTGCCGATGCAGCGGGCTTGCCTATCTTCCCCGGACTGGCGCGCTACGATGAAGTCGCCGCCGGCAAGATTGCGCATGCCTTGCGTTTTACCGTACAAAACAGCCGCAAGGCCTATGTGCCGCCCGCCACGCATGTCGCATCGAACAACACCAGCGCCAGCCTGCCGCCGATGGGCATGCGGGTGCGACTGAAAGCGGGCTATGCGATACCGACTGGTTTCAGTAATGACACGAAGGTGATTTTGCAGGCGCTGAAGACTTACGGAATGATCGTTGCCGACAATGGATCAAACTGGTATGTCAGCGGCGCGCCGGATGCGCGCTGGAATAATGACAAGCTGGTCAGCGAACTCGCCAGTGTGCATGGGTCAGATTTTGAGGTGGTCCGCATGGATGGGCTGGTAACACCCTGATAGCTGTTCAGTCTATCATCTGGTCCCACACCAGCTTGACGAGCTTGTCGTCTTTGAAGCACAAGCTGGCGCCGCTCTGCTTTTCTTCATACACATATTCAAAGCAGTCGTCGTTGACATAGCTGGGCTGGCCCAGTGCAGCCTTGACCTTGGCCGCGTTGCTGCCCAGGTCCAGTCCACGCGGCATCTTCCACTGGCCGCCGTTGACACTGACCTGTGTCAGAGTAAATTTACGCGGATTGGTGACCGGATAATTCATTTCCAGTTCCAGGTTGTCCAGGCGCATCTGCCGCGTCACCTGTTTCTCGTCATTGCTGTTACCGCCGGATTCGCCGGTTACCGTGAACCGCGATTTTCCGCATACGCCTTTGGGTAGGTCACAGGCCTTCAGCACCTGCGTGGCGCCTTTGACGATGAAATCCCTGGCAGCAGAACTGAGCTTGGGCGTTTCATCGGCAGCGGATGTTACGGCTACGCCGGCTAACAATAAGGCAACGACAAATCGGAAGGTGGTAGGCATGGCTGGGCTCGCAGAGTTCAGTACATGAGGCTTGTGAAAAACCGGTTTTAGCATTTTGTCACAAGGCGGCAGTAAAGTCTGGATTGTATCTCTAATTGCCTTGAAGAAAACAATTCCACTCGCGGCTTTTCACTTTGGCCTGCCCCCCGTTTCACCGTTATCGCACCTCTACTCAGCCGGCGGTATGCCGTTGGAACACGGCTAATGCCAGATATTCCTGTTCCAGCTTGCGCGGTATCGCCAGGAAGATGGGCCGTAACCGTGCATAGATGGCGACGTTTTCCGCAATCGGCGTATGCCTGTGCGTGGCCCCGACCATGTCTGAAATGACGTCCAGCGATGCAATTTTCCCCAACGCAAATAATCCCAGCACCGCTGCGCCCAGACATGAAGACTCCACGCTTTCCGGTACCACCACCTCGCGGTCAAAAATATCAGCCATCATCTGCCGCCACAGCGCAGAACGGGCAAAGCCTCCAGTGGCCATCATCCTCTGCGTGGGGCCTATCAATTGCTCCACCGCCGGCAGGATGCTGTACAGGTTGAAGATCACGCCTTCCAGCGCGGCCCGTATCATGTGCTCCTTGCGGTGATGCGAAGCCAGGCCGAAGTAGGAGCCGCGCAGGTCTGCATTCCACAGCGGCGCGCGTTCGCCTGCCAAATAGGGATGGAATAGCAGGCCGGCTGCACCCGGCGGCACGGCGGCAGCAATGGCTGTCAATGCATCATACGGGTCTATGCCTGCCTGGCGGGCGGCATCCGCCTCCGCAGTGGCGAGTTCATCTCGCACCCAGCGGAATACGTTGCCGCCGTTATTGACCGGCCCGCCGACAACCCAGTGCTGCTCCGTCAGCGCATAGCAGAAGGTGCTGCCCGAAGGATCTGTCACCGGCTTGTCGACGACGGTGCGCATCGCTCCAGACGTGCCTATCGTCACGGCAACCTGCCCCGGATGTATGGCATTGACGCCGAGATTGGACAGCACGCCGTCATTGGCGCCCAGCACGAAAGGCGTGTTGGCGTCCAGGCCCAGCTGTGTCGCTACTTCCGGCGCAAGGCCCGACAGACTATGCGTGGTCGGTGCCAGCGCCGACAACTGACCGGGGTCTATACCCGCGAGTTGCAGCGCGCCCTGGTCCCAATCCAGCTGTCTCAGATTGAATAATCCGGTAGCCGAGGCGATCGAATAATCGACCAACCACTGGCCGAACAGCCGGAAGAACACATATTCCTTGATGCCCACAAAGCGCGCCGTGCGCGCAAAAAGTTCGGGCTGTTCATTGCGCAGCCATACGAGCTTGCACAGCGGAGACATGGGATGGATAGGCGTACCGGTGCGCAGGTAAATGTCATGCCCGCCCATGTCTTGCTTGATGCGACGCGCCCATTCACTGGCGCGGTTGTCTGCCCAGGTGATGCTGTTGCTTAGCAGGCCGTCGTCTTCATCTACAGCGATCAGGCTATGCATCGCCGCGCTGAACGACACCACAGTGATGTCCTCTGGCTGGGCCTTAGCCAGCGCCACCGCCTGCCGTATCGTCTCCAGCACCGCCGCATGGATTTGCACCGGATCCTGCTCGGCCATGCCGGGTTCGCTGCTGATCAGCGGATATTCAACCGCATGCTGCGACACCACCGCACCGGCATGGCTGAACAGCACCGCCTTGGTGCTGGTGGTACCTATATCAACACCGAGCATGTATTTAGACATCAGACAAACTTCCGCGCTGGGCGCGCCTATTCAGAGTACAAATTCAGAGTGCAAATTCAGATTACCGCATTCAGCAGCATGATAAAGATGATCGCTACCACAGAGATAATGGTTTCCATCGCCGTCCAGGTCTTGAAGGTTTCGCTGATGCTCATGTTGAAGTATTCCTTCACCAGCCAGAAGCCGGCATCATTCACATGCGAAAAAATCAGCGAACCGGCGCCGGTGGCCAGCACCAGCAGTTCACGGTTGGTGCCGGGGATCAGTGTCACCAGCGGCGCGACGATGCCTGCGCCAGTAATGGTTGCCACGGTGGCGGAACCAGTGGCGATGCGGATGACGCCGGCCACCAGCCAGGCCAGCAGCAACGGTGAAATCTGCGCATGCACGGCCATCTGCCCGATGGCCGTGCCGACGCCACTGTTGACCAGCATCTGCTTGAAGCCGCCACCGGCGCCGATGATCAGTACGATGGCCGCGGTGGGCGCCAGGCTCTGGTCAAAAAAGCGCAACACCTGCTGCCGCGTGAAACCGCGTGCAATGCCAAAAGTATAAATCGACAACAATACCGCGGCCAGCAGCGCAACAATCGGGTTACCGATGAAATCCATCAGCACGCGGATGTGGTGGCCGTCCGGCAGGTTGATATCCACAAAGGTTTTCAGCAGCATCAGGAACACCGGCAGCAATACCGTCACCAGCGTAATGCCGAAGCCGGGCAGTTCCTTGCTGGACGACTGGTGCGCCAGCTGGTTCACTAGGTCTTCCGATGGAGTCACCAGTACATGCTTGGCAATAAATGAACCGAACATTGGCCCAGCGATGACGACCGTAGGAAAGCCGACGATGAAGCCATAAAATATAGTCTTGCCGATATCCGCACCGAACACGCCTATGGCCAGCAAAGGGCCCGGATGCGGCGGTACCAGCCCGTGCATGACAGACAGGCTGGCCAGCATCGGTATGCCGACCTTGATCATCGATACGCCTGCGCGGCGCGCAACGATAAAGACCAGCGGCACCAGCAGCACGAAACCGATTTCAAAGAACAGCGGTATGCCGACGAGAAAAGCGCCGAGCATCATCGCCCAGTGCACTTTTTCCTTGCCAAAGGCGCGCACCAGCGTCTGCGCGATCTGGTCGGCGCCGCCCGACTCCGCCATCATCTTGCCCAGCATCGTACCCAGGCCGAGCACGATGCCGACGAAACCGAGCACACCGCCGAAGCCGTCCTGAAAGGATTTGACAATCTGCGGCAGTGGCATTTTGCAGATCAGCCCCAGGAAACCCGAGGTGATGATCAATGCGATAAACGGATGGATGCGCATACGCGTGATCATCAGGATCAGCACGACGACTGCAATGAATGCGTTGAGTAGTAGCGTAGCTTCTGGGCTAAGGCCGAACATGGGACTGTCTCCTGTTGTCTTGGGGCCGTAGTGTTGGTCACTGCCGGCGTAAGCACTATCTAAGTAGTGTCTGTTTGGTATTAATGACTATGCCAAGGATATCGTAATGGCCAATCTTCGTCGCTAACCGTCGAGTCAGATCGATCAATTCGTCGATGATAGCGCTAACATAGCCAACCAATGATAACGCTAACATTTTTGGCGTGTCAATTATTTTTCAGGCTTTCATAGCTGCTTTGCAGCAAAGCAGCACATCTCCCTCAGGAAGCGCAGCAACACGCGAGTTCGCGTATCATGCGTTGGATTGCCCTTGCGGCAAGAATGTGCCTCAAAGAAAGTACTTAGGCGCAGATGTAGACACGAAAAACAGAGTGCAAGACATGAACAAAGAATGAACAGCAACAGGCCAGCATGTTGAAGAAACCAGCGAGCAATCTCCCGCAACGCAGCGGCAAAGCAGGCCGGGCGACCGGCCGCGTGACGATCACTGATGTTGCCGGCGAAGCAGGCGTCAGCGCCATGACGGTATCGCGCGCGCTGAAAACGCCAGAACTGGTGCAAAAAGATGCACGCGCCCGCATCGACGCCGCCATCCGCAAGCTCGGTTATGTGCCCAATCAGGCGGCCAGCACACTCGCATCGGCCAAATCGAATGTGATCGGCGTCATCGTGCCGTCGCTGACCAATATGGTGTTCATCGATACACTGACCGGCATACGCGATTGCCTGGGCGCTGCCGGTTACCAGTTTCTGATCGGTGAAACCGGTTATTCACCGGAGCGCGAAAGTCAGCTTATTTCCACCTATATGCGGCATGCACCTGACGGTTTCCTGCTGACCGGCATAGAACAGCAGGAAGAAGTGCGCTTGCAACTGGCGGCCAACCACATCCCGGCAGTACGCATGTTTGACCTCAGCCCCAGCAGCCACGACATGACGGTCGGCTTTTCACAAAAGAAAGCCGGTTATGCCATCGCGCAGCATATGGTGGCGCGCGGTTACAAGCGGCCCGGCTTCCTGGCCGCGCAACTGGACCCGCGCGTGATGAAACGGCGTGAGGGCTTCCGCAAGGGCCTGATGGAAGCCGGAATGGACCCCGACGTTGAAGTGCTGCTGCCATCGCCGACCAATGTGGCGATGGGCGCCAGCCTGCTGTCCAGCATGCTGGAACAATATCCCGATTGCGATGCGGTATTTTGCTGTAATGATGATCTGGCGCTGGGCGCGTTATTTGAATGCCAGCGGCGCGGCCTCAAAGTGCCGCAGCAAATGGCCATAGCCGGTTTCAATGACCTGCCTTGGGCCGCCTGCGCCACGCAAGCCATTACCGCCATCGTCACGCCGCGCTACCAGGTCGGCTACCAGGCAGCGCAGATGCTGGTGCAGACACTGAAAGGTGAAGAAGTCAGCAAGACCCGCATCGATCTCGGTTTTGAGCTGGCCGTGCGCGAAAGCACCTGATACAGGCAGCCCCGCTGCCCTGTATTTTTTTCCGTCTTTCCCCCAGTATTTCCATATCGCAAAACCCGGCAATCTCTGCTATCGTCTTTCCTCTTTCAATCGCTGCACCGCCGCCGGCCCTCCCTCCCCGCCGGTGCGGTATGATTCAGGAATTATTCCATGCGTTGTCTTTTGCGTTCTCCTTTGAATTTCTTTCAGCATTCTCCGCTGCGCTTTTTTCGCTTATCCCTGCCGGTATTATTTATGACCCTGACTACGCTGACGCCCCTGCCCTCCAACGCCGAAAAACTGAGCATAGACGCCATTTACGGCAGCACCGGCCTGGCCGGCCCCGCGCCACGCGGCCTCAAGGTGTCGCCGGACGGCGCGCGCGTCAGCTTCCTGCGCGGACGCGAACAGGACCAGTTCCAGCTGGACCTGTGGGAATTCAACGTCAAGGACAAGACCACACGGATGCTGGTGGACTCGAAGATGCTACAGGCAAATGAGCAGTTGTCCGACCAGGAAAAGGCAAGGCGCGAGCGCGAACGCGTCGCCGGCCTGCGCGGCATCATCGACTACAGTTGGTCGCCTGATGGCAAGCAGATTCTGGTGCCACTGGCAGGCGATCTGTTCCTGGTGGATTTGGCGCATACGGACAAGGCGCGCAAGATCGCTTCCGGCAGCGTGCTGGATGCCAAGATATCGCCGCAGGGAAAGTATGTTTCCTTTGTGCGCGACCAGAACCTGTTTGTATTCAACCTCGCCTCCGGCAAGGAAGTGCAGCTGACCACGGATGGCGGTGCAGACATCCATAACGCCGAAGCCGAGTTTGTCGCGCAGGAAGAAATGGCCCAGACCAGCGGCTACTGGTGGGCGCCGGATGACAGCGCCATCGCCTTCAAGCATTTTGATGAAAGCATGGTGCCCAAGGTCAAGCGTTTTGAAATCTACGCCAACCATACCGACGTCATCGAGCAACGTTATCCGTATGCGGGCGCGGCCAATGTGCAGGTAGGCCTGGCCTTGGTCAGCCCGGCAGGCGGCGCAATCCGCCAGGTGGATCTGGGAAGTGAAAAGGACATCTACCTGGTGCGTGCCGACTGGATGGGAGATGGGCAGCACCTGAGCTACCAGCGCCAGTCGCGCGACCAGAAGCGTCTGGATCTCGTGGCCGTAGACGTGGCCACCATGCAGCAACATATCTTGATCAGCGAAACCGCCAAAACCTGGGTAGGCATTCCGGAAAAACCCTACTTCATCGATCACGGCAAGACCTTCCTGTGGACTTCCGAACGCAGCGGCCGTAAGCACCTGTACCTGTATGGTGTGGACGGGCTGGACACCACATTGCTGCATGCGGTGACGACCGGCGAATGGGGCATAGACAACCTGCTCGCCGTGGATGAAAAAGCCGGCCGCGTATACGTATCCTCCAACCGCGATGCGGTAACCGATAAGCAGGTGTATACACTGCCGCTGGACGGCAGCGCCGCCGGCCAGCCCACACGCGTCACGCAGGCAGACGGCTGGCATGACATCCAGTTTGCCAAACAGGCCAATATCTTCATCGATACCTGGTCTGACCCGGACACGCCGCCGCAGGTGAGCCTGCGCCACGCCGACGGCAGCATGCTGACGTGGATAGAACATAATGAACTGAACGCAAAACATCCGTATGCGCGCTTCCGCGATGCGCATGTGCCGACCGAATTCGGCACGCTGCAATCGGCGGACGGCCAGACGCTGCATTACTCTCTGCGCAAGCCGCTGAACTTTGAAGCGGGCAAGCGCTACCCGGTATTCCTCGTCGTCTACGGCGGCCCCGGCGCGCAAACGGTGGAACGAAAATGGAGCAGCCTGTTTGACCAGTACATGGCGCAGCAGGGTTATGTGGTGTTCCGGCTGGATAACCGTGGCTCTGCGCGGCGCGAGCGCCGCTTCACCGATGCCATCTACGGCGAGTTCGGCCCGCATGAGGTGGCCGACCAGGTAGTTGGCATAGACTGGCTTGCAAAACAAGGTTTTGTCGATCCTGCACGCATAGGCGTGTTCGGCTGGAGCTACGGCGGCTTCATGAGCCTGCGCCTGCTGTCGGCAGCCTCGGACAAGATCGCGGCAGGCGTATCGGTAGCGCCGGTCACCGACTGGGCTTTATACGATACCCATTACACCGAACAGTTCATCAGCCATCCAAAGGAAAATATCGAAGGCTATAAAAAGAGCAATGTGTTTGCGCACCTGGATGGCCTGCATTCGCCGCTGCTGCTGGTGCACGGCATGGCGGATGACAATGTGCTGTTCACCAACTCGACGCAGCTGATCGATGCGCTGACAACGCGCGGCATCTTGTTTGATCTGATGACCTATCCGGGCGCCAAACACGGCATTTCCGGCGCGGCCAGCCAGAAGCATGTGTACCGCACGATTGAAGCTTTTTTCAAACGCAAGGTAGCGGAAAAACAAACAAATTAAACTGCTTGCAAGACTTCGTTCACGTTAACGCTATCGATTTTTACACGCGCATAAACAGGCACAATTACGCAAACAAAATAAATCATAAATATTGTTAAGTGCCTGTTTCTTTAGGGGAAAATTGCCGATAATCAAGCCATGATATCGGCAAGGAGGTTCCCGTGTTGAAGCGTGCGCTAAGTGTTGTAATCGGATTATGTGGGATAGCAGGATTCGGCGGCGCCTTTTTCCAGCCGGCTGCCCAGGCAGCGGATTTGACGGAACTGGAACAGAAATGGCTGACCGCCGCCTGGCCTGTCATCGTCTATGCGAAGGCGCTGCAACTACCGCTGGACATCATCGTGCAGCCGGAGATGAAAGCCAACGACGTGCCGCTTGCCATGGGCTACGATAATGGCCGCTGCAAGCTGGTGCTGTCGTTGCGAAATAATCCGCAGGCCGAGGCAACGCTGGCCGGTATCGAACCCTCCCGCCACCGGCTGCTGATAGAAACCATGGCAGCGCATGAAGTCGGCCACTGCTGGCGGTATGCGCA
>JAYSKH010000075.1:0-3251 GCA_043726505.1 Undibacterium sp. | reverse complement strand
CGCTGAAGCAGCGAGCGGTACGTGCAGTACAGTCATGTCATCGTCGATATCTTCAGACCTTGCGGCCGGCACCGACGGGACTTGCTGAGACGCTGCCTGCGACTGCTGTTCAATTGCTTGCGACTTGCTCAGCAGTTCCTGTACTTCCATTTCCTTGCCGCGGCGCAGCTTGCGCTCCAGCTCCACTACCATCTCCAGTGCGCGCACGCGTTTTTCCAGCGTGACGGTATCGGCGTGCGCTGGAGTAGCGGAGGCAGGAAAGGTAGAGGGGGCAGCGGAGGTAGAAGGGGCTGTCCGCGCAGAGGACGCTGGCGATGAAGGAGCGGCCGGCGTATAGCCTGGGTGAGGCCCGGCAAACTGCTGTCCGTCCACGGACAGGCTGGCAGACTCTATCGTATCCGGACCTTCGTTCATTTTATTGTCATCCCCGGCTGCTTGTAATTCTCTGCTTGTTTCTGTCTGTCAGTCGCTATGTCAGTCTCAGCTTCTGCCACGGCAACAAAAGCAGATGCGTCTTCACGGGCAGCTGGTATTGCGTTGCATCATAGCGTTAATTCTGAGCAAATTCCAGATATTAAAATCGTGCTAAATCGCGCTTAAACCGCGAATTTACGCTGATGTCATTTCCTTCCATGCTACCATAATGACATGCATCCACTGCCAAATCCTGGCAGGCACACACCGGAGCCACCTTGAGCAACTGGAAGCAACTTTCTCCCAGCCTGTATCACCAACTCGCACTAGGCCAGGCCTATGGCGTGACCGACGTCGGCCTGGTGCGCAAATCCAACGAAGACAATTTTCTGATCGACGAAGAGCTTGGCCTGGTCGTCGTCGGCGACGGCATGGGCGGCCATGAAGGCGGCGAAATCGCCAGTGCCAACGCCATCCTTGCGATGCGCGATTTTATTCGTGCCTTTGTGCAGGCAAAGAATGAAGGCAATGCACCGGTGGCAGCTGAGCATGACCCGGACGCCACCTGGTCCGATGAAACCATGCCCGCGGTGATGACGCTGTTCGACGCAGTGGAATCGGCTAATGCGCTGCTGTATGCGCAAAACCTCGCCAACAACAATGGCGGCGGCCATGGCATGGGCACAACCCTGACCGGCATCTGGCAATATCTGGACAAGGGTTTGCTGGTTGTTTTCCATGTCGGGGACAGCCGGCTGTACCGCTACCGCGCGGGGGAACTCAGTGTGCTGACGCGCGACCAGACCTTATACCAGCAGGCGATAGAAGAAGGCATCGTCGACAATCTGCCGGCGCGCAATCTGCTGTTGCAGGCAATGGGCCCCACCGAAACAGTCAAGCCGGATGTCAAATCCCACTCTTACCAGCCGGGCGACCTGTACCTGTTGTGCACCGACGGCCTGTACGGCAACACGCCGCATTCCGCCATTGAGGAAATCATGCGGAGCACGCATGCGCAGAGCCTGGAACAGTCCTGCCTGGATTTGATTGAGCTGGCCAAGGAACACGGCAGCCGCGACAACATCACCGCAGTACTGGTGATCTGCAATCCATAAAAGAAATACAAAGCAAATTGCAGCGTGCTGTGCGTTTATAGGCTGACAGGCGCCGAAGCCGGCAAGCGCCATCCATCCCGCTCCCAGCTTCCATCGAGCATCGCCGCAAATGCCGTATGCTCGGGCAAACCCTTGCACGTCAGCACGGACGGCAATATACGCTGCGAGCCGTCTGTCCACCACACGCTGTGCCCAGTAAGCAGGCTCTGCGCGATTGCTGCAGTCAGCGCCGGCATGCTGGCCTGCATCTGTTCCAGCCCATCGCTGGGCAGGCACCAGCCGGCAGCAGGTCCCGCGTGTATAGCGCCGGCGAATATTACAGCGCCCGGCAAAACGGATGTGGCGCGTAGCGCCGCATCAAAATCATCAAGCAGAAAATTGCTTTCCAGCGAAGACAACGCCAGTTCTTCCAGCGCGTCATACCAGCTCTTTCCTTGTTCCAGCCACTGCAGCAGCGGCGCTTGCGCGGACGTGGCGGCAGCGATCATCAGTGGAAAATGGCGCCCTACCCTGTCGACGCTGGGCATCAGTACACCGGCCCAGGCATTGCCATCCACCACGCCGTTGGACAGCGCAAAGCGCCAGATCGGGCTGGTCAGATAAGTTTCCAGCCAAGCCGCGCCCAGCTGATTTTTACTGGCATGCATACTGTGCTGCAGCCAGCTATCCCACACCTCCAGGAAAGCCGGCGGGAGGCGCCGCGATACGAAATCACCGTGGCTGGTGACCTTGCCAAAAAAACCGGCAGCGACGTCGGGCTGGCTCATTACAGCCTGTCCATGCAACGGAACTGTTCCAGCGTATCCCGCTTAAACGGGTTGATGACGCTGCTGGCAGTCAGGTCAAACGCGGCTTTCTTGCCGTCAAAATCAAAGCTCAGCTTGTAGCGCTCGCCCTGTGCGGTCGGCTCCAGCACGCCTTTGTCTATCATATGGAACCAGGCCCAGCTGCCATCGGTGCGCAGGCTGGAATGCGCGCTGGCGGGGCTTGCTTCCACATGTACCTGGCCATTGCCCTTGCCGCTAGGCAGCTGGAAGGACATGGAATTTGCCGCGCCGGGCGCATAGCTGAGCTGCTGGCCGTCTATGTCCAGCACCAGCTTGCTCAGCGCCGGGTCTATGGTCGCGGGTTTCAGGTCAAAGCGCATCGATACCTGCCTGCCGCCTGCGCCGAAGAAGGCATCACGGATGCGGGCTGCGCGCTGGAATCCATTCAGCACTTCCTGCGGTATGCCCAGCGATGCATTATTCGCTGTCGCGCGCCAGCGCCACTGGCTGCCGCCCATGTCCACGTACTGCAGCAGGTTTTTCTGGAAGAAATCATCCATCAGGCCGCCGGGAGCGAAGAACTTGCCAAAATCATCTGCCGTCACTTCCTTCGTGGCGTTGCGGACCAGCGGATAACGGCCGGCAATTGCGTCGCGGCAGAACTGGCCGCCGCTACCTATCCACAGCGAATTCAACCTTTCCCTCTCACTGCCGGAAGTGAGACCTGCACCGCTGCTGTCGATGTTTTTCAGCATCGTCGCCAGCGGAGCAGGTTTGCCATCAGCTTCCATTTTCAGCTTGCTCAGCGCGTCACCAGCGGGCGGCGGCGTGCCGGTGCGCTTTGCCGCGCCGGCTGCATCCAGATAGGTTGCCACGTCTTTCAGCATCGCCAGTACGGAATCCAGCGGCACCGGTGCACCGGCAGCCGCAGCACCACCACCACCACCACCACCAC
>JAYSKH010000074.1:0-12023 GCA_043726505.1 Undibacterium sp. | reverse complement strand
GCTCTGGGCATGGACTACCATGTGACGGTATGCGACCCCAGGGAAGAGTACCGCGAAGGCTGGCAGGTGGAAGGCGTCAAGGTCGTGCACGCAATGCCGGATGACCTGGTGCTGGAAATGAAACTGGACAGCCGCAGCGCCGTCGTCGCGCTGACGCATGATCCCAAGCTGGATGATCTGGCATTGATGGAGGCGCTGAAGTCCGATGCCTTCTATGTGGGCGCGATAGGTTCCCGCGTCAACAATGCCAAACGTCGCGAAAGACTGAAAGAGTTCGACGTCAGCGACGCGGAACTGGCAAAGTTACATGGCCCCATCGGCCTGTATATAGGCAGCAAAACGCCGTCCGAGATCGCCATTTCCATCCTGGCGGAATTGACTGCAGTTAAAAACAATATCCGTCTGCCGGATGAGGTGCGGGTGGAAAACGCCAAGCAGGCCGCTGCCCAACAGCCGAGCGAACCACACTGCTTGCTGACAAAATAGCTTCTCCAACGAGCTGCCATAGGCAATTCAGGATCGGATTTGCTCTTATCCGGTCCTGAAAAAAGCGAAATTGCGGCAATTTTCGCGTAAAATCTCCCCCAAATTCAATTTCCCTGCATCTCCGGCATCCGGTGGGCCTAGGTCCAGCGTGCCGCACCATATCGAGTAAAAATATTATGAGCATCAAATCAGACAAGTGGATACGCCGCATGGCAGAATCAACCGGCATGATAGAGCCGTTTGAGCCTGGCCAGGTGCGCGAGCGCGATGGCCAGAAAATCGTCAGCTACGGTACGTCTTCGTATGGCTACGATATCCGCTGTGCTGATGAATTCAAGATTTTTACCAATATCAACAGCACCATTGTCGATCCCAAGAATTTCGACGAAAAATCCTTTGTGGATTTCAAGGGCGACGTCTGCATCATCCCGCCAAACTCTTTCGCGCTGGCGCGCACGATGGAATACTTCCGCATTCCGCGCAGCGTGCTGACGATCTGCCTGGGCAAATCGACTTACGCGCGCTGCGGCATCATTGTCAACGTAACGCCGTTTGAGCCAGAGTGGGAAGGGTATGTGACGCTGGAGTTTTCCAATACCACGCCATTGCCGGCCAAGATCTACGCCGGTGAAGGCTGCGCGCAAGTCCTGTTCTTCGAGAGCGATGAAATTTGCGAGACATCGTACAAGGACAGGGGTGGCAAATATCAGGGCCAGCAGGGCGTGACATTGCCGAAGGCTTAAAATCCATGGGCTGGTAACAGCCGGACATAGTAATAACTCAGACCGGAAATGCCGAAAGGTGTTTCCGGTTTTTCTTTGACTTGCGGTGCAGACAATTTGCTTGCACGGCCACCTGGGAAGGATGCATTAATGCCGGGCCGCCCACGTCTTAGTCCTCAAGTATCCGCGCAAGGCGGCCTTCGGTCAACCCGGTAGGGTAGCCTTCCAGTCCCGCGGACATTATGCGCAGCCCGGTCACTGCGACAGCGACTGCTCCTTCATTGACGCTCGGCATGACACGGCCTTCCTTCACCTACACGCTACTGCAGCTTCGCTTGAAGGCCCATTCCTTCTCGAAGCACATCTTGCTTCCCATCTTCCAAGCGTGCGAACGAATTGAACCGATTGGAGCAGATGAGATTACCACTTTGCACCCGGGCCGAATAATGAATAAATTTTGCAAAGCGAAATCAAAAACAGAAAAAACTTTTCGTTTTTAATCATATTCAAATTGATATCAAAAGTGGCCAAAATGTGATTGGACAGTGATGGCTTACCTTTCTAACATCGTTAAAAAAATCGGTAAGCGTCATCGGTCTCAAGACTGAGGTGGCTGCCAATACAATGGCCTTGGGGCCGCTGCACATCTAAAAAATGGCAGTCAAACAAACCGGAGATAGTCATGAAATTAACACGTAGAACCGTGCTGGGCCGTGCATTGGCGCTTGGATTTGCCGTTTGCAGCATGGCAGGTAGTTCCGCCGTTTTTGCCGCCAAACCGCTGGTAATGGGGTTCTCGCAGGTCGGCGCCGAAAGTGAATGGCGCACTGCCAACACAGCATCGATCAAGGACGCAGCGAAAAAAGACGGTGTCACACTAAAGTTCGCGGATGCACAGCAAAAACAGGAAAACCAGGTCAAGGCCATCCGCTCCTTCATCGCGCAAAAAGTGGACGTCATCGCCTTTTCCCCCGTCGTTGAATCCGGCTGGGATACGGTTCTGCAGGAAGCCAAGGCCGCCAAGATTCCGGTAATCCTGACTGACCGCGCCGTCAACGTGACTGACAAATCCCTGTACGTGACTTTCATCGGCTCCGACTTCGTTGAGGAAGGCCACCGTGCCGGCCGCTGGCTGCTGGAACGCGCGAAGAAAACACCGGATGCCACGCTTAATATCGTCGAGCTGCAGGGTACAGTAGGATCCGCGCCGGCAATCGACCGCAAGGCCGGTTTTGAACAGGAAATCGCGTCCAATCCCAAGCTGAAAATCATCCGCTCGCAAACGGGCGATTTCACCCGTGCAAAAGGCAAGGAAGTGATGGAAGCCTTCCTGAAGGCCGAAGGCAAGAAGATCAACGTGCTGTACGCACATAACGACGATATGGCTATTGGCGCAATCCAGGCGATTGAAGAGGCAGGCCTGAAACCAGGCGTGGATATCATTATCGTATCGATAGACGGTGTCAAAGGCGCGTTCGAAGCAATGATGGCCGGCAAGCTCAATGTCACGGTCGAATGCAGCCCGCTGCTGGGACCACAGCTGATGCAGATTGCACGTGACGTGGTCGCCGGTAAGCCTGTGCCTAAACGCATCACAACAGAAGAGGGTGTATTTCCTGCTGAAGTGGCAGCGAAAGAATTCCCGAACCGCAAATATTGATGTGTCACTGGCAGACCCCGAAACCGGGTCTGCACACCGCGCCGTGGCCGCCTGAAAAATGGCCGCGGCATCCGGGCGGTTTGCAAGGGCATGATGCCATTGCAAGCACGCCCAATCAAACTAGCAGACTAGCTATTATTCCATGATCACACAAGCGCATGCCACTGCTGGAACCAAGCGGGCAGATGCGGGCCCAGGCACGCCCGCTGCCACCCCAGTGCTGGAGCTGAGCGGCATTTTCAAAGAATTTCCCGGCGTGAAAGCGCTGAGTGATGTCGGCTTGCGTTTGTTCCCCGGAGAGGTACATACGCTGATGGGGCAAAACGGCGCCGGCAAATCGACGCTGATCAAGGTGCTGACAGGCGTGTATGCGCCTGACAGCGGTCTGATCCTGCTCGACGGAAAACCGGTGCAGCCGCGCTCAACACTGGATGCGCAAAATCTCGGCATCAGCACTGTGTACCAAGAGGTAAATCTCTGCCCCAACCTGTCGGTCGCTGAAAATATTTTTATCGGGCGTTATCCGACCCGGCGTGGCGCCATTGACTGGCGGACCATGCAACATAAGGCCGCAGCGCTATTACAGCAACTGCAGATCAACATAGATGTGACTCTGCCACTGTCCAGCTATCCGCTGGCGGTGCAGCAGATGGTAGCGATTTCACGTGCGCTCAATATCTCCGCGCGCGTGCTGATTCTTGACGAGCCTACGTCCAGCCTGGATGACGCGGAGGTGCAACTGCTGTTTAACGTATTGCGTGGCCTTCGGGAGCAGGGCATGGCGATTTTGTTTGTCACCCATTTCCTGGATCAGACTTACGCCATTTCGGACCGGATTACCGTGCTGCGCAACGGTGTCAGGGAAGGCGAATATGCGTGCAGCGCGTTGTCCCGCCTGGCGCTGGTCAACAAGATGGTAGGGGCGCCGGCTGCAGCAACAGATCAGGTGGAAGAAACTGCCACCGCACAAGATGCCGGCGAAGCTGGCCGCAAGGAAGTACTGTTGAGCGCCCGGGGACTGGGCCGCAAAGGCGCACTGGCGCCGCTCGATCTGGATATTCACAAGGGCGAATTGCTGGGCCTGTGCGGATTGCTGGGTTCCGGGCGCACTGAAGCAGCCCGGCTGCTGTTCGGCGCCGACAAGGCAGACGGCGGCTCTATTAGTCTTGCAGGGCATGCCGGTGGCGGAGCCAGCTTTGCTTCGCCGCGCGACGCAATTGCCGCCGGTATCGGCTTTTGTTCGGAAGACCGCAAGCATGAAGGAGCGATTTTGGCTTTATCGGTAAGAGAAAACATCATTCTGGCCTTGCAGGCGCGCGTTGGCTTGCTGCATGCGATTCCGCGCAAGCGCCAGCAGGCGATGGCAAATGACTATATTAAATGGCTCGGCATTAAAACACCGGACATCGATACGCCGATAGGTTCGCTGTCCGGCGGCAACCAGCAAAAAGTCTTGCTGGCTCGCTGGCTTGCGACGGCTCCCGATATGCTGATACTCGACGAACCTACGCGTGGCATCGATGTGCGCGCCAAGCAGGAAATCATGGATTACGTCACCGCCTTATGCCGTAAGGGCATGTCTATCCTGTTCATTTCGTCAGAACTGTCCGAGGTGTTGCGCTGCAGTGACCGCATCGTTGTCATGCGTGACCGTAAAGCCTGCGGGGAATACCAGCGCGGCGAACTCGATGAAACATCGGTGTTGCAAGTCATCGCGGGAGAAATCGCGTGAGCATTCACAGCAATATCGAAACTGAAAATGGTCACCGGCCTGCCGTAGGCCAGCGGACAAGACTTCAGCCACCAGCCTGGCAGACCTGGCTGCAACACCCGTTAAGCCGGCCCCTGCTGGCGCTGGCCGCGTTGTTGTTCGCAGGCTTCCTGCTGATTCCCGGGTTTTTTCAATTCACGCTCAGGGACGGACATCTGTACGGTAGTCTGATCGACATCGTCAACCGTGCTGCGCCGCTGATGCTGACGGCGCTGGGCATGACACTGGTGGTGGCTACGCGCGGTATTGATATTTCGGTGGGCGCGGTGGTGGCCATTTCCGGCACGGTTGCCGCGATGCTGACCGGCGGCGATCTTGTCATGCACGGCGGCGTGCCTGAATATGTCAGCCACGTCCCGATGGTATGGGCGCTGCTGGCGGCCATGGCGGCGGCTTTGCTGTGCGGTGCCTGGAATGGCCTGCTGGTTTCCACGCTGGGCTTGCAGCCGATTATTGCAACGCTGATCCTGATGGTGGCTGGCCGCGGACTGGCGCAGCTGCTGACGGACGGGCAGATCATCACCGTCTACTACAAGCCATTCTTTTTTCTTGGTAGCGGCTACCTGTTCGGCCTGCCGTTTTCACTGTGCGTCGTGGCTGTGGTGTTTGTGGCGATTGCACTGGTGCTGCGTAAAACTGCGTTGGGCCTGTTTATCCAGGCCGTCGGTGTCAATCCGGTCGCAGCCCGGCTGGCCGGTGTCAGAACAGGCGCGCTGATCTTTTTTGTATATCTGTTTTGCAGCGCCTGCGCGGGCCTGGCCGGCCTGATGATCAGCGCCAATATCAAGAGTGCAGACGCCAATAATGCCGGTTTGTTGCTGGAACTGGATGCCATCCTGGCCGTTACGCTGGGCGGTACCTCGCTGGAAGGCGGCAAGTTCAATCTGGCGGGCAGTCTGATCGGGGCGTTGTTCATTCAGACGCTGACCTACATCATCTACTCGCTTGGTGTACCGCCCGAAGTTAATATGGTGGTGAAGTCCGTAGTCGTATTCCTGGTGTGCCTGTCGCAGTCACAGGAATTCAAGCGGCTTTGGTCACAGGCTTTTTCTAAAAAAACGCAGTCTTCTACACAGATGCCATCATGAAGCGCCTCACTCGAACCTGGTCTGCATTATTGGCCTCACCTTACTTTACTTCGCTGGTGACGGTGCTGCTGCTGGTGCTGATGTTTGCCGCGGGCTCAGTCAGCTATACAGGATTTTTTTCCTTGCAGGTGGTACTGAACCTGCTGATCGATAATGCCTTCCTGCTGGTTATTGCGATCGGCATGAGTTTTGTCATCCTGTCGGGCGGCATTGATTTGTCGGTAGGCTCCGTGCTGGCGCTGACGACCATGGTGTCCGCGTGGCTGCTGCACAGTGCACACTGGCCGCCGCTGGCGGTGATCGTTACGGTACTGCTGATGGGCAGCCTGTTCGGCGCAGCGATGGGCGCACTGATTCACTACTTCAAGCTGCAGGCCTTTATCGTCACGCTGTCGGGCATGTTCCTGGCTCGCGGCCTGTGCTACCTGATCAGCATCAATTCAATCACTATCGATGATCCGCTGTATGTGACCATGTCGCAGACCCGGTTGGAGTTTCTCGGGGCATTCGTTTCGCCCAGCGTCGTCATTGCCTTGCTGATGCTGGCGCTGGCCATTTTTACAGCCCACTACACGCGCTTTGGGCGGGCGGTATATGCAGTAGGCGGTAACGAGCAATCCGCGCTGCTGATGGGCCTACCTGTTGGCCGTACCAAGGTGCTGGTCTATGCCTTCAGCGGATTTTGCGCAGCGCTGGCGGGAGTGCTGTTCTCGTTCTATATGCTGTCCGGCTATGGGCTGCATGCGCAGGGTACGGAGCTGGACGCTATTGCCGCAGTCGTCATTGGCGGTACGTTGCTGACCGGAGGTTACGGCTACGTCGCAGGCGCTTTGTCTGGGGTGCTAATCCTTGGTGTTATCCAGACGCTGATTTCATTCGACGGCACACTGAGTTCCTGGTGGACGCGTATTGTGATCGGCATGCTGCTGTTCATCTTTTGCCTGGTGCAACGGCTGATGGCGATAGGACGGGCGGGCAGAGCGGGAAATGCCAAAGCGGCCATAAGCCGCAATGGACCGCCAGCTTCCGGCCCGCCGAACTCCGCGGTTATGCCTTCAGTGTGAGGATGGCAGTTTTCAGGGGACGGTATCAGGCGTATGCGTAAGGCTGCGAAGAAATCGATGCAGGGCTGCCCTGCATCAGCTCGGCCAGCAACGCAGCGCTGCCGCAGGCCAGTGTCCAGCCCAGTGCGCCATGGCCCACATTCAGGTACAGGCCGTTAATGGGCGACTGACCGATGATAGGCAGGCCAGTCGGCGTTGCTGGGCGAAATCCGGCCCATGGCGACAATGCAGCGGTGTCGGACAGGTCGCCGCAGCCGGGGAAAAGTTCCTTGGTGCCGTTGACCAGTTCCTGCACCGCGCGCTGAGGAATGCTGCGGTCCATACCGACAATTTCCACACGGCCTGCAACCCGCAGCCGGTCTCCCAGCCTTGCATAGACAATCTTGCGCGACAGATCAGTGATCGACACCTGCGGTGCAGCGGCAGCAGTTTCTGCTGCTACCGGCACGGTAATGCTGTAGCCCTTTAACGGATACACCGGCAATGAAAAGCCCAGCTTGCGTGCAAACGCTGCGCTGTCCACGCCCATTGCCAGCACAAAGCTGTCCGCTTCTATCTGCTGCCCGCCAGCGTTGACCGCATGCAGTTTGTTATTGCGAACGGTGCCGCCGCTGATGGAGGTATTTGGCAAGAAACGGAATTCCGCCAAAGGTTTCATCGTTTCCAGCAGCCGCTCACAAAACAGTGCGCAGTCGCCGGCTTCTTCGCTGGCGGTATACACGCCGCCGGCCCATGGCCTGCTGGACGCCGCCAGTGCGGGTTCTATTTCCAGACAGCGCGCGGCATTGATCACTTGCTGATTGCAGCCATACGCCGCCTGGAACTCCACCTGCGAACGTGCCGATTCCAGTGCTGCTGCGTCGGTAAACATCACCAACTTGCCGGCTGTGCGGTAGGCAAAGTCAAAGGGTGTGTCTGCCAGCATATGCGCCAGTTTGTCACGGCTGTAAAACGCCAGTTGCAGCAGGTCTATCGTCGTGCGCTTGACCTGTTGCGCATTGCTGGCCGCCAGGAACTTGATCAGCCAGCTCCACTGCGCAGTATCAAGCCGCGGTTTCAGCGTCAACGGTGATTCTGAGCTGAACAGGTAATGCGGCCATTTGCTCCACACTGAAGGATCTGCCAGCGGTGCAACGTAGGAGTAGCTGAGCTGGGCGCCGTTGCCATAGCTGGTCATACGCCCAGGCTCTGCCTGCGACTCCACCAGCGTGACGCTGTGGCCGGCTTGTAATAATTGGTGAGCAGTTGTGACACCGATGACGCCTGCACCGAGTACGCAGATATGCATTTTTGTTTTCTGGTAGGGGATTTATTGCATTATGGTACGCACATGCAGCAAAAATGTCCTATGCAAAATCGGCATATCGTAGCCGCCAAAAAGTTATGGCCGGAGTGCATTGCAAGCTCCGGCCATTCCCCTTATCGATTTATGCATTGCCTTCCCGGCAATGCATACCTTATCAAGCTTGGTCAAACTTTAGCTCTTATTCGCTGGTAGTCCATTCCACATTAGCGCCAACCGAACGCAGATTTTCCACAAAGCGGGGGTGCGCGCGGCGGATAGGCAGCGCGTTTGTAATTTCCGAACGTCCTTCTATGCTGGCAGCTACCATCAGCAAGGCAATCGCCACACGGATGATGTAAGGACTTTCTACCGTGGCGGGGCTCAGGCGCAAGCCGCCAAAAGTGATCAGCCTGTGCGGATCGGACTGGAATACGTGCGCGCCGAATTTGGACAACTCACCGGACCAGCCCAGAGCACCGTCATAAACCTTGTTCCAGAACATGACGCTGCCTTCCGCCTTGACACCGAGCGCGATAAAGATCGGCAGCAGATCCACCGGCAGGTAAGGCCAGGGCGCAGCTTCCACCTTGGTGAGGATGTTCTGTGTAAACGGCTGGCGCACCTTCAGAGGGCCGTCCAGCAAGGTGCGGGACCAGCCGTCGCGGTGCTCGACGGTGACGCCGAATTTGGCAAAGGTACGGTCAATCAGCGGAAACTGTTCCGGCGCACTGTTCTTGACGACGATATCGCCGCCGGTGATGGCGCCCAGCGCCAAAAAGGTGGCGATCTCATGAAAATCTTCGCTGAAGCGGAATTCGCCGCCGCCCAGTTTGTGTCCGCCTTCAACGACAACATGCGACGTGCCTATGCCCTTGATGGGCACGCCCAGCATTTCCATGAAACGGCAGAATTCCTGCACATGCGGCTCGGATGCTGCATTCACCAATGTTGACGTGCCGTTGGCAGATGCCGCGCACAGTACAAAATTTTCAGTCGTGGTGACAGACGCGTAATCAAGCCAGTGCTGGTTGGCTGCCATCTGGCCTTCGGTACGCACGATCAGCGAGCCGATGCTGCGTTCTACATGGGCGCCAAAACGTTCAAACACTTCAACGTGAGGGTCAATCTCCCGCACGCCCAGCGTGCAGCCTTTGACGTCGTTTTCCAGTCGCGCCACGCCGAAGCGCGCCAGCAGCGGCGGCACCAGCATGATGGAAGAGCGCATTTCTTCCGGCAGCCTGTGCGTGACCGGGTCGAAGGTGGTTGCGCGGTGGTGCAGATCAAGGATGCCGGTAGAGAAATCGACCGATACATCGCTGCCGAGGGTGCGGAAAATTTCCAGTATTTTCTTGACGTCGGTAATTTCGGGCACGCCGATCAGGCGCAATGGCTGGTCAGTCAGCAGCGTGGCGCACAGGATGGGAAGGACGGCGTTCTTGTTGGCGGAGGGGATAATTTCGCCGCTAAGAGGGCGGCCGCCATAGACAATCAGGTTAGACATAATTCGAGGTGCAGATAAGTTGAAGGACGATGGACATATTATCGCATTGCTAGGTACAGACACCATGCCGCCGCATTTATTTTCGTACACTGCCTATGTAATTAAGTTATGCATGGCATAGGCATTCGATAGCGAGGCAGGTGGCAAACCTTCATTGGAAAGCCAGGCCGGCGGGGCCGCAAGTATATTTACAGACGCTTTCAAATTGAGTCTATCTGGGCTAAGCTGGCGATCCTGCTTTTTATGCACTGTGCCCATGCCGACTACAGAACTGCTGGAGATGCCTCATACGCCGGACATGCCCGACTATGCCGCGATACTGGACACCATCTGCGCGGAAGTGCAGCCTTTATTGTCACAAGGTAAAGTAGCTGCCTATATTCCCGAGCTGTCCAAGGTATCTGCAGACCATTTCGGCATGGCGGTGTATTGCCTGGATGGCCGTACCTTTTCCGTCGGCGATGCACAACAAAAGTTTTCGCTGCAAAGCGTGACCAAGCTGTTTGCGCTGGCGCTGGCATTTTCACGTGATGGCGACAGCATCTGGAACAGGGTAGGGCGGGAACCTTCCGGCAACCCTTTCAATTCGCTGGTGCAGCTGGAGTATGAAAAGGGCAAGCCGCGCAATCCTTTCATCAATGCGGGCGCGCTGGTGATGACGGATATCCTGTCCACCCGCTTTGTGCAGTCAGACATTGCAGTGCTGCAGTTCGCGCGCATGATCGCAGACGAAAACTCCATTGATTTTGACCAGGCGGTAGCGCGCTCGGAGCGCTCGACAGCGCACCGCAACTATGCGATTGCGCATTTGATGAAAGATTTCGGCAACCTGCATAATCACGTCAAGACCGTCATCGACAGCTACTGCCGTCAGTGTTCTATCACAATGAGCTGCGTCGAGTTGGCAAAGTCGGGCGCTTTCCTGGCGCAGCACGGCACCATACCGTGGAGCGGCACACAGATACTGGATGCAAGTTCCGCCAAGCGCCTGAACGCGCTGATGCTGACCTGCGGCACCTATGACGCTGCCGGGGATTTTGCCTACCGTGTTGGCCTGCCGGCCAAGAGCGGCGTCGGCGGCGGTATCCTGGCACTGGTGCCGGGCGAGCTGGCGGTGGCGGTGTGGTCGCCGGGGCTGGATCACACCGGCAATTCGCTGGCTGGCACGTATGCACTGGAGCGCTTTACAACGCTGACTTCACGCTCGATTTTCTAGGCCACCGCGCCGGTTTCCGTATATTTCCACAAGCAGATGCGAGAGCGGTCTATACCGGCATGCGAAGGCCCGGTTCAATGATTTTGCGATAGAACAGCGCTTTATTTGCTCTTAACAAACTGTTTCCATTACCTCATTGCTGTTATCTATGTGGCATGGCAAGATACGGCTGCATTTATCGTGATGCACCCCAGACAGGTTACCTCGCCCATCAAGGAGAGAATATGAGCAGCACCGAAAAGCATGAGCAATTCCCCGAATTAAAGCGCCGCCATTTCCTGATGTCGGCTTTAGGTGCAGGCATGACGGTCGCCGCAGGAGGCTTTCCCTTCTCCGCTTTTGCCGCCACTACGCATGTGCTGCCGCCGCTGCCCTATGCGGAAGACGCACTGGCGCCAGTAATTTCAGCCAACACAATAGGCTTCCATTACGGCAAACACCACAAAGGCTATGTCGATACGCTGAACAAGCTGATCGTCGGCACCGAATACGCCGACATGCCGCTGGAAAAAGTCATTTTGGCGACTGCGGACAAAGCAGATAAGACCGCCATTTTCAATAACTCGGCGCAGTTGTGGAACCATACTTTCTACTGGCGCAGCATGCGCCCTAACGGCGGTGGCGAACCGCCAGCGGCCTTGAAGCAAAAGATAGAAGCGTCGTTCGGCAGCGTAGATGCGTGCAAGAAAGAGCTGGCAGCAGCGGCGCTGGGCCAGTTCGGCAGCGGCTGGGCATGGCTGGTGCAGGATGGAGATAAACTCAAGGTGGTACGCACGCCCAATGCAGAACTGCCGCTGACAAAAGGCATGAAACCGTTGCTGACGATCGACGTCTGGGAGCATGCCTACTATCTGGATTACCAGAACCGCCGCGCGGACTACACCAATGCGCTGCTGGACAAACTGATCAACTGGGGTTTTGCTGCAGAAAACCTGGGCGTTTAACAAGCCCATTGACAACTACCCTATCAAGCAAGAGTGTTTAGGCGGACTGTTAAGTCCGCCTTTTTTTGTCTATGTCTTTGACTAGCCGAGGAAACCAATATTGCGGGTCGTGAAGTTGGTGATGTTCGGAAACACGTCATTCACCTGGGTTGCACTGAGACCGAACCAGTTGGCCATCGTCGCACCGTACTGGTCTACCGAGAATTGCGGCAACAGGCTGCCCGAACCCACGTCCAGGCTGTGCTTTAAGCCAGTTACCGGGAAGTCGCCGTAGATATTGCCGCCC
>JAYSKH010000073.1:0-4075 GCA_043726505.1 Undibacterium sp. | reverse complement strand
GGGAACACAGCATCGCACTGGATGCGGAAGACCGGCTGGCGGCATACCGTTGTAAATTTGCGCTACCGGAACAGGAAATTTATCTTGACGGCAATTCTTTGGGAGCTATGCCTGCCCACCTGCCTGCGCGCATGCAGCAAGCCATCGCAAGCGAATGGGGCAGCGGATTGATCCGGTCCTGGAATGACGCCGGCTGGATTGATCTGCCGCAACGCGTGGCCGCAAAAATAGCGCGCCTGATAGGCGCCAACGGCGATGAAGTCATGGTCGGCGATTCGACCTCGGTCAACCTGTTCAAGGCGCTGGCGGCTGCACTGCGCCTGAACCCGGGCCGTAAGGTGATCCTGACAGAACGCGGCAATTTTCCTACCGACCTGTATATAGCACAAGGTATTGCCAGATTGTTTGATGCTGAAATCCGTTATGTCGATTCCGACGAAGCATCGGTGCTGGCGGCGCTTGACGAAGATGTTTCCGTACTGATGCTGACGCATGTGAACTACCGCAGCGGCCGCATCTACGACATGCAAAAAATCACGGCAATGGCGCACGCCGCTGGCGCACTGTGCATCTGGGATCTTGCGCATAGCGCCGGCGCAGTACATGTGGAGTTGAATGCGGCGAAAGCCGACATGGCGGTTGGTTGCGGTTATAAATACCTGAACGGCGGCCCCGGCGCCCCGGCATTTGTCTATGTCGCATCGCGGCACCTGGAAGATGTGCGCCAGCCGCTGTCCGGCTGGCATGGGCACGCACAGCCTTTTGAGTTTGAACAGCAATACCGGCCCGCCGCCGGCATCAACCGCATGCAGTGCGGCACGCCGCCGCTATTGTCGATGATTGCCCTGGATGCCGCGCTGGATGTGTTTGATGGGCTGGACATGCAGCAACTGCGCGCAAAAAGCATCGCGCTGGGCAACCTGTTCATCCGCCTGGTGGACGAAAAGCTGGCGGACCACAATTTTGGCATCTTCTCTCCACGTGACGGCGCATTGCGAGGCAGCCAGGTGGCACTGACACACGAACAGAGTTATGCGATAGTGCAGGCCCTCATCGCCCGCGGCATCACCGGCGATTTCCGCATGCCGGATATCCTGCGTTTTGGATTTGCGCCGCTGTATGTGCGTTTTGTCGACGTATATGACACGGTGGAGGCCATCGCAGACATCATGAACAAGGGTGAATGGAACCAGCAGAAGTTTCTGACTAAAAAAGCAGTGACCTAGATTGACCGGACGGATTGACTAGAGTGCCGCAACAAGACGGCACCCGTGCGGTGAACCAAAAGCCTGGTGAACTGTTTGCCTGCCCAGCATAGACGCACTTAGATGCACGTAGATGCAGATAGACGCAGCCTCAGCTGTGCAAAAGCGGCAGAGCAAACAAGTTCCAACAATGAAATTGATGTGTATTAAAAAAATCAATAAACGGGAAGAGCAAGATTAACCAGGAATCTTTAATGGAGGAGGCAAAATGAAGTTTAAAGAGATAGTTGCGTCGGCATTGCTGGCTGCAGGGGCAGGCATGTCGGCACAGGCAATGGCGGAGGACGGCATCAAGATATCAGGATTCATCGATCTGAATCTGGAGCGCCTTTCAACACCGCAAAGCAGCACCAGCCGCATTTCCAGCGGCGGCTTGAATGCATCGCGGCTGGAGTTCAGCGGCAGCGAAGATCTGGGTGACGGTAACCAGGCATTCTTCGTGCACCAGATGCAGTTGCAGGCAGACACCGGCGTTGGGCCGACGCCGCGCGAAACCTATGTCGGCCTTAAGGGCGCATGGGGTGCGCTGTCACTCGGGCGCCAGAACACGCCTTCCTACTGGATCGCCGCGTATGCAGATCCCAGCTGGTCGGCCGATTACAGTCTGGTCAGCAACATGCAATTTTTCTATGCGCCTTACCGCGAAAATAATTCCATTCTTTACCAGACGCCTGTCATCGGCGGCTTCAAAGGTCGTTTCATGGCGACCGCAGGCCAGGAAGATACAACAAAAAATGGCCGCGTTGTCAGCACCGGCGTGGAATACCGCAATGCCGGCCTGTATGTAGGTCTGGTCAGCGACCAGAAATACATCAAGAATATCTATTCGACCAATATAGAATCCTCGCGCGATAATTACCTGTCGCTGACCTATCGTTTTGCCAGCGTTGAGCCTACGTTCATTTACCATACATACAACGGCTATTATGCTTATCCCCCGTATATAGGATTCCAGACCAAGGGATGGGATGTGCAGCTGGGCGCGCGCTGGAATATTGATGCCATCAATAATGCCTATATCAGTTATGTACACAAAAAAGATGCCAACAATGTCAAGCTGAGCGATGCCGATGGCCTGCTGATCGGTTATGGCTACCGGTTGTCGAAACGGACCAACCTGTATGCCAACTATGGTCGCATCAATCTGAAGAATACGACTGCGGTAGCCTATCCGCTGACATTCAACAGCAGCGGCGCCGCTCCGGATAAAGGTGTGCAGCTGGGCATACGCCACGCGTTCTGATTTTAGCGTTTTGATTTCCTGACAGGGTTGCGTGGACATGACAAAGGTCCACGCAGGTACATAGACTGACACTGCTGCGTGTAGCAATGCAGCAGGTTTTCAGATGAAAGAAAAAGTAATGAAAAATAAAATCCTCATCAATGCAATGCTTACGCTGTGCATGGGCCTGACCGGCACAGCGTTTGCGCAGCAGCCGCGCAGCGGCGCCAATCTCAATGCGCCCGATGCGCCGCAGGCCGTCGACAGCAAGAACCATGTGTTGCTGCCGGGTGAGCCCGCTTACCCTGCGCCAGGCAGCTATGGCTACGACAAGAGCACCGGCAAATTCAAAAGCCCGGCCGCGACACCGGATGCCTACGGTGCGCACCCGGTAGAAGGCAGCCTGCCTTACCTGGATCAGAACCAGTACATGAAAAACGTCAAGGTTGAAAATTTCACGCCTTACGTTGCAGGCGCAGGCCACAGCTGGCAGGCATCGTTCGACTTCAACGGCCGCCGCTATCTGTATGATTATGAAACCTGGATGTACAACCTGTTCGACATTACCGATCCGCATGACATCAAGGTAGTGCAGCAAAAAACATTCAACACCCGCGCCGGCGAACACCAGTTTGGCCCGTTTAATGTCAAGTTCAACAAAAAGCTGAACAAGATGATTGCGGTGCAGTGTTATGAGATCACGCGTTATGGCCTGCTGTCGAATAAGTACACCAAGCCGGACGAAGTAAAGAACGTACGTGAGCGCAAGATGCTGCGCGGCTTCCGCATGTTTGAAGTAACCAGCCCGATGTGGACCGACTGGAAGCTGCTGTCTGAAACCTCGCTTGATCCTTACCATTCCGCCAAAGACCAGCCGCAAGAGGGTTCAGGTTGCCAGGACGTGCCTGTCTATAACGGTGACCAGTACCTGTTCGTTGCCGGCGCGCCCGACAACAGCTTTGCCAATCAGGAATACAAGACTTACCTGTACACCGGCGGCCAGATGGCGTTCGACGTATCCGATCCGAGCAACCCAAAACGCCTGTCGATGTGGTGGGCGCCAGGTTCGCGTTTAGGCGAGGAAGAGGAATATAAAAAGAATCCGCGTGCAGGCAACAAGACATCGTGGATGGGTTCGCGCATGCCTTTGTTCATTCCTAAAACGGTAGAGCAGGGTGGCAAATACGGTTATGCGGCAATGGGCGGTTTCGGTTTCTACATCATCGATATTTCCGATCCAAAAAACATGAAAGCGGTGTCGCATATCGACATGCCTGTCAGCGTCACCGGCACTGAAGGCGATAATATCGATGTCTCCAAGGTCGATTCCACCGGCATGGTCTATTACAGCGGCTATCCAATGAGTGAAGACTGCTATGAACCGCTGAAAGCGATTTATTCGATCGACGTCCGCGATCCTCTGCATCCGAAGATTGTCAACACGCTGCCAACGCCGACCCCGCCGAAGGAAGCGCCGTTCACCGACTTCTGCCAGCGCCGCGGTAGCTTCGGACCAAAACGCAGTGGCTATGCGCAGATCCAGCCAGGTACGCCTAGCCCACGCTACATGCCTTATTCCTACTATAAC
>JAYSKH010000072.1:0-2745 GCA_043726505.1 Undibacterium sp. | reverse complement strand
CGCGATGGAAAATGCGCCAACGGAAGAAATACACTGGTCGGAGCCGTACACGCTGGTATCCACCGGTGAACTCGCGATATCGGCATCCGCAGTATGGCGCAACCCCAATTCCGACGTCGGCCATGTGATTGATTTCGACATGACGCTGGCCGATATTTCACGGCTGACGCGCAGCCTGCAGGTGGGCAAATCAGGCTACGTCGCCTTGCTGACGGAAAGTGGAAAACTACTAGGCCTGCCGCACCTGCCTGCATTTGTCAGCGACGAAAGCTTGCATGCCAATGTGCTCAAGAAGCCGCAGGATATCGGCCTTGGCAGGATACAGGCGGCGCTGGATATATGGAAAAATCAGGGTGCGGGTACTACGGCGCTGCGTTTCGACGACGATGGAGGAGAGTCGTGGATAGGGTCGGTCAGGCCGCTAAAGGTCGGCAGGCAAACGCTGATCATTGTGGCGGTTGCGCCCGCGTCGGACTTTTCATCAATTTCGCAGCAGCTGGTCTGGTCCGCATTGCTGGGGCTGGTCGTGGTGGTGGTGGTCAGCTCTCTGGTGGCGCGCCATATCGTCAATCGCGTGCGCCAGCCCTTGCTGACGCTGGCGGAGGAAAGCACGCGTATCGGCAGCATGCAGCTGGATAAGCCCGTCAGCGTGGATGCACGCTTCCGCGAGATCGTCCATCTGACCGAGGCGCAAGAGCGTATGCGCCTGTTGTTGCTGCAAGCCAGGAATGCGATGGAAGAAGCAAACCAGGACCTGGAAGAAAAAATCATTGAACGCACGCAGGAACTGGCCCAGGCCAATGATGAAATGAGTGCGCTGCTGCAAAGGCTGCGTACGACACAGGCTCAACTGGTGCAAAGCGAAAAGTTGTCGGCACTGGGGGCGCTGGTGGCAGGTGTGTCGCATGAACTGAATACGCCGATAGGCAATTGCGTGCTGATTGCCAGCACGGTGGAAACCCAGCAGATAGAGTTTGAAGAGCAGATCAAGGCCGGATTGCGGCGCAGTGTGCTCAGTAATTTCCTCGATACGCTGCGCGACGGCACGCAGATTCTGCAGCGCAACCTGAAGCGGGCTGCCGAACTGGTGCACAGCTTCAAACAGATTGCGGTGGACCAGAGCAGCGACCAGCGCCGTACATTTGATTTAAGGGAAACCGTGCACGAGAGCCAGGTGGCGCTCAGCCCCATGCTGAACAAGGCCGGCTGCCGCTTTGTCAATGCGTTGCCGCAAGGTCTGAGCATGGACAGTTATCCCGGCCCGCTGGTGCAAGTCATTACGAACCTGACGACGAATGCAATCACGCATGGCTTCGAGCACAGCGTCGGGGGTGAAATCCAGGTCAGCCTGGCCGAGGGGACGATGGAAGACGGCAATGTCAGGCTGCTGTTTCGCGACAACGGCCAGGGTATCGCTCAGGCCAACCTGCCGCGCATTTTCGATCCCTTCTTTACGACCAGGCTGGGGCACGGCGGCAGTGGTCTGGGCCTCAATATCGTCTACAACCTGGTGACGCGCGTGCTGGGCGGCAGCATCAAGGCCAGCAGTGAAGACGGACGCGGCACCTGTTTTGAACTGGTGCTGCCACGCAAGGCGCCGGACAGGGCTCCGATCGATGAAGAGTTTGAAGCGGATGTGGCAATGAAAGGCTAATGGACGTCTTAGCCTTTGTCGAATATCTAACCCAGCAAGGCCTGCGTCAGCGAACGCACTTCCTCTGCCGATTCTTCCAGAATGCTGGCCAGAGTACCGTCGCCGATGGCGAAGTCGATTTCGGACGCTTCCTGCTGTGCGGTCGTTGACGAACGCAAGTCCAGAGGAGATGCAACATTGGCCAGGTCGTTGGCCAATATCAGCGTATCGCCCAGCGTTTCCGGCGGCATCACGCGCAGCCCGTACCACAGCGATTCAACGGCTGCCGTCACCGGCTTGGGAATCAGCAGCTTGGTCAGCACGGCGCGGCCTATCGTCGATTCAAATGCGGCAGCGGCTTCTTCCAGTTCGCCATCCAGCAGGCCGGGAAAATGGTCGGCGCGCGACAGCAGGTAAAATCCGCTGACTTCATGCACGACACCGGCAAACATCGCCGTATCCGGGTCCACATGGCTGACGCGGCGCGCAATCACGTGCGCCAGCGCGGCCACGTGGGCGGTGTGTTCCCACAGTTTCTGCGCTTTTGCACTCAGCACTGGATCAATGATCATGCTGCTGATCTGGCGCACGACAACAGCGGCTACGATGGAATGCAAGGTGCGAAAACCCAGCAGCGGAATGGCGGTGCGCACATTGGCGACCGCACCGCCGAAACGGTTATACGCAACAGAATTGGCAACAGAGACGACACGCGCCGCCAGCAGCGGCTCGGTCAGTATCAGCCTGCTGGCTGTTTCCAGGCTGCAATCAGGATCGTCTATGGCTTTTTTTATCTTGAGGGACGCGGCAACGTTGGTCGGGAAGATCAACTCTCCCCGGCTCGCCTGTTCCGCTATGCTTTTGAAGGCTTCGACTCTGTTCATGCAAAAATTATACGCTTGCAAGGCCGAAGTGGCTAAAGGAACAACAGGGCCAGCGCGATATTATTGCGGCCAGCCCGGCAAAAACAACAGTCGGTATGCACGCTAGCCCGCGCCGATACGCATCAGGCTTGCAGCCGTGGCTCAGGACTGCTTGGGAACCAGTTGTGAAGTCTGCTCTGCCTTGCTTTTCGCTAACTCTTTTTCAGGATCGCAGCCGCTGACGGCTTC
>JAYSKH010000071.1:0-29518 GCA_043726505.1 Undibacterium sp. | reverse complement strand
GGCGTATTCCATCCGGATCTGGTCGGCATCCAGGTGCGTGTACTGCAAAGGCTGGGCGCGCAACATGCGCTGGTAGTGTGGGGCCGCGACAATATGGATGAAGTATCGCTGGGTGCGCCGACGATGGTGGGCGAACTGGTGAATGGTGAAATCCGTGAATACGATGTACACCCTGAAGACTTTGGCCTGCAGATGGTATCCAACCGCAATCTCAAGGTCGCCAACTCCACCGAGTCCAAGGAAAAAATACTGGAAGCGCTGAACAATGTTCCCGGCCCGGCCACCGACATCGTTGCGCTGAACGCCGGCACCGCCATCTATGGCGCAGGCATTGCAGACTCGATTGCCGATGGCGTCAAGAAAGCGCAGGAAGCGATACGCTCCGGCGCCGCGCGCGCCAAGCTGGACCAGTTCATCCAGGTTACTCAGCAACTGGGGGCGTGATGTCGGATATTCTCAATAAAATCCTGGACGTCAAAAAAGACGAAGTTGCCGCAGCGAAGAAACACCAGTCGCTGGCCAGCCTGCGCGGCGACGTGGAATCGGGTCTGGAAGCCCGCGCTGCGCTGCGCGGCTTTGAAGCGAGCCTGCGCGGCAAGATCAGCGCCGGCCAGGCCGGGGTTATCGCGGAAATCAAAAAAGCATCACCGTCCAAAGGCATATTGCGCGCCGACTTCCGTCCGGCTGACATCGCGGCCAGCTATGAGCAGCATGGCGCCGCCTGCCTGTCCGTACTGACCGACGTGCAATTCTTCCAGGGCTCGCCCGACTATCTGCAACAGGCACGCGCAGCCTGCACTATCCCGGCGCTGCGCAAGGATTTCATGATCGATCCTTACCAGGTCTACCAGGCCCGCAGCTGGGGCGCGGATTGCATCCTGTTGATTGTCGCCGCACTGGACCATGGCCTGATGGCAGAGCTGGAAGCCTGCGCGCATGAACTCGGCATGGGCGTACTGGTGGAAGTGCACAATGGCGAAGAGCTGGATGCAGCACTAAAACTGAAAACAGCAATGCTGGGCATCAACAACCGCAATCTGCGTACGTTTGAGGTGTCGCTGGACAATACCCTGGCGCTGCTACCG
Source organism: Undibacterium sp. (assembly GCA_043726505.1). GTDB lineage: Bacteria > Pseudomonadota > Gammaproteobacteria > Burkholderiales > Burkholderiaceae_D > Undibacterium. Next base: position 28,433 of record JAYSKH010000071.1, on the reverse strand, counting down.
CGCATCAGCCCGGACAAGCTGGTCATCACAGAATCCGGCATCATGAACGGCGACGACGTGAAGCGCATGCGTGAAGCAGACGTGCACGGCTTCCTCGTCGGCGAAGCCTTTATGCGCGCTGATAATCCCGGCCAGGAACTGCAACGCTTGTTTAGCTGATGTAAGCCAGCAGACTGCCCCTAAAAAAGCCGCAGCCGGTTAATCCGGATGCGGCTTTTGTTTTGGTACGACGTTTTATGCAGCTGTTTAAAAGGTCGTTCAGGCCTTGCGCACTTTACTAAAAGTAGGACGCCAGGATTGCAAAGGGGCGGTTTTCTGTTTTGCGCCGGCTTTCTCAGCTGGTTTAACGACAAATTGCATCGCCAGCACATCGTCCGCCTGCAAACGCGCGTCCACGGTAAACAGCTCATCACGGCGGAAAGCATGGATCTGCACGGTAGTGCCTACCGTATAGCGCGCCAACGCACTATTGAGTCCGTCTGCCGCATCCGCCGCAGTCACGCGCAGGCCATTGATGGCCATCAGCACATCTCCCGCGGACAAACCCGCGCGATGCGCCGCGCGGCCTTCATAGACACTGGCCAGCTTGACGTCGCCGCCGTCTTTTACCGTGCGCACGCCTAAGCCTGCTTTGGCTGCATTACGCTTGTCTTCCAGCACAACGCCAAAATCTTGATACAGCGTGGCCAGCGGCACATCGTCGGTACCGCGCACGTAACGGTCAAAGAAGCGCTTCAGCTTCAGGCCGGTGGCCTGTTCTACCACCGCTTCTATTTCATTCTCCGGCAGACCCTGCTGCTTGCCTGTCAGCGCCTTCTGATAAAAGTCGCGGCCGTAGGCCAGCCACAATGTGCGCATGACATCGTCCAGCGATTTCTTGCCGCCGGTTTCGGCGCGTATCGTCAGATCCAGCCCCAATGCCACCAGTGACCCCTTGGTGTAATAACTGACGATGGCGTTCGGTGAATTTTCATCCTGGCGGTAGTATTTGGTCCACGCATCAAAACTGGATTCGGCCACACTTTGCTTGTTGCGGCCTGAACCGCGCGTTACCGCATTAACGGTCTTGGAGATCAGCTTGAAATAGGCAGCCTCATCAATGACGCCGGCACGCACCAGCATCAGGTCATCGTAATAACTGGTGAAACCTTCAAACAGCCATAGCAGGCTGGTGTAATTTTCGCGCTGCAGATCATAGTCGGCAAATACCGCCGGTTTGATACGCTTGACGTTCCATGTATGGAAATACTCGTGGCTGCACAGGCCCAGGAAGTTGCGGTAGGCGTCGCTCATTTCCGGCTGGTGCTTCAACGGCAGATCATTGCGCGAGCACATCAGCGCAGTGGATGCGCGGTGTTCCAGACCACCGTAGCCATCGCCGACCGCCATCGTCATAAACACATAACGGTCCATCGGCGCACGCTTTGTACGTGGTTCGAAAAAGGCGATCTGCGTTTCGCAGATTTTTTTCATGTCGGCGGCGATGCGCGGCAGGTCCAGGTTAGGCACCTTGCCGGTCACGACAAAATCATGCGGCACGCCGCAGGCGTCAAAGCTGACCAGCGAAAACGTGCCCATCTCTACTGGGTGGTCGACCAGCGCATCGTAATTTTCTGCAATGTAGGTGCCAAAGCCATAGCGCTTGGCTTTTAGCTCAGGCAGCGAGGTCGCCACACGCCAGGCTTTGCAAGCCTCATCATCGGCACGCTGGATATCCACGACGTGCGAAGATGATTCCTGGCCCACCACCCGCAGGAAAACGCTGGTGCCGTTGAAGAAGCCGTGGTTCTGGTCCAGGTGCGCAGCGCGCACCGACAGGTCCCACGCGTAGATTTCGTATTCCAGCGTCAGCGGGCCGGCGCAAGGCGCGGCTTGCCAGCTATCCTTGTCTATCTTCTTCAATGCAATTTTCTTGCCGCCGCTATGCGCCGCGATGCTGACGATATGCCGTGCGAACTCGCGCACCATGTAGCTGCCCGGTATCCAGGCCGGCAAGCTGAAGACCTGTCCTTGCGCATCGGGCGCGGCTACCTGCAGACTTACCTGAAACAGGTGCCCTGCCAGGTCTTTGGGAATGATCGAATACTGTAGGGAGTGGGCGCTGGAACCGGTAGTTTTAGTGGCGCGGCTGCTGGATGCATTGTGTTGCGGGCTTGTGGCCTTTGCTGTCATCTTGGGTTGCAAGATTTTTTTCATGCTGAACATTCTTTCTGTAGAGACTATTCTTATTTCTTATTGCACTATGATCTGTTCAATGACTCAAGCTATACCGGCCGCCTTATCCTTACTGGCGCAGGTTTGCAGCGATAAAAGTAATGGCCAGCGCGGTCACTACCACGCAGGTTAGTCGAAAGCGCAGCACGGCAAACCAGTCCGGCAAATTGTAGCCCTGATAAAGTTTTTTATCGACGCGGTAGAGCACGACAAAACCGACGATCTGTACCAGGAACCCGAGGCCGGGGTCCACCGTCATTGCGCACCATGCCACCAGGCTGGGCAGCACGCCCCACAACAGCGCCTGCCGGATTTCTTCAGGAGGCTTGTTGGGCGACATCAGCGCGATCCCCCATTGCAGGCCGCCACGGAATGCCAGGATGGCAATGCCATAGGCCAGTTGCGCCTTGATCAGATAAGGTAGCCAATCGGGGTGGAACAGCCAGCATGCCAGACTAAGGAAAACAAAGGGAATCAGGCCGGAAAAACCCAATTGGTTTGCCAGGCGCTTATTAATAAAATCCATGTCTGAGGCTGTTAAGTTATGTAAGACTTGATATGTGAGACTTGAGACAAATGCGGCGTTTGGTGCTGCTAATGATAATTTTTATAACCCGTTGCAAACGGAACGGAATTTCTCTCCCGGCCGAAAGCCCGGTCTCCATTGGCGCCGTGAGTCCCACCGCGTAGCAATAATTCTTTACGGCTGCTATTTTATGGGGAAACCTGACTATTAGATATATTCAGGCTGTCTGATACGCAATAAATCCACAATAAAAAATATTTTTCTTCATCCAAAAAGCGTCACCTTGCTTTAAAAGCGGGCTAATTTCCTTTTCGGAAACACAATAAAAGCGTAATCTGTCACCAGGGAGACAGCCTCGGCAGACTTTTGAGGACCCATACAATGCATATAGCATTTTTGCCTGATGTTGAAGTCCTATAAAAAAATGACATCGAATCATACTCTGCAAAAATTCCGGCAAGCCATCACCCGCACAATCAGCATATTCTGCTGTGCAGTATTTTTGCTGAGCTATCCCTTTGTGGTCCACGCAGAACAGGACGAACAAGCGGACCAGCCCGCCAGCCCACGCATGCCACTGGCCGTGATGCTGGTGTCCTATCATGCCGGCCTGTCCTGGAGCGATGATCAGGTAGACGCCGTCAAGCAGGCGCTGGCGAACCAGGCAGTTGACCTGCGCATCGAATACATGGATACGCGCCATGTGGCACCCACTCCCGCTTACTACGCACAACTGGAACGGCTGCTGCTGGACAAATATGCCAGCACGCCACCGGCCGTGCTGCTGGCGAGCGACGACAACGCGCTGGACCTTGCGCTGCAATTGCGGCAGACACATTTTCCCGGCATCCCCATCCTGTTCAGCGGCATAGGCAGCAACCGTGGCGACAGCCTGAAGCAATCCGCCCGCGTGGCGGGTGTGTTCGACAATGTCGACGTCAATAAAAATATCGGCCTGATGACGCGGCTAAGGCCACAGACCAAGAGACTGCTGTTCATTCATGACGACAGCCGCACCAGCCGCATCCAGCTGGAAGAAGTGCAAAAGATCGCGCCGAACTGGCCGCAGTTCAGGTTTGAATATCTGGGCGGTATGACTGCCAAGGCGATACAGCAAAAACTCGCCAGCCTGGGCGACAGCGACATGGTATTCATGCTGTCGTTTGTTCGCGATGCAGACGACCGCGTACTCAGCCCCAGCGAGGCAACCGACCTGTGGGCCGCAACAGCCAATGCGCCTCTTGTGGCGCAACGCGACACCGATATGCGACCCGGCGTGCTGGGCGGCTTCCTCGTCACGGGAAAGCATCAAGGCAAGATACTAGGTGAGCTGACGATAAAGTGGCTGCACGGCACGCCGGTGGAACAGTTGCCATTGCTGGAAAGCGCCACCGCGCCGACCTTTGACTATCCGATGCTGCAGCGCTGGAAGATAGATATGGCAAGCCTGCCTGCCGACAGCATCATCCTCAATAAACCCGCACCTTTCTTTGATACCTCCAGCCCCTTCTTCAGCCTGACCTTGTCCATGCTGATCAGCCTGATGGTCATCATTGCGCTGCTGCTGTTCCTGTTGCAGACCAAGAAGCGCAGCCAGCAAGCGATAAGGGAGAGCGAAAAAAATTACCGTGAGCTATTCAACTCCAGCAGCGAAGCCATCTTCATTCACGACATACACAATGGCGCCGTCATCGATGTCAACGCCCGTTTTTCGGAGCTGTACGGTTATCCGCGCGAAGCCCTTCCCCACCTGCGGATAGAGGACTTCAGCTCCAACGTGCCGCCTTATACGCGTGCGGAAGCCTGGGCCTGGCTAGTGAAAGCGCGCGACGAAGGGCCGCAGCTTTTTGAATGGAATGCCAAACACGAGGACGGCACGCTGTTCTGGACTGATGTTTCGCTGCACCTGGAAGAAATCAACGGTAGCCGCCGCATCGTTGCCTCGGCCCGTGATGTGACCGAACGCAAACGCGCCGTCGCCCGCGCCAATGCGCTGGAATACCATATACAACAAGTTTTCCAGAACCTGCCGGTGGCGCTGTTCGCGATTGATGAAACGCATAGGATCACGCAATGGAATACGCTGATGGAAAGCCTTACCGGCGTACCCCATTCAAAAATGCTGGGCAGCGGCGAATCCTGGCGCGGCTTCTATCCAACAGCCCGTGCCACGCTGGCCGACATGGTGCTGGACGGCGCCAACCTGGAAGAGCTGCGGCGGATGTACAGCGGCGACATCACCAACAGCAAAGTGCTGCAAGGCGCGGTGGAGGCGGAAAATATTTTTTACCGCAGCAATGCCCCGGCAATATGGGTGCACATTACGGCAGTCCCTATCCGCGATGAGGCTGGAAAGCTGGTAGGCGCACTGGAAACGATGGTCGACATCAACGAGCGCAAAGTGGCAGAACTAGCCTTGCGTGAAAGCGAATTCAGGTTGCGCGCCTTTATCGACAACACGCCGTCTATCGTCTACATGAAAACCCTGGATGGCCGCTATGTCATGGTGAATGACAAATTCAGGCGCATGTTCAATGCGACCGACGATGCGCTGCTGGGCAAAACCGACCACGACATCATGCCGCGCGAGGCGGCGGACAGCATCCACCAGACCGACCAGGAAATGCTGAACCTGAAAGCGCCGATCACGAGGGAAGAAAAAATCGAACAGGGCGGCATAGATTATGAATACCTGACAGTCAAATTCCCGATCTTCGGCGCCAAAGGCGAGGTCTCCTATATCGCAGGCATTTCTACCGACATCACCGAGCGCAAAAAAATCGAAGCCGCACTGCAAGCCAGCGAAGCCAGCTATCGCACGCTGATAGAACACGCACCCGAGGCCATTCTGGTGATAGATGTCCAGGACAATTCACGCATCATCGAGGTCAACCGCCATGCCGTTCAGCTCTACGGCTATAGCCTGGCGGAGCTGCTGGGCAAGAGGCCGGAGGAACTAAGCAACCCCGTGCAAGCCAATGGCCGTGGCGCCCTGCAAGCCGCCGCTGAATATATACAGCAGGCGCTGAGCGGCGTGGAAACCCGCTTTGAATGGATCAGCCGGCATGCCAGCGGACGCGACATCCCCTGCGAAGTGCAACTGGTGCGCATGCCCGGCAAGAATAACGAAGTGCATGTGCGCGGCAGCGTTACCGATATTACAGAGCGCAAGGCTGCGCAGGCAGTGATACTGCGCGAGCGCAACTTCCTGCAGGCGCTGCTGGAGTCCATCCCCATCCCCATTTTTTATAAAAATCGTGCCGGCATCTATATGGGATGCAACGAAGCCTTCCTGGCAGTCATGCAGCTAAAGCGGGAAAACATCATCGGCAGGGAACTAACGGATTGGCTGCCGGAGAACCTGGCCCAGATCTATCTCGACAAAGACAAGGAACTGTATGCCGGCGACGGCAGGCAGGTATTTGAAAAACTGATCAACCAACACCTGGGAGATCCGCGCCATATTGTCTTCCACCGGGCCGTATTCAAGGATATGGACGGCAACATCGGCGGCGTCATAGGCGTAATGCTGGACGTGACCGAATTGCAGAATACCCGCATCGCACTGGAAGAGCTGAACCGGGTGCTGGAGAGCCGCGTCACCGAACGCACATCCGAGCTGCAGCAGGCAATGAAGCACCTGATACAGTCGGAAAAACTGGCCGCGTTGGGCAACCTGGTGGCCGGCATTGCGCATGAGCTGAACACGCCTATCGGCAATATCGTTACCGTAGCCTCAACGCTGAAAGATGAAACCTCAACCTTCAACAGGAAACTGAGCGACGGCACCATGCGCCGTAGCGAAGCGCTGGCGTCAGCCGCGCTGATGCAGCAGGCCGGCGAAATGATAGAAACAAATGCGGTGCGCAGCGCCAAGCTGATTTCCGACTTCAAACAGGTAGCGGTAGACCAGTCCAGTGCCAGACGCCGTACCTTCGACTTAAAAGATACGATAGAAGAAGTGCTGACAACGCTGCACCCGATGCTGAAGCGCACCGCGCACCAGATCGCCATCAACATCTCGGAAAAAATCGAGCTGGACAGCTACCCCGGCCCGATAGAGCAAATCATCACCAACCTGATCACCAACTCGCTGCTGCACGGGCTGGACGACAACGGCGGCCTGATCAGCATCTCCGCGCATACGGAAAACCAGATCGTCATGCTGGAATACAGCGATAACGGCCGCGGTATGAGTGAAGATACGCTGGCACAAATCTTTGATCCGTTCTACACCACCAAGCTGGGCCAGGGCGGCAGCGGGCTTGGGCTGTATATCGTGTACAACCTGGTCAATGGCGTGTTGGGCGGCAAGATCAGCGCCACCAGCAGCCCCGGCACAGGCGCGCATTTCCACATGCGCCTGCCGCAAACGGCTGCCAGCTGAACTGCTGAAGAAAAAAGAAGTTAGCCCAAGTCGGGGTGCAGATCGGAAGGCAGGTCAATATCGCGGTGTATGCCGGCGTCGTCCACAAGCACCTCGGTCACCGGATAATTTTTCAACAGGCTGCGCGCTCCCTGGTCTCCGCTCAACGCAAGCAGCTGCGGCAGATGCGCGTGTGAAAACCCCACCGGGTTGCCGCGCCGCCCTTCATGCACCGGCACAACAATGCCTGCACCGGCGCGCAGCGCCTGCAACATGGCCTGCAAGGTAGAGCGCTGCACATACGGCATGTCACCCAGCGCGACGATCCACCCGGCACAATCCCTGCCTTGCCGCAGAGCATAGACCAGCGATGCCGCCATGCCCTGCCCCGCATCGACGCAGGTTTGCACGCTGCAGCCGGCGGCCTGCAAGGCAAGCGCCAGTTCCGGTGTGCCCGGCCGGGTCACCGCCAACACTTCAGGTAATACAGACAATAAGTTTTTTGCGCTGGCGACGGCAACGGCCTCGCCAGAAGGCAGCACCTGCATCAGCTTGTTCTGCACACCACTGGCATCAAAACGGGAACCCTTGCCGGCGGCAAGCAAAATTCCCAGCCACTTGGCAGAGTCGCCCATTGAGGGAGTCATATTACGTTCCCTTGAAGCGCAAGACCGGCCGCGTCTGTCATGACTGCAAGAGCGGCCTTGATGGACGCCGTAGTGTTACTTGAGGGAGGCAAGCTTGGCTTCGAACTTCTCAAGCGGCACCGCCCCTGGCATGCGTGTACCGTCGGTGAAAAAGATCGTAGGGGTGCCGGATACATTCAGCTTGCGGCCCAATTCATACACTTTGTCGTTCGGGGTGCTGCAACTCTCTGCGGCCACTGGTGCAGCTTTACCATTCAGCATCCACTCATCCCAGGCTTTGCTCTTGTCGGCTGAACACCATACATTCTTGGATTTGGTTGCCGAATCCGGCGCCAGGATGTTGTACATGAAGGTGTACACAGTGATATTGTCCACGCCTTGCAGCGTATGGCGGAATTTCTTGCAGAAGCTGCAGTTGGGGTCTTCAAATATCGCAACCACGCGCTTGCCGTTACCCTTCACCATCTTCACGGCGGCATCCAGCGGCAGGTCTGAAAATTTGATCTTGTTCAGCTCATCCGCCCTACTCTCCGTATAGTTGGTCGAAGTTTGCGAATCGATGATGTTGCCAATAAAAAGAAACTTTGCCTTTTCATCCGTATACAAAATGTCACCGCCGATGCGCACTTCAAACAAACCCGCATACGGCGTCTTCGTCACAGAATCCACCACCACGCCCTTGCCCAGGCGAGGTTCCACCAGTTTTTTAACCGCCGCCTCTTGCGCGGTTTCTGCAAATACCGACGCAGACACCAGCAGCATCAGCGCCGCCAGCATATTCTTCAAGTTCGTCATGTCATTCCAATAAAAATTCTGTTGCACGCTCTGATGCAGGTTCTGTTGATGTTATTCCGGGCGCCTATTTCCAGCCAACGCCGCAGGCTCTTCTGCCCATGCGCAACGATAGCAGAAATGCAGCAGCGCTTCAGGCAGCCGCTATTTGCCCATCGCATGGCCGATCAGCCTGCGCTTTAAGACCGGCAAATGGTCCAGCAAGTTCAATCCTATTTTGCGCGCCAGCCGTACCGGCTCCAGATCAGTGCCAAACAAACGCGCCAGGCCATCCGTGGTCAGCTGCATCAGCGCTACCTCTTCCTTGCGCGCGCGTGCATAACGGCCCAGCACCCGCGCGTCGCCGCAATCCCTGTGCTCCTCGCGCTGCGCGACAGTGTCCAGCAGCGAGCGCACATCGGCAAAACCCAGGTTCATGCCATGGCCAGCCAAAGGATGCACAACATGCGCCGCATCGCCTATCAGCGCCACACGCGGCGCCGTCATCGCATGTGGGCGCATCAGGTTTAGCGGAAAGGCCCGCACCAGCTCCGGCTGCAAAGGCGTCAGTACACCCAGCTGCTGCGCGCAGTACCCAGCCAGACGCGCCGCCAGCGACGCCGCCGGCTCGCGCAACAACTCTTGCGCCAGCGCATCCGGCGCCGACCACACGAGCGACACGCGCTGCCCCGCCAAAGGCAGCAACGCAATAATGCCGTGCGCCTCATCAAACCACTGGTAGGCCAGACCGTGATGCGGTTTCTCGCAGGTGAAATTGCACACCACACCCTGCTGCCCGTAAGGCCGGTAATCCAGGCCTATGTCGCACTGCCCGCGCACCCAGGACTGCGCACCGTCTGCGCCAACCAGCAATGCAGCGCTGAGGCTATCGCCGTTTTCCAGTTGCACCGTCGCTTTTTCTGCATCCACTACCAGCTCAGTCGCGCGGCCGGCCACAATACTGACATTCTGCGCAAACCTCAGTGCACTATCCAGCGCCTGGTTCAGGTTACGGTCTTCCACTATCCAGGCCAACGATTCAGCGTGCGCGCCATACGCATCAAAGTTCAGCTTGCCGGCAGCACCCGATGCATCCCCGTACACCTGCATCGCTTCCACAGGCGCCACGCGCTCCGCATCCAGCGCGCCCCACACCTTAAGGCCAGATAGCAGCCGCTGCGCCACATGGTTCAGCGCATAGACGCGCACATCCCAGTCGTCAGACCGCGCGACAAGCGCGGCAGAGATATTGGCAGTTGGGCTCAGCAAGCTGACCCGCAAACCCGCCTGCGAAAACCCCAGCGCCGCCGCCTTGCCAACCGCGCCATTACCGACAATGCAGATATCACTGTGCTGAGTGTGCTTAGACATAGGAGCTCAAAAGGAAGGGGATGTGGGAAGAGGAGAATGCAGATAAATTCATGCCCTCATTATACGGCAGCACCCGCTACGGAGACAGCAGGCCGGCAGACGAGCATGCTCCCGTTCAGGATCAAAATCCGACAAAAATTACCGCTTTCACAGAGTAATAAGACAGGCGCACGAAATTTTTAAGAAAAAACTTGCATAACCGGCTTCGGATCGCTATACTTCTTCGTCTTGGCCTGGTAGCTCAGTCGGTAGAGCAGAGGATTGAAAATCCTTGTGTCGGTGGTTCGATTCCGCCCCGGGCCACCAAGAATAGCAGTAAAGCAAAACGCCAACCCGTGCAGGTTGGCGTTTTTGTTTCCGTAACTGAAAGTCCTTGTCTGGCCTATTTCCGGCCCTCCCGCTACCTCAGTGTCTCCGATTGTTCTTTTGCGGCCGCATTACCCCTCTCAGTTTGCCCCTCTCCCTCCAAAGTCCTCGCGAACGCCGCGCCCTGTCGTAAGACCCCTCGAATCCCAATTCCTTCAATTCCTCATGGATCTGTTTCAGCTTGCGCCGCCGCTTGCGTGACTTCGCCGCCTCGGTCTTGAGAGGCGCAGAAAGCTGGAGCGCGTACAAGTAAGGAAATACCATACAGAACGCAAAACTTCACCGGTTGACTTTTTTTTGCTGAATCAGATAGCCCGGCTACCTGTCACAAACCGGTCGGGACCGCCGTCTTACAGGGCATGGGGGACGCACAGGGCGCCCCCCAATACACTGAAGGCCCGCAGCATGACAACGTCACCGATCTCACGCAATCCCGAGGATCCGCCGGCCGCGAGCGAAGCGCGCAAGAGCGACTTGCCAATTGCCGATGCACGCCCCGCCGATGAGGTGATGGCACGGGTGCTCGGGACTACGCCATTCCGCATGACGTTGGACCACTCCGGCGCCGGCATCGCCCACTGGAAACATGATCCGTTGCACGACGTCGTCGAGCCCATGACTCACCACGTCATCATGGCTTACAACGGCATAGTGCAGCGCATGCAGCGGCGGTCAGGAAGATCGGCTGCGATTGGAACGTTTCGTCCCGGGGTGGTGATCATTATTCCGGAAGGCTCAAGCTCGCGATGGGACATTCCGAAACCTGTCGACGTCGTTCAGCTCTATCTTCCTCATGCATCGCTCGCGCGCATCGCTGATGAAGCCGAGATCGCCGCTCCGATCGAACTGCTGGAGCGCACGGCGCAGCCCGATCCCATCACATCCCGCTTGCTCTTGAGCGCGGCGGATTTCCTGGAGGGCAATAAGGCACTTGATACGCTGTTCAGGCAGCAACTGATGGGCCTGCTGGCTACGCGTCTGCTGGCCGCGCACACCGGGTCAACGACAACGGTTCAGCCGATCAGGGGCGGGCTGGCGCCGAAGGCCCTGCTTCGCGCGATCGAACGCCTGCGCTCGGACAGCGACGCCGACGTTTCGCTTGCGGCACTCGCATCAGAGGCCGGTCTGTCGCGGTTTCACTTCTGTCGCGCCTTCAAGGAAAGCACCGGGCTTGCGCCTCATGCCTGGCTGCGCCAGCACCGGCTCGAGCAAGCCATGAACATGCTGCGTGACACCGACGCATCCGTCATGTCGGTCGCGGCGGCGCTTGGCTATGCCTCCCAAACCGCCTTCGCCGCCGGATTCCGCAAGCTCACCGGCGAAACGCCGAGCGATTGGCGACGGCGCGTGCGTTAGCAGCAATCGCGCTGCAACCAGGTCAATCGCTCTGGGGCATTCGCGTGCGCGGCTAGCTACATTATGGCTGTGCCCATCACCAAAGGAGTAAGTCACATGCGACTCGTCATCATAGGAGCCGGCTTCGCCGGCATGTACGCCGCGCTTTCCGCAGCCCGTCTGCGCGACATCCGGGGCGCTTCACCGGAGGAGCTGGAAATCGCGCTGGTGTCTCCAGAACCTACGCTGGTGGTTCGCCCCCGGCTCTACGAACCGAATCCAGAAACCCTCACCGCATCGCTGCTGGAGGTGTTCCATGCCATCGACGTCGTGTACGTGCAAGGCAGCGCCGAGACGGTGGATGCCACCTCCCGCACGGTAGGCATCGCGACTGCGGATGGGGGGCGCAAGTCGCTCTCCTACGACCGCCTGGTCGTGGCCTCGGGTAGCCGGCTGTTTCGCCCGAACATACCCGGCCTCGTTGAACACAGCTTCAGCGTCGATTCGCTCGACGACGCGGTCGCCCTAGACAAGCACCTGCAAAGCCTGGTCAAGCGTCCTCCCACGAACGGGCGCAACACGGTCGTCGTGGTCGGCGGCGGTTTCACCGGCATCGAGGCGACGACAGAAATCCCGGCGCGGCTACGCGGGATTCTCGGCAACGATGCCAAGACCCGCGTCATCATCGTCGACCGCAACAACGTGATCGCGCCCGACATGGGCCTGGATTCCCGCACCGTCATCGACGATGCGCTGCGCAAGCTCGGCGTGGAAACCCGCCTCGGCGTCGGCGTCTCCTCACTCGATAAAGGCGGCATTACCTTGTCCAGCGGCGAACACATCGCGACCGAGACCGTCATTTGGGCGGCGGGCATCCGCGCCGCCCCGCTGACCGAACAAATCTCCTCCGAGCGCGACAATTCCGGCCGGCTGCTGGTCGATCGCGACCTGCACGTGCCGGGTGTTCAAGGCGTCTTCGCCACCGGCGATGCCGCCCGCGCCGCCTGCGACGACGATGGCAACTACGCATTGATGTCCTGTCAGCACGCGACCCGAATGGGCGCGTTTGCCGGTAACAACGCGGCGGCCGAGCTGCTCGGCGTACCGACCAAGCCCTACCACCAGAAGGCCTACGTCACCTGTCTGGACCTCGGCGAAGCCGGCGCGCTATTCACGCGCGGCTGGGAGCGCAAGGTGGAGATGGTCGGCGAGGTCGCCAAGAGGACGAAGCGGGAGATCAATACCGTCTGGATCTATCCGCCAAAGGCCGAGCGCGCCGCCGCGCTCGCGTCGGCAGATCCGGAGCGGGTCACCGATCTCTGAACCATTCCCCCGCATAGGCGGCGCTCGCTATGCGGCAAGCACCGCACCGGAAGTCGGGCGTCAGAGTTTTCAACACGCATCAAACCACCCGCAACATTCAACAGGAGATGAAATGAATCAAATGGTCAGCAACATTCAAGCGGAAACAAAAAAGAGTCCGATCAAACGTGATACGCATACCGACATGGGTGTGCTCAACGCGCCACAGGAGATGGTGCCGTCGCGTTACGCGCTACGGCTCGGCAAACTGGACGCACTGGTGATCAGCGACGGGGTGCTGCCGTTGCCCACCTCAACGATGGCCACCAATGTCGCCCAAGCCGACCTGGCGATCTGGCTGGACGATAATTTCCTGCCGCAGGAGACGTTCGACTGGCCGTTGAACGTCATGGTGGTGCGTAGCGGCGACCAGACCATCCTCATCGACGCGGGGCTGGGAGGGCAGTTCTCGGGCTTCCCGCGCGCCGGGCAGTTCCCCCAGCGCCTGGAGGCCGCCGGCATCCACCTGGAGTCCGTGACCGACGTGATCATTACCCACATGCACATGGACCACGTTGGCGGGCTGCTCGTGGACGATGTCAAAAACCGGCTGCGTCCGGACGTGCGCATTCACGTGGCCGCCGCCGAGGTCAAGTTCTGGATGTCGCCCGATTTTTCCCACACGGCCATGCCGAAGCCGGTGCCAGACGTACTGCGCTCGACCGCCGCCAGCTTCTATAACGCATACCGCGACCGGATTCGGATGTTCGACGACAAGTACGAAGTCGCGCCGGGAGTGGTCGTCCGTCTCACCGGCGGCCACACACCGGGCCACAGCGTGGTCGACCTGGAATCCGATGGGGAACGACTGATGTTTGCCGGCGACGCCATGTTCCCGGTCGGATTCGAGCATCCGGAATGGCAAAACGGCTTCGAACACGACCCTGAGGAGTCGGCTCGCGTACGCGTCCGCCTGTTCCAGGAACTGGCAGAGAACGGCGGGCTGCTGGTAGCCGCCCACTTGCCGTTCCCGTCCGTCAGTCGGGTGGCCATCGACGGCGACGCCTTCCGTTGGGTGCCGGTGATCTGGGACTACTGACCGCCGCCCTGCCGCAGCACCGTCAACTTGACTTTCTTGCCGGTGTGGCAGGTGGAAACGCTCAGCGCGCCGCCGCGAATGTCGCCTTTGGCATCGAAGCGCATAGTGCCAATTTCTTACTGGCGCCTGTGCTAGAGCCTTGTTTTGAAAATCCTTGGTCGGTGCTTCGATTCGGCCCGGACCACCAAGAACGTTGTTCACACAATGCCCGCTCACGAGAGTGGGCATTGTCGTTTCTAAGACTCGATTTTATGCCCGCTCTATTTTTTGCACGTGGGCTACTACTGTCTACAGCCGGACAGCGCGTTCGCAACACATAAGCCGGTGGAATCGTCAAACGACGCTGCACACCCGGAAAATATTACCGCACTAGCCAAAGTGGAGACCAGGACCAGAACGACCCCGGAAGAGTACCTGACGGTAGAGCTTGCGGCAGGCCGCAAGCGGGCATCCCCGCCTGCCCTCCTGCACGACTAGATCAAGCTTTGTAACTGCGCTTGCGCGTGGTAACACCCATGCCCAGCAGAGCGATGCCGATCAGCGCGATGCTGGCGGGCTCAGGTACTTCAGCAGCCGTTACGGACCAGTTGGCGGCTTGGTATTGACCGTTGTAGGCATCGATCACACCCACATATGGCGCCACCACCTGGGTACCGATGGTCGGGCTGCCAATCGTCTCGGACGGATTAGCCCAAGGAATGACGTAAAAGTAGAAGGCCAGCGACAGATCGTTGGCATTCGTCGTAAAAATAAAATTGCTGGCAAGGCCGTCGAAAGACACCACGGCATCTGTGGTGCTCACTCCCTGGGTTTTGGCATTAAAGCTGTCCGCAAAAAGTGGCGAGCTCAGAGCAATACCATCAACGAAGGCCGCCACATTCGATATGGCGGTGATCAGATTGCCGCTGGCGTTTCCATTAAATGATCCCGTAATCACATGAGCCGAGCTCGGCACATCACGATCAACAAAGGTGTATGTGAAGTTGTAAGCCAACGGCGTGGCCTGCGCTTGGCCGCCTACCGCAAAAGCTGCAAGCAGGGCGGCTGCAGAAAAAAGAGTTTTAATTATTTTCATTTTTTAAACCAGTGGAATGTTAGTTCATCAACTAAAGCATGAAATATGCCCAAGTTACAATAAACACTATAAAACATGCACTTAGGAAAATTTCTCACGCGCAATCCAGCAGATCTGTAAGCTTTTCCGACACGTCCTTCCGCAAATTTTGCTTCCTCACTTCCAAGACCTGCTTGCACAAGGATGCATCGCGGCGACAGCACAAAATATCAAAACTGATGTGCCGCCTTCACGCATCATGCCTGCTCTACCAACCAACCGAGAGTGCGCCATGCAGACCGACCATCATCAAATTTGGGAAACCTATACTTCCGCCTGGAAGACAGAAAGCGCCGATGAAAAGCGCGCACTGATAGCGGCTACTCTCGCGCGGGACTGCACTTACCAGGACCCGCTGGCCAAGGTCAGCGGCGCAGATGAGCTGATTGCCTATATGCGAAATTTCCATCAGCAGATGCCCGGCGCCCATTTTGTCACGCGCCGCTTCCGCTTCCATCACGGGCAAAGCGTTGCGCAGTGGGACATGGTGGATGCGCAAGGCAAAGTCATTGGTGACGGCGTCAGCGTAGGCCACTACAATGACGCGGGCCGGCTCGTCACAATCACCGGCTTCTTCGATATCTGAGAATAAACTTCCCGCGCTGCCATGGAGTGCCAGTGAACTACTTGAATCAAATCCAGCAAGGCATCGACTTCATCGAGACATATCTGGAGGAAGACATTGCGCTGGCGACAGTGGCGCGGGAAGCAGGCTTGAGCCAGTGGCACTATCAGCGCATTTTCAAGGCCTTGACCAAGGAAACGCTGAAGAACTATATCCGCGCGCGCCGTCTCGCCAATGCGCTGGACAAATTACTGGAAACGCGCCTGGGCATTCTCGATATCGCCATCCTGGCCGGCTACCATAGCCAGGAAGCATTCACGCGGGCATTCAAAGAACACTATGCACTGACGCCCAATGAATTCCGCCAGCGCGGGCGGCGCAATCTTATCGTGCGCAAGCTGAAAATGGATGAAGACTATCTGCGCCATGTCCATCACAACATTACGCATAGTCCAGAGCTTGCTGCACGGCCGGCGATGCTGCTCGTTGGCATGCACACGCGCTTTTACGGCAGCGACTCTGACAAAAACAATTTGGGTGAACAGCTTCCCCCATTGTGGGAACGCTTCACAACCCGGCTGGCAGAGGTGGGGCACACCGTGCGCGGGTACTGTTATGGCGTGGTATTGCCAGTGGCCGGAGATTCGGACGAACTGGCGTATTACGCCGCCATCGAAGTGCGACAAATAGACTCGCTGCCAGCCGGCATGCACAGGATTGAAATCCCGGCTGCGATGTATGCAACGTTTTTGCATCGCGGCCTAGGCAAGCTGGTCGACCATACGGTGGATTTTATCTACTCCAACTGGCTATGCCAGTCCGAATACCGCCATAACGGCGGCCCCGATCTGGAAATCTACGACGGCAGCTTTGATCCGCTCTCCGAACAATCCGAGATGCGTTACGCAATTCCACTTGCCTGACACGGCGCTTGCTCATAAACCGGATCGATCAGCAGCGCCTCGCCGCTATCAGCCTGGCTGCCTAGTGGTACGCAGATAGGGCTTGATGGTCTTGAAACCGGGGAAGGACTGCGCGGCTTCTTCATTGCTGACTGCGGGCGTAATGATGACATCATCGCCCTGCTTCCAGTTCACCGGTGTGGCGACTTTGTATTTTGCGGTCAGTTGCATGGAGTCGAGCACGCGCAGGATTTCGTCAAAGTTGCGGCCGGTGGTCATCGGGTAAGTCATCATCAGCTTGATACGCTTGTCGGGGCTGATGATAAAGACCGAGCGCACCGTGGCGTTGGTAGCAGCAGTACGGCCCTCGGAAGTCCCTTCTTCTTCAGCCGGCAGCATATTGTAGAGCTTGGCAACCGCCAGATCAGTATCGCCTATCATCGGATATTTAACGGCGGCGCCCTGCGTCTCTTCAATGTCGGCGGCCCACTTGTCGTGGTTCTCTACCGCATCGACGGAGAGGCCAATCAATTTCGCATTGCGCTTGGTAAACTCCGGTTCAATCCTGGCCATATAGCCCAGCTCAGTAGTGCAGACCGGCGTGAAATCTTTAGGGTGTGAGAACAGGATGGCCCACTGGTCGCCTATCCAGGTATGGAAATCAATCACTCCCTTAGTAGTGCGGGCAGTGAAGTTGGGGGCGATATCATTAATGCGAAGTGACATGTCATTTCCTCTGATGTGTTTTATTGAATGAAAGGCCTGATTCAAGCCTGGCGACAAGTATTCAACAATGACACCAAAAATCTCGGTGATAAAAATCACCAAGATTTCAGAGACTGACAAATTTCTTTACAGCACCTGCATCCAGCACATGAATCAGGCCGCGCTCCAGCCGCACCCAGCCCTTGTGTTCAAAATCTTTCAGCAGCCTACTGACAAGCTCCCTGAAGCTGCCCAACTCATCGGCGATGCTCTGGTGTGTCATCGACACTGGGTTGGATTTGGATAGCAGGAATGCCGCCAGCCGCTGATCCAGCTTCTGGAAGGCGACGGCCGTCACCAGATTCATTAACTCAGTCAGACGTTCAGAAAACCGGTTGAACACCTGATTGCGAAACTGTTCAAGTTGCGAGAACAGCTGTTTGAAGCTGCCAGGCGGCAGCACAACCAGCTCAAGCTCATCCTGCACCACGCCGCGTGCCCGGTAGGGCTCATTGGCGAGCAGGCAGCTGCTGGTGAGTATGCATGTCTCACCAGGGAGTACCTGATACAGGTGCAGATCGCGCCCGCTCGCGGAAGATTTGATCACCCTCGCGCTACCGGAAATCAGCAAGGGAAATCCCATGCAGGGCTGATTCTCATCGAACATCAACGCCCCCTCGGGAACCTTCATGTAGGTGGCATTGGCAAACAGCTTGTCCAGCTCGGGCTCGTCCAGTTCTTTCAGGAGCGGGTAGAGCTCAAGTATCCGGGCCTGAATTTCTGCATTTATCACAAAAGACCTCTGCTGATAACACCGGGGAAGGGTCGTAAGCGGCCAGCGCCGCGTACTCCAGATAACGCACGCCGACTAACAACTCCACTGGCGATAGCTACGATAGCGTGCATCGAATGACGCCGGTTATCGCCGGTTATCGCGTGTGGAAAAACATGCAGCGCGCGATGTTGATGATAACTTATTTGACAACATTTGTCTTTTAAAGCCGTCCCTTCCTGCTCACAGGAAAACTGGGCCGCCTTCGTTCTACGTATGCGCAGGTCGCGCTATATGCGCACTACGCGTACCAATAAAAATCAACGGCACCGCAATCAGATAAATAACGTCCACCGACAACCAGATAGCCCCAGGCCATTGCTTCTGCACGACAAAATAAAAAGTAGAAAAAGCTAGTGGCCCGATGATCGATGCAAGGCTTACCGCCGATGCCAGCACGCCCTGGAACTGACCCTGGCGGTTTTCATCCACCTGCCGGGTAGCAAGAGCCTGCAGCGCTGGCGTGCCGATGCCGCCGAGCGCGAAGATCGGCATGATGGCGAAAATGATCCAGCCTTGCTGGGCAAAGGCCATCGCGGCAAGAGCGATGCAAGAGCAGGCGATGCCGACTAAAACTGCCTTGCGTTCGCCCAATAGCCTGGCCGCAGGACCGGGCAGCAATGCCTGCACCAGTGTCTGGCAGATGCCGAACATGCCCAGCGAAAGGCCTATCCACAAGCCATTCCAGTGAAAGGCATCAAAGCCCCATAGCGCCCAGCAGGTGCCATAGGCCTCGCCGGTGGCGCTGAGGATAAAAAATACCAGCACAACAGGCAGCAGCCCTTTCATCGACAACACCCAGCGCAGCGGCTGCAGCGGGTTGAGCGTAGCCAGCTTGATCTTCTGGTGCGCCGGTGTGCGTGATTCCGGCAGCACAAACAAGGCCAGCAGCAGGTTGGCACCGTTTAGCACGGCAGCAGCAATAAAGGGTAGCCGCAGCCAGTAATCGCCCAGTAATCCGCCGAGCACCGGGCCGATGATGAAGCCCGCGCCAAACATCGCATTGAACAAGCCAAAGCGGCGCGCCCGTTTGTCTTCGGGCGAGATATCGGTGATATAGGCAGCCGCCACGGACATATTGGCGCTCGTCAACCCGGCGATGGCGCGGCCTATCATCAGCATCCACAATTGCGGCGCAAATGCCATGATGACGTAGTTGATGGCTGCACCCGCCAGCGAAATAAGCAGCACCGGACGCCTGCCGAGATTGTCGCTCAAAGCGCCGAGTATAGGCGCGAAGATGAACTGCATGACACCATACAGCGCCGTCATGATGCCGATATAGGGCGCGATATTCTGCGTGTGCGTCACGTCTTCAAGTAGGCGCGGCAGGATGGGAAAGATGAGGCTGATGCCGACGGCGTCAAGGCCGATTGCAGCAAAAATAACAACAAGGGGTTTATTCATAACAAGTATCTAAAAGAAGCGCCGAATAGCAAACAATGGTGTTGATGCGGCGTGCGCGAGCTTATCGATGTGGCTAGATCCACAAAAAATATACCAAGTACCAATATATACTGAGTATATATAAAATATGCTATCATTTGGCACATGTCAATCCCAACCAACCTCCGATCCCGAAAACGCCTTGCAACAAGGCGAGCGATCTCGCAAGTTGCCGACCGCCTGTTCCTGGAAAAAGGCTTCGATAATGTGACGGTGGATGAAATTGCAGCGGCGGCGGATGTGGGGCGGATGACGGTGTTCAACCACTTCGCCCGCAAGGAAGACATGTTCTTTGACCGTGATGAGGAAGGCAGAGAAGCCCTGCTCGACGCCTTGCGGCAGCGCGATCCCCGCACCTCCCCGGTGGAAGCTTTGCGCCTGCTGGCGCACCGGCTTATCGACGAACGCGCGCCTTACGTGAATTTTTCAGCGGGGAGCCAGAATTTTGTCGAGACAGTCGAAGGCAGCGAAACCCTGAAGGCCAGGGCCAGGGCGATACGGGATGAAATCGCGCAAGTCATTGCGGCGGCATTATCCCAGTCCGTAGGGCGGGAGCCCGGCGATACAGACGCGCATCTGGCAGCCAGCCTGCTGCTGGCAACATGGGCCGCGGCCTTCATTCAGGCGCACCAGAACTTTAGACAAACGCAAGAAGCGGAAGAAGCGCAAGAGGTCTTCCTCGCGATGATCGACAAGGGCAGCACGGGCGTGCAAGCCGCAATGGCAGGCACGCCGTACGCCTGAGGCATTTCTGTTCAATAAGCTGATTTTTTCACTACTGACAAAACAGCCTTTCCCTCAATACCAAGATCCAAACGGCAGGAAAATGGGTGCGCCCGTTCAGGGCTGTTGCCGCGCGAAAAAATCCCAGATCATGACAGGGCCGTCCGGCGCCATCGGTGATGGGCCCAGCAAGCGCGGACGACGCCAGTAGGGTTGCGGCATGCCATGTCCGCCGCCGTGAACGGCAACGAGCTCGACTTCCGTTGTAGAGCTGCCGCGCCAATCCAGCTGTTCAATGCCTGTGCCGTTGGACACTGTGTTCTTTGTCACTGCGGGCGCGCCCGCAAGCTGATTGAAGCTGGCAAAATATTGCGCAGATTCATGTGCCGAACGTACGTTGCCGCCTTTGTAAAACATGCCAAGCAGATTGACTTCGCCGCCATCAAACGGCACCAGCGGATCCTTGGTGCCATCCATGATCATGACCGATGTGCCCGGTGCTGCGGGTGTCCACTTGAAGTTCTCCGGCGCCGGCACATTGGCCGACACGGCGGCCACCGCACGAAAACGCGAAGGCGCTTCCAGCGCCAGCCGCAGCGACATGAAACCGCCGGCAGAAACGCCCGTCGCAAATACACGATGCTCGCCAACACCAATGTCGGTCACCAGCTTGTCCACCAGCGCTGTCAAAAAGCCGACATCATCGACCTCGCGGCCCTTTACAGTGAAATCACCGGTCTTGCTGCAATCATTCCAGTCGAAGCTGTAAGAGTCAGGATAAACAACGGCAAAACCGTGCTGGTCAGCCAAGCGCTCAAACCCGTAGCCGGTGCCTATGCGGATTTCCGCGGCGCCTTCGCCCGAGCCGTGCATGACCAGCACCAGCGGCGCACCTTTCGGCAAACCCTTCGGCACGTAACTGATATAAGTACGCTTGAGTCCGCCCACTTCCATCACACCCTTGCTCAGCGTGCCTGACAACTGCGGCAGCTCCGGGTCGGGTGAGTAAATGAAATACGCAAACAGCGCACCGCACAGCGCAACGAAGCCAAGCAACGTCAACAGGCTGTATCCAAGAAAACGCAGCAGCTTTTTCATTGCGCCCACCCGCTTTTGGCGTGTAGCGCACGTTGAGCGAAAACTGCAGCCACCGAGTAAAAGGCAGTGTCATCTCGCAATTTTCGGGAACTATCCAGGTGAACCACATCAGACCATACGAGCATGGAAGAACTCATTTCATCATTAAAAGTATTCGGTACCGCAGGTTGAATGCTGCAGCTGCATCATTCGGGTCTCGACTATCGCTTTAGCAATTGATCGCAGCGTCCGCCTACCGATTCAACGGCCATCGCACTCTTTTCACCTCGGACCGCCTGCATGCAAACGGCGAACGCCTCTTCTTTCGTCTTCGGCCTGTCGCTCAGATTTCTTAGCCGCGTATTTTCTTCCATCAGCATCTGGTTTTGCTTGAGCAGATAGTCAACGCGTTCCCGCTCGGACATCGGCGCTGCTGACGCCAGCCTGTCTTGTGCGGCGCAAACGCTGCAAGCGAAACCTGCTGCAACCAATAGTGTGGCAATAATAGTTTTCATGGTGATGCCTTTCAATTGAATGTAGTCGAGCATCGCAAACAACCGTGACAGCTGTCTGCTCGCTCGTAATGAAGTACCAGATTGATCTGAGGCTGCGTGAAGACTCGCGCTTAGCCCTGTAACTGTTTAGCGGACCTGTGTAAAGTTTGCCGACAAGGTGGGCGTGGCGCCAGATGCATGGTTCAACCAGCGGTCGCCGCGCTGTTGCAGGTAGTGTGAAAATACATAACGCCACGGAATGACAAACGGCACGATGACGACCCACAAAATGTCCGACACCATGGCAAAGGCAGGGTCACCCACCTGGCCTGCCGACCATAGCGGCAAGGCAACGACGATCAGCCAGGTCGTCTTCCACAGCAGCTCCCATAACAGCACAGGCAGCATCTGCAATGGATAGCGCAGGCCGATAATCGACAGCAACCAGAAAGCAGCCAGCATGCATTGCACTACGCCGCCTGCAGGCGTCCACGGCTTGTCGTGGTGGATCACGCCCGGCAGGACGACGATGCCCAGTCCAATAACAACAAGCAGGTACATGGCCCGCAACAGATACAGACGAAACAGAGAAACTTCATTCATGGCGCTATGCTCCTGTGTGGGTTTTCTAACCTGCTGCGGATTTAGAACTTCCTGGTGGATATGCGTCTACTCCACTTCCTTCAGAATTTTCTCCAGCCCGCTCAACCGGGACTGGATATCGGCCAGCGTCAGCCCCAGGGAGGCAACCGCAGCTGCCGTCTCGGCCTGGGCAGCTGCGGCCTTGGCCGCGATTTCACGATAGGCCTCATCCTGGCCCAGGCGTACCCGGGCCTGCAGCACGGCCGATACATACTTCATGAAAAAGACAATCACCAGCGCGGCTGCCGGGAAAAAGAACGCTGCAAAAAAGATATTTTCAGACATACGAGCCTCTACGGTTCTGGGTTGCTGGTCAGGGATTGTGCCGCCTCGGCGATGGCAGCCGGGGTCAGCTCAATGGCAAAGCGGGAGACTTCAAAATAATTGAGCGCCTTGCCATCGTGCGATAACTCAAGTTTGCTGATGACGAGGCCTGCGCCTTCCAGCTTCTGCAGGTGCAGGTGCAGTAAAGGGCGGCTGATGCCGATCTCGCGTGCCAGCTGGCTCACGTAGTTGCGGCCGCCCGTCGCCAGTGCCGCAATGATGCGCAGCCTGTGCGGATTGGCGAGCGCCGCCAGCGCCGCCAGCAACTGATCCCCGTCTAGTGTTAAGTTTTTTGATTTCACGTGTCAACAATATCTGACACATGACAGGAAGTCAAATATATTTTTCAGGCAGCGCTGCCGCGTGCTGCCGGTACCGGATGCGAACGACGCTTCGGCGGCACGGGCCAGCCACGTCAGAGTATGAAAATAAGAAGGTCCATAATGCAAAACAGCCCGGAATTTTCATTCCGGGCTGCTTCTGGTGATACGCTTGATGCCGAATCAGGCCTTGCGGCGGCGCGCCACTGCGAACAGGCCTATCAGTGCGATGCCGAACAGCGCCAGCGACGCAGGCTCAGGAACTACCCGCACGACGATGGAGGTGGAATCAGCGACAGCACCACTAATACGATTGACTGCCTGTAATTTAAAACTGTACTGGCCTGCAGCCATAGGATTGAAAACGGCCCCACCCGCCAGAAGCTCGGTCGCTGTAGCACCCATATTAAGCGAATTTTGCGAGCCCAAAAGTATAGTATCAATTGCTTTAAAAGATTCGCCGCTGGTCGGGTCAATATCCACCAGCAACTGATAGCTATACAACGCCGCTGCCAAGGCATTGCCGCCTACATAAAAATCAAGATTCCAAAGTCCCAACTGCTGGAATATTGAAGAAGCATCGTGCTGGTCAACTCCAACGGTAGCGAAGAAAGTACCGTGGCCATCATTAGTCAGCGCCGGGTTGTCATAGCGCCCGGTAGCAGTCAGGCCAAGCGTCACTGTGCCGCCAAAAGCAGATTTAAACGTCGATATCGCAACATTACTATTCGGAATGCCGGTGCCGCCGAAGGTTGCCTGTGGCAAAGCGCCAAAACTGTCGTAAGAAGGAATCAGCGTGGCGGACGCGCTCAGCGAAGCCAGCGCCAGACAGAGTGAAAACAGATATTTGATTGAATTTTTCATGATTTTTATGGGTATGGGCATTTACACGCCGTTAATAATTGAAATGCCAGTTCGGCTGGCATATTTCTCCCGGTACACCATGCTCTTCAGCAAGTTGCGTACCAGCAGTTTAAAAAATAATATTTATCTTTTAAATCAATTACTTAAATCACCCAAAGAAAGCATCTGATTTGTTACCGCATGGAAGTTGTTACCAATTGTAAAATTTCCCGACAGCTTTATTGCATGATGCAAACAAGCTTGAACATCTGCATGGCAGTCCGGGCAGCATTGACGTCATCCCTGCGTCAATACCACGCAGTTACGCCCATCGCGCTTCGCGCGGTACAGCGCGTCATCGGCGGCGCGTACCAGGCTTTCCGGGTCTCCGCCGCCCCAGTGCGATTCGATGGCGACGCCAACGCTGATGGTCAGTAACCCCAGCGGCGAGCGCTCATGCGGCAGCTTCATGTCTTCAATGGCGCGCCGCATGGCCTCTGCCACCCGGTTGGCCACTGCGGCATCGGTATTGGGCAAAACAATGGAAAACTCTTCGCCGCCATAACGTGCCGCCAGATCGCTAGCGCGGCGCGAGCCTTCCTGCAGCACACGGGCGACGGTCTTCAGGCATTCGTCGCCGGCCAGGTGGCCGTAGTAGTCGTTGTATTTTTTAAAGTGGTCAACGTCGATCATGATGATCGCCAGCGGCTGCCGCGTGCGGCTGGCCCTTGCCCATTCGCTGCCAAGTATCTCGTCAAAATGGCGGCGGTTGGCCAGCCCGGTAAGCCCATCGGTTGCAGACAGCGTAGCCAGCCTGCGGTTGGCGTCTTCCAGTTGCGCGGTACGTTCGGCAACACGCTGTTCCAGGCTGTCATACAACCGGGCATGCGAAATGGAAATCATCGCCTGCGCGCTCAGGATGCGCAGGAACTCGACGCGCTCGGCGGTAAATGACGCCTCCGCCAGGTTATTTTCCAGGTACAGTATGCCGCTGACGAGCCCCGCCTGGCGGATAGGCAAGCACATCACCGAGCCCGGCTTATTCGCCAGCACATAGGGGTCGCCGGAAAAACGCAGCGAACTTGCAATACGGTCTTCTATGACTTCTGCGCCGGTACGTGCGGCATACCGCAATAGCGATAACGGAAATTGGGAATCGCTGCCGGCATCCAGCAACACCGTGCGTGACTGCAGCACCGCCACGCTGTCGCCGGCGATATCCGCCTCCACACGCCACACATCACCGCTCAGCAACAGCAGGCGCGCCACCTGCGCGCCAGAATTCTCCTGCACGATGGCAATCAGCCGCTGCAGCACCTTGCGCAGACCCACCTCATTGGACAGTGCCAGCGACGCCTTGACAATGGAAGCCAGATCCAGCGCGGCGTTGACGGATGCGGTGCTGGTGGTAGCAATGCTTCCTGTAATCAGCCCCTGACGCACAGAGCGGCTGCCCGGCACGGCATGGCGCGACGTCGCAGAAGGCTCCAGCAGATCTGTATGCAATGCGGCCAGCTGCGCTGCCTTGCCCTCTGCGCCCCATTGGCGGTAAAGCGACAATGCGTCGCGCAGGAACACCTCGGCCGCGCGGCGCTGCCCCTGTTCCCGCCAGAACTCGCCGCATAGTTCGCAAGCCAGCGCCTGCAGGTTCACATAACCGGTATCGCGCGCGGTATCAATCGCCTGCTGATAGCAGCGCATGGCCAAAGGCATATCCTGCTGCCAGCGCGCAGTTTCAGCTTGCAGCAGCAAATGTTTTGCAGAGAAATTATGCGGCCCCAGCGCAGACCAGGAGGCCAGCATGCCCTGCAAAGTCTGCAGACTGGAAGAGACGGTGGCAGCATCCGCACGCTGCGGCCCGCGCCGCAATGCCCTGACCCAGATCATCGCCGCGTAAAAGCTGGCCTCCGCCGCCTTTGCCTGGCCGCGCAGCATCTGCGCCACCACGCCCAGCTGGGCGGCCAGCGCTTCCGCGTCGGCACTGTCAAAAAAATAGGCGTTGCGGATTTTTCCCTGCAAAAAATAAGCCTGGTACAAAGGAGAGCCGCTGTAGTCGGACATGAAACGCTGCTCGCTGAAGCTACCGTCATCATAACTGCCAGCCGATGCGGTCATCCCCATCAGCGACTTGATAGGCTGCACCGCACCGGCAACGGTGCAGTCGGCCAGCGTGGCCTGGCCATTCGCGCGCATCAGCAGGATGTCACGCTCAGTCGCTTGCAGCAGGTCCGGCAGATACTGTCCCAAAATCAGCCTGTCGGTCGCGCGTACAGCCGCGACCACTCCCACATTGACAAAGTCGCCGCTGTCCAGCGCGTAGCCGAACGCATCGTCATACAAGGTGTCGGAAACGCTCAACGGACGGGACCAATGGTTGATCAGTGTTGCAAACATCAGGCAGGTCAGCGCGCGGGTCTTCAGGTCTGAGCGGCGGTTGGCCAGTTCAAGCGCCATGGCGCCGAAGCGGTAATTGGACTCGTCGTTCCCTTCCCGCACCGCCACGAAAGATGCGTAGCCCACATAGGCTGCCGACGTAAAATCGCTATTGCCATGCAATAGCGACAGCCGCGTCATCGATAACAGCATGGTCTGGTTTAAAGGCTGCCTTCCCGCATAGTAGGCGGCAACCCACATGCTCTGCATCATGCCCATGGCAGCAATGGAGTTGGCATCGCTGATGTCGCCTGCGTCCAGCAGTACCTCCATGCTCTTGCCGGCACACAGCCGCTCAACGTCCGCCGCGATATTTTCTATGCTGATCAGCAGGGCCGCATCGTCGTCTGGAATATCGGTCCCCAGTAGTGCCAGTCCTCCACGCAGCGCGCCAATCGCATCCAGCAATCGCCCCTGCAACTGGTACTGGTGCGCCTGTATCGTGATGCAGCGGATTTTTTCCAGGGGCGCTGTGCAGCGCGCAATCACTACCGGATAGATTTCCTCGGCGACGTCAAATTCGCCGCACAGGTAAGCGGCTTCTGCAAGACCAAGTTGCAAATCCAGGTATAGCGCAGCGTGCTGCTGCCATGCCGCTTCCGGCAGCAACGCTGCGCCTATGCGCATGTGGCGCAGTGCAGCCTGAAAAGCCGCCGAGCTTTTTGCCTTGATGCCAGAGCTCAGGTTCAGCTCTGCCAGCAACAGATGCTCATCCTCGCCTGGCATCAGGTCACGCCCCGCATTCAGCTGATCGGTGATCACAAATAACTGTTCGTCAAGCAGCTCCGGCGGCGTATTCCTGTATAGCAGGCGGCCTATCTTCAGATGGCTGTGCCGGCGCTCGTGGTCATCGGCAATGGCATACGCAGCCTGTTGCACGCGGTCATGCAAAAACCGGTAGCCTATGTGCGACTGCGAAGACGGTTCGTCTTCATCCAGATATTTATAGCTGTGGTCCAGCGGATGGATGAGGCCCGCTTTCAGCGCGGGCCACAGCGTCTGCTGCGCCGCGTACAAAGAGGTTTCGCCAACGACGGCCAGCGTCTGCAGCGTAAAGCGGTTGCCGGTGGATGCAGCGAGCTGCAGCATGCGCTGCGCCTGTTGCGGCAAGCGCCGGATTTTTTCCAGCATCAGGTCCACGACATTATCGGTATAGTCGGCATTCTCCAGCGGCTGCATGTCCCAGCGCCAGCTGTTCTGCCCGAAGTGATACCGCAGGTGGCCCGCCTCGTGGATCGCATGCAGGAACTGGTTGACGAAAAAAGGATTACCGCCCGTTTTCTGATAGCAAAGCCGTGTCAGCGGCGCGCATTCATCGACAGAGGCGCGCAGCGTATCGGCGTTCAGCTGCGCCACATGCTGTTCGCTGAGCGCCGACAGCGTCAGCGTCGTCAGCCGTACGCCGGCTTTATGCAGGGTCTCGGACAGCGCCATCAGCGGATGCGCGGCATCCACCTCATTATCGCGGTAAGCGCCGATAAACAGCATGTAGCGTTCTTCCGGCTCGCGCATGAAGAGCTCCATCATCTTCAACGTAGGCGCATCGGCCCACTGCAAGTCATCGAGGAAAATCACCAGCGGGTGGGATGCGGATGAAAACACCTGGACAAAGCGCTGGAACACGCGGTTCAGCCGGTTTTGCGATTCCACCGGAGGCAATGCCGCCACCGGTTCGACCGCACCGGTAATCAGCACCAGATCAGGTATCAGTTCAATAATGACGCCGAGATTGGCCGCCAGCGCTTCGCGCAGCTTGCCGGCCCATTGCTGCACCTGTTCTTCCGGCTCGCTCAGTAGTTGCCGGATCAATTCCTGGAAAGCCTGGATTAACGACGCGTACGGCACATGGCGCCGGTACTGGTCGAACTTGCCCGCTACAAAGCAGCCGCGCCGCGCGACTATCGGTTTGTGCACCTCGTTGACGACTGCCGATTTACCTATGCCTGAATAACCCGCCACCAGCAGCATCTCACCGGTTCCCGCGCTGGCACGGTCAAAGGCGGCCAGCAACGCGCC
>JAYSKH010000070.1:0-6965 GCA_043726505.1 Undibacterium sp. | reverse complement strand
GCGTGCTGTACTGCTACTCGTTTGGCAAGGCACAGCGCATCCTGCACGGCTTGGACCCGGACATAGGGCCCATCATCTGCCATGGCGCCGTGCAACAATTGAACGAGGCCTACCGCGACGCCGGCATCGATCTACCACCAACCTTGATGGTCGGCGATATCACGGACAAAGCAGAGCTGAAACGCTGCATGGTGATCGCCCCACCGTCGGCCGGTAATTCGCCATGGATCAAGCGCTTTGGCGACTATAGCGACGCCTTTGCCAGCGGCTGGATGCAGCTACGCGGCGCGCGGCGCAGGCGCGGCGTGGACCGGGGTTTTGTATTGTCCGACCATGCAGACTGGCCGGGCCTGATGCAGGCCATCGCCGCCACCGAAGCAAAACGCATCATCGTCACGCATGGATCGATACCAGTCATGGTGCGCTACCTGCAACAGGCCGGCCTGCAGGCGGGCGGCTTTGATACTGAATACGGCAGCGAGGATGATGAGGTGCCGGCAAAGGACGTGGTGGCACCAGCAGCAATGGACGCAGCTGAAGCAACCGGCGCAGCTGCCGATACACCCGAAAGCGCGGCAGGCCATGCGTGAATTTGCCCGCCTATATGCCGAACTGGATGAAACCACATCCACGCTACGCAAACTGGACGCGTTGAAAACCTATTTCAGCAGCGCCGCGCCCGACAACGCCGCGTGGGCGGTGTATTTTCTGGCCGGCGGCAAACCGCGCCAGGCGGTGCCGACCAAGCTGCTGCGCCAGTATGCGATGGAATATGCGGGCATAGAAGAGTGGCTGTTTGAAGAGTGTTACCACGCCGTCGGCGACCTGGCGGAGACCATTGCGCATATCCTGCCGCCGCCCGGCAGCCACAGCGACATCGGCCTGGCGGAATGGATGCTGGAACGCATTGCCCCGCTACGCGGCGCAGCGCCCGAGGCAATCCGTACAGCCTTGTTCTCTTACTGGGATGAACTGCAGGGCCCCGAGCGTTTTTTATTGGGCAAGCTGATCGGCGGCGGCTTCCGCGTCGGTGTATCCAAGCTGCTGGTCACCCGCGCGCTTGGTGATATCGCGGCAGTGGACAACAAACTGATCGCGCAACGGCTGATGGGCTGGACCGATGGCCGCACCGCGCCAACCGCCGCCGGATTCTTGCAGCTGATCAGCGCCCGTTCGGAACACGAACATGCATTACGCGGCGGCCAGCCCTACCCTTTTTTTCTTGCGCACCAGTTGCCGGCAGAACCGCAGACGCTGGGTGACATGCAGCATTGGCAGGTTGAATGGAAGTACGACGGCATACGCGCACAACTGATCGCACGTGACAACCAGAGTTATTTATGGTCACGCGGCGAAGACCTGATCACCGAGCGCTTCCCGGAGATTGCGGCCATCAGGCTACCGGAAGGCACGGTTGTGGACGGTGAAATCCTGGTGTGGCGCGACAACAAACCTGCACCATTTGCCGATCTGCAAAAGCGCATAGGCCGCAAGACGCTGTCGGTAAAGCTGCTGGCCGAGTTGCCTGCGGTATTGGTGGCCTATGACCTGCTGGAACTGGAAGGCGTGGATATCCGCCATCTACCGCAGAGTGAAAGGCGAACGCTGCTGGAAAACCTGGTACAAGAAGCAGAGTCACCCGCCTTGAAGCTGTCGCCGCTGGTGCAAGCGTCCAATTGGGAAGAACTGGCGGATATTCGCCGCAGTTCACGCGCACGCGGCGTCGAAGGCATGATGCTGAAAGCGGCCGGCGCGCAGTACGGCATAGGCCGCACCAAAAACGTCGGCACCTGGTGGAAATGGAAAATTGATCCGTACACGATAGATGCAGTGCTGATCTATGCACAGAGCGGCCACGGCCGCCGCGCTTCGCTGTATACCGACTATACGTTTGCGGTATGGGATAAAGATACCGACGGCGATGGCGATGAAAACACTGGCGACGAACGCAAGCTGGTGCCTTTTGCCAAAGCCTATTCCGGCCTGACCGACGCGGAAATTGCGCAGGTGGATGCGGTCATACGCAAGACCACCATAGAGAAGTTCGGCCCCGTGCGCAGCGTCACGCCGAGCATGGTGTTTGAAATCGGCTTTGAAGGCATTGCGTTGTCCACGCGGCACAAGGCGGGCATTGCCGTGCGCTTCCCGCGCATCTTGCGGCGGCGTGAAGACAAAACGATAGAAGAAGCCGATACGCTGGACAACCTGAAAGCCTTGCTGGCGGCTGATACGGATATGAGTGATATGACTGGCACGCATGAACTCGCCGGCTGACGCGGTAAAAACCTGGTTTGCCGTGCGCGGCTGGAAAATCTTTGCCTTCCAGCGCCAGGTGTGGAAGGCGGCCGCAGCCGGCCAGTCCGGCATGCTGCATGCGAGCACAGGTTCCGGCAAGACCTATGCAGTCTGGTTTGCCGCTATGCTAAGGGCTATGAACAGGAAAGCCTCAAAGCGCCAAAATCCAGGGGCTGGCCTGCGCGTGCTGTGGATTACCCCCATGCGCGCACTGGCCGCCGACACACTGCGGGCATTGCAGGAACCGCTCACCGATCTGTTGCCCGGCTGGAGTATTAGCGCCCGCACCGGCGACACCAGTTCCGCAGAACGCGCGCGGCAAGCCAAGGCCCTACCCTCGGCGTTGATCACGACACCGGAAAGCCTGTCACTAATGCTGAGCAAGGCCGATGCGCAGGCCCAGTTTGCGGCGCTGGATATGGTCATTGTCGACGAATGGCATGAGCTGATGGGCAACAAGCGCGGCGTGCAAACCCAGCTGGCGCTGGCACGGCTGAGAGCATGGAACCCGGACCTGCTGGTATGGGGCCTGTCGGCGACGCTGGGCAATCTGCAGCAAGCGCAGGATGCCTTGCTGGGCCACAAGGGTGGCACGCTGGTGCAGGGTGAAATGCGCAAGCAGATCAAGGTGGATACGCTGATACCAGAGCATCCTTCGCGCTTTCCGTGGGCCGGCCATCTGGGCATACAGATGCTGCCCGCCGTGGTTGCCGAGATAGACAAACATGTCAGCACGCTGGTATTTACCAATACCCGCTCACAAGCGGAGATCTGGTACCAGAACCTGCTGGATGCCCGCCCCGACTGGGCCGGCTTGATTGCGCTGCACCACGGCTCGCTGGACAAGGATGTGCGCGAATGGGTGGAACAAGGCCTGAAGCAGGGGCAGCTGAAAGCCGTTGTATGCACATCCAGCCTGGACCTGGGCGTCGATTTTTTGCCAGTGGAACGGGTATTACAGATAGGCAGCGCGCGCGGTGTCGCCCGCCTGCTGCAACGCGCGGGCCGCAGCGGCCATGCGCCGGGCCGCGTATCGCGCGTGACACTGGTGCCGACGCATACACTGGAACTGCTGGAAGCCGCCGGCGCCAAAGAGGCGGTTGCGCTACGCCAGATAGAAGCGCGGCAGGTACCGGAGAAACCGCTGGACGTGCTGGTGCAGCATCTGGTGACGGTGGCGCTGGGTGGAGGCTTCCGGTCTGACGCATTATATGAAGAAGTCAAAACCGCTTATTCTTACCGGCACCTGACGCTGCAGGAATGGCAGTGGGCGCTGGACTTTGTCGCGCGCGGCGGCCAGAGCCTGACGGTGTATCCCGAATACCGCCGCGTGCTGCCCGATGAAGAAGGTATCTATCGCGTGCCGGACATCGCCCTTGGCCGCCGGCACCGGATGAGCATAGGCACCATCGTGTCGGAAGCGTCGATCAACGTCAAATTCCTGAGCGGCGGCCGCATAGGACAAATAGAAGAGTCCTTCATTTCCCGGCTCAGCAAGGGCGATCACTTCCTGTTTGGCGGCCGCGTGCTGGAGTTCATCCGCGTGTATGAAATGACGGCTTATGTGAAGCGCGCGACCGGCAGCAAAGGCGCGGTACCGCGCTGGCAAGGTGGCAAGATGCCACTGTCGTCCGAACTCGCACACGCAGCACTGGAACAACTGAGGCAGGCGTCATTGCAGCAATACAGCGGCCCCGAAATGAGGGCGCTGAAGCCCCTGCTGGACATACAACAACGCTGGTCCGCGCTGCCCACGGCGGAAATCCTGCTGGTGGAGACCATGCATAGCCGCGAAGGCTACCACCTGTTCATGTACCCGTTCGGCGGCCGCGCAGTGCATGCGGGGCTGGCGTCGCTACTGGCCTATCGTATCGCGAAGCACCGGGCGAATACCTTTTCCATCGCTTTCAATGATTATGGCTTTGAACTGCTGGCGCCGGAAGCTGTCGACTGGCCGGCCCTGTTCGATGCAGAACATGGAAAAGACATCGCGCTGTTCAGTACAGAGCTGTTGCTGGAAGATGTGCTGTCCAGCCTGAATGCGACAGAATTGTCGCAGCGCCGCTTCCGCGAAATTGCCCGCATCGCAGGGCTGGTGTTTCAGGGCTATCCCGGCCAGCCGAAATCGACGCGCCAATTGCAGGCCTCGTCCAGCCTGTTCTTTGAAGTATTCCGCAAGCATGACGCCGGCAACCTGCTACTGACGCAGGCGCAGCGCGAAGTGCTGGAGCAGGAACTGGAACTGACGCGCTTGCGCGACACGCTGCTGGAGCTTCAGGGCCGGCATATAGCGCTCAGGGATATACCCAGGCCGACGCCGTTTTCCTTTCCACTGATGGTGGAACTGTTCCGTGAAAAGCTCAGCACAGAAAAACTGTCGGACCGCGTGGCCCGCATGCTGCGCGACCTGGAAAAGGCGGCGACACCGTGAGCAGCTTTCCACTCACCATCGCCGGGGAACGACTATTGCTGTTGCCTCAAAAAGCAATCTACTGGCCGGTCGAAAAAATGCTGATCATCGCGGATATCCATTTCGGCAAGGCTGGCGCCTTCCGCGCACGGGGCGTGCCGGTGCCTGGCGGCACCACTGGCCAGAATCTGGCGACACTGGAAGCGCTGATGGCAAACCATGACGTGCAGCACATGCTATTCCTGGGTGATTTCCTGCATGCCAAAAGCATCGCCGGCGCCACGCTGCGCGAGATGCAAGCCTGGCGCGACCGCCACCCGCAGCTGCAACTGACGCTGGTGCGCGGCAACCACGACCTGAAGGCAGGTGATCCGCCGCCTGGCCTGCGCATGCACGTCGTGGATGAGCCCTACGCCGTCCGCGGGTTTGCCTTCTGCCACCACCCCAGCATCGCCAGCGATGCGTATGTGATGGCGGGGCATGTCCATCCCGCCTACCGGCTGTCCAGCCGCTACGAGTCTCTGCGGCTACCCTGCTTCGTCATTGGCCGCAGCCGCGGCATCCTGCCTTCGTTTGGCGCATTTACCGGCGCATACACGATTACGCAGCAGGATGATGAAAAAATATTCGTCGTTGCCGATGATGCCGTGATTGCGATCAATGGCGGCGAATAAGGCTGCCCAGACCATGCGTGTCTAACGGGAACAGCTGCTATTGCAAGATCGCTGCTGCTATTTTTTTCAGTAGCCCTTCCAGCCTGGCAGGATCCACCGGCTTGACGATATGCTCGTCAAAACCGGCCTGCAGCGAGCGCTGGCGATCACCTTCCTGGCCGTAGCCGGTGATTGCCACCAGGCGCAGCAGTTTCCCGTTCCCCTGTTCGTTTGCCTGTTCCCGCAGGCGGCTGGCCAGCTCATAGCCATCCATGCCAGGCAAGCCTATATCCAGCAGCGCCACGTCGGGGTGGAAAGATTCCGCCACCCTGACCGCTGAAGGCCCGTCATACGCAACCTCGGTACGGTAGCGTAGCAGGGTCAGCGTTTCGTTCAGCAGGCGCGCGGCATCTTCATTATCATCAACAATCAGGATGGACAGCGTACTACCTGTATCATGTGGTAATTCCGCTTCCATCAGCGGCTTGTCCGCCGGCGTCTGCGCCTGTGTGCCGCAGGAGCTCAGCGGCAAACACACGTGGAAGCTGCTTCCCATCCCCAGGCCGCCGCTTTCCGCCGTAATACTGCCCTCGTGCAGCTTTACCATGCTTTTGGCGATGGCCAGGCCCAGCCCCAAGCCGCCGCGCGAGCGGTTCAGCGCCTGGCGCTCCTGTACGAACATGTCGAACACGTTCGGCAGCATTTCCTGTGCGATGCCTATGCCGTTATCAGTGACGGAAATGCGCACGTTGCCGCTATCGCCCTGCCCCTCTGCGCTGCCACTCCCGCTACCGTCTTCCCAGACTGCATCCACGCGGATATGCCCCTTCTGCTCGGTGTATTTGGCGGAATTGGTCAGCAGGTTGGCGACGACCTGCGCCAGCCGCTCCGGATCGCCGTTAATACACAGCCCGGTCGCGGGAACATGGATATCGAGCACATGGAATTTCTCTTCCAGCAGCGGGCTGGCAGTTTCGACCGCGCGGGCAATGATTTCGGACACTTCGACGTTGCTCTTGCGCAGGCTGATCTTTCCCTGGGCGACACGGGATACGTCCAGCAG
This sequence comes from Undibacterium sp., assembly GCA_043726505.1. Lineage (GTDB taxonomy): Bacteria > Pseudomonadota > Gammaproteobacteria > Burkholderiales > Burkholderiaceae_D > Undibacterium. The sequence goes on along the minus strand of JAYSKH010000070.1, from coordinate 544 downwards.
ATCGTCCACCAGTGCCACCAGGTGCTTGGCCTGGCGCTCGATGATGGCCCTTTCCTTTTCCGCCACGGTGATGCCGCGCAGGCGCATCAGTTGTATCGCCGTGATGATGGGCGCCAGCGGATTGCGCAGCTCATGCCCAAGCATGGCGAGGAATTCGTCCTTGGTGCGGTTGGCTGTTTCTGCGGCGCGCTGCGCGTTGACCAGTTCCGTTACCTCGAAGCCGACGATGGCGATGCCCTCGCTGTACCCTTCTTCATTCAGCAGAGGCTGATAGACAAAATTAAAGAAACGCTCTTCCAGCTGCAGTTGCCTGCTTTCGCGTAAAAACACCGGCACAGACTGTCCTACATAAGGCTCTGCCGAACGGTAGACGTCATCCAGTAGCCGGTGCACGGGCTTGCCGGCCACCTCGGGAAGGGCGACATGGAACGGAAGGCCGATAACCTCCCGACCGCCGATCAACGCGAGATAGTGCGAGTTGGCCTGCTCGAATACATGTTCCGGCCCGCGCGTGATGGCAATCGCCGCGGGCGCCTGCGCAAAA
>JAYSKH010000069.1:0-30400 GCA_043726505.1 Undibacterium sp. | reverse complement strand
TGCTGGCCGGGGGTAGCCCGGCGGCTACTTACTTCTTCTTGCTTCGCCAAGAAGAAGTAAGCAAGAAGAAGGCGACCGCAAGCCTCGCCCCTTCGGGGTGCCCGATTGTGCAGCACAAAAAATGGGAAACAGGCGAAACTCGCCTTCGGCTCAAACACACCTGTTTCTGATCCATTTTCTGTACCGCACAATCGGCGAGGCTCCAAGCGGATTAAGGTCAACGTCAAAAGCAACTTCAACGGCGAATTCAAAAGCAGATGCAACGGCAAAACCAGCGTGCTGCTGTGCGTGTTGTTCGCGCAATTGCAGTGTCCGAAAACGGCTAGACGCTGGGTTTGGGGGAGGGTATAACGTCGTCATGGCTACTTTACTTTCTGAACCTTCCGATTCTGCTTCTCCGGTTTCCTTGCTGGACCCGGAGCATTGTTATCGTGCGCTGGTGGCGCGGGATAGCCGGTTTGATGGAGTGTTTTTTATCGGCGTGAAGACGACGGGTGTGTATTGCCGGCCGGTGTGTGCGGTGAAGACGGCGCGGGCTGTTTCTTGTACTTATTATTCCAGTGCGGCAGCGGCGGAGGCGGCGGGGTTTCGGCCTTGTTTGCGGTGCCGGCCTGAGCTGGCGCCTTATGCGTTGCAGCAGAATCTGGCGCATGCGGTGTGGCAGAGGATAGCGGCGGGAGCCTTGAATGATGGGAATGTGGAGCGGTTGGCGCAGGACATAGGTTTGTCTTCGCGGCAGTTGCGGCGGGTATTGCTGCAGCATTTTGGCGTGACGCCGGTGGAGCTGGCGCAGACGCAGCGGCTGCTGTTTGCGAAGAAGCTGTTGCAGGAGACGGTACTGCCGATGACGGATGTTGCCTATGCGGCGGGTTTTGGCAGTGTGCGCCGCTTTAATGCCCTGTTTGCAGAGCGTTACAAGATGGCGCCAGGGTCGATACGGCGGGCATCGGTTGCCGATAGCGAGGGTATCGTGCTGCGGCTGGCTTACCGGCCGCCATATGCGTGGGACGAGGCGCTGAATTACTTGGCGGCGCGGGCCATGCCGGGGCTGGAGGCGGTGCTGGCGGACAAATCGGGCCGATCCTACGTACGCAGCGTTGCGGTAGGCGACCGCGAGGGCTGGCTGCAGGTGCGGCACGTGCCGGAGCGTATGCAACTGAGCCTGCAGGTCTCGCCCGAGCTGGCGCCGGTGCTGATGCCGCTGTTGGCCAAGGTGCGCAGCCTGTTTGATCTGGACGCCAATCCTGCTGTCATGGAGTCTTATCTGCAGACGGATGAACTACTGGCGGCGCAGATACGGCGCACGCCGGGGCTGCGCGTGCCGGGTGCGTTTGATGCGTTTGAACTGGCAATACGGGCGATTCTGGGACAACAGATTAGTGTTGCCGGTGCCTCCACCGTTGCGGGCAGGCTGGTGCAGCGCTTTGGTGCGGTGATAGAAACACCGTTTGCCGGCGTAGGACACCATTTCCCTGCGGCGACCTTGCTGGCGCAGACGGCCGCAGAAGACATCGCGCAGATAGGGCTGACCAAAACCCGCGCGGCAACGATCCGTAACCTCGCGCAGTTTGCTGCGGAAGGCGGCTTGCAGATGCCGGCCGGTATTTCACTGGAAGATGCAGTGGCGCGGCTGAAGACCGTTGCCGGTGTCGGTGAATGGACGGCGCAGTACATTGCTCTGCGCGCCTTGCGTTTTGCCGATGCATTTCCGGCTGGTGACCTGGCCTTGCAGAAGGCGGCGGCCGTGGCGCCGGAAACGCGGCTGACGGAGAAACAATTGCTGGCGCGCGCGCATCCGTGGTCGCCATGGCGCTCGTATGCGGCGCTGCTGCTATGGCAATCGCTGTCCAGCAAGGCGAGTAATCTGGATAGTCAATAAAACGGTAAGACAATAGGAATTGAGGAAAATATGTTTTATACCAACTATGAAAGCCCGGTGGGCAAGCTGCTGCTGGCGGCGACAGAGCGTGGCCTGGCCGGCGTGTATTTTGAAAATCACCGGCATTTCAAGGGCAGCGACGGCTGGGTGCTGGATGACGGCAATGCGATCTTGTCGGTAGTGAAGTCGCAGTTGGATGAATACTTTGGCGGCCGCCGCCAGCAGTTTGATGTGCCGCTGGATATGTCTTCCGGCACGGCTTTCCAGCAACAGGTGTGGCAGGCGCTGCTAGACATTCCGTTTGGCGTCACGGCAAGTTATGGCGAACTGGCGCGCCGCATCGGCAAGCCGGCAGCGGTGAGGGCGGTGGGGGCGGCCAACGGGCGTAATCCGGTATCCATTATCGTGCCCTGCCATCGCGTGATAGCCGGCTCCGGTGCGCTGACAGGTTATGCAGGCGGCTTGATGAACAAACAGACCTTACTTACATTGGAAGCTGCCAATCAAGTAATTTGAAAAGAAAATGACATAAATCTTTTCGAAAGTCCGGTAAATTTCCTCAAAGAATGTAAAAAAGATCATTTATGCTGCAATGCACAAAAAGTGCTTGACGCAGATTCCGATCGGAGTAAAATAGGATTTGTTGCGGTGCACCATAAATGATTCACGGATGGACGTCGCTGCTTATTTATCTCTTTTAACTTTAAGGAAATACCATGTACACGACTCCAGAACAATTTATCGCCGCCACTAAAGCCAACCTGGAAAACCAGTTTGCGTCGCTGACAGCCCTGAACAAAAAAGCATTCGAAGGCCTGGAACAGATCTTCGCACTGAACGTTAGCGCTGCTAAAGCCACTATCGAAGAATCCACGGCAACTGCCAAGCAACTGATCGGCGCTAAAGACCCACAGGAATTCCTGGCACTGTCCGCAGCTCAAGCCAAGCCTAGCGCTGAAAAAGCACTGGCCTACGGCCGTCATCTGGCAAGCATCACTACGGCAACCCAGGCAGAATTCACTAAAGCAGTGGAAGCCCACATTGCTGAAACTAACAGCAAGGTTGTTGCGCTGATTGACGAAGTGACTAAAAACGCACCTGCCGGTTCCGAACAGGCTGTCACAGCACTGAAAAGCGTTATCGGCAACATCAACGCCGGCTACGAGCAACTGAGCAAAACCAGCAAACAGGCTATCCAGACTCTGGAAGAAAACCTGGCAAATGCCACCCAGCAGTTCACGCAAACTGTTGAAAAAACAACGACACGCGCGAAGAAGTAATTTCGCAGCGGCATATGCCGTAGCGCAGGCAGTAGCTTGAGCAGCACACAATGAATGGACCGCGATGCGGTCCATTTTTTTTGTGCCGCGTTTTTAGCGCTGGAAGGCAGCAGTCCGTGCCACGAGTATAATCATGGAACAGCTTATTAAAATGATAGCAGGCAAGATCCGGCATGGAGTCAGATACATGGATATCCCGGAGTGCACGCATCGTCAGCCAATAACACCGGCTCAGCCAGGCTGAGCACCTAACCAGGAGAACCACTATGCAAGACGTAGTCATCGTTGCCGCTGGCCGTACAGCGGTAGGTAAATTTGGCGGCTCGCTCGCAAAAGTCGCCGCGTCCGACCTGGGCGCGCATGTGATCAAGGCCTTGCTGGCCAAGTCCGGCATCAGCGGCGACCTGATCAATGAAGTGATCCTGGGCCAGGTGCTGACAGCGGGTGTGGGCCAGAATGCCGCGCGCCAGGCGTCGATCCGTGCCGGCCTGCCAAATATGGTGCCCGCTTTTACGATCAACAAGGTATGCGGCAGCGGTCTGAAAGCCACGCATCTGGCAAGCCAGTCCATCCGTTGCGGCGATGCCGACATCATCATCGCCGGCGGCCAGGAAAACATGAGCGCATCGCCGCACGTGCTGAACGGCTCGCGTGAAGGTTTCCGCATGGGCGACACCAAGCTGGTGGACACAATGATCGTGGATGGCCTGTGGGATGCGTTCAACCAGTACCACATGGGCACCACCGCTGAAAACGTCGCCAAGAAATACGACGTATCGCGCCAGGAGCAGGATGAGTTTGCGCTGGGTTCGCAAAACAAGGCCGAAGCTGCGCAAAAGGCAGGCAAGTTCAAGGATGAAATCATCCCGCTGGAAATCCCGCAAAAGAAAGGTACCGTCGTTTTCGATACCGATGAATTCATCAAGCACGGCACCACCTTGGAGTCGCTGTCTGCGCTACGTCCTGCGTTTGCCAAGGACGGCACCGTTACCGCCGGTAATGCATCCGGTCTCAATGACGGCGCTGCTGCAGTCATCATGATGTCGGCCCGCAAGGCCGAAGAACTGGGACTGAAGCCGCTGGTCAGGATCAAGGCTTACTCTTCCGCCGGTGTCGACCCCAGCATCATGGGCATGGGTCCGGTACCTGCCGCGCAATTGTGCCTGCGCAAGGCCGGCTGGAACCACCAGGATCTGGATCTGATGGAGATCAACGAGGCATTCGCTGCGCAAGCGATAGGCGTCAACAAGGAAATGGGCTGGGATACCAGCAAGATCAACGTCAACGGCGGTGCGATCGCGATTGGCCATCCTATCGGTGCATCAGGCGCCCGTATTCTGGTAACGCTGATCCATGAAATGATACACCGTGATGCCAAGCGCGGCCTGGCCAGCCTGTGCATAGGCGGCGGCATGGGTGTGGCGCTGGCAATAGAGCGCTAGTCAACCGGCCTTCTGCGTTATCTTCTCAAAATCCCGGCATGATCGCCGGGATTTTTTTATGTGAACCTGGCAAAGAATGTTGTGGACACGGAAACAGCACAAAAATATACTTCTTGCCACTATCTGGGCGGTCTTCAAGCTAGCCCGGCTTTCCAACTTTTGATGTGGCGACCCAAAAATGTCCCGTTCACGCAAACTTATTGCTCCTATTGTCCTCGGCGGTACGCTGGCTGCCGGCGGCGCCGTCTTTGCTGCCTCCAGCACGGAAGCGGCTGGCAGCTCCGCCATCAGCGGCTACCAGTTGCCGGTGCCGGAACTGCAGGCACTGGTGGATGCACCACGTGCGCCGCAATTCCGTCTGGGGCCGCTGCGCAAGACGGCATTGCTGGTCAGCCAGCCGGGTTTGCCGGGTATTGCCGAAGTGGCGCAGCCGGAACTGAAGCTGGCGGGCCTGCGCATCAATCCACGCGTACGTGCCTCCAGCCATTTCGATTTTGGCGATGGCATGAGCCTGCTGGACATTGCCAGCGGCAAGAGCCGTGTTATTACCGGCTTGCCGGCGAACCCGCGCATAGACGGTGTCTCGTGGTCGGCCGATGAGCGCTGGGTCGCTTTCAGCCGCTGGGCAGATGACGGTGTGGAGCTATGGCTGCTGGACGTGGAAAAGGCGGCAGCGAAAAAACTCATTAAGGACAAGCTGAATGCCACTGTCAGCGGCGGCTTCAGCTGGCTGAACGGTTCGCGTAGCCTGCTGGTTAAATTGACTCCAGCCAAACAGGCTGCAATGCCGGTGGCCTCCGTTGTTCCAAGCGGCCCCAATATGCAGCAAACCAGTGGCGGCAAGCTGACGCAGACACGCACCTATCAGGACATGCTGAAAACCGCTGCCGATGCCGACATGCTGGACTGGCAGCTGCAAAGCCAGCTCGCTATCGTCAGCATTTCCGGCGACGTCAAACGCATAGGGCCGGTAGCGACGCTGATCGGCGTGCAGCCGTCTCCGGACGGCAAGCTGATCCTGACCACGCAGATGCACCGCCCGTATTCCACAATATTGCCGGCACACCGTTTTCCGCAACTGGTGGAAGTGTGGGACATGCAGGGTCACAAAATAAAGACCATCGCCGAACGCCCTATGCAGGAGCGCCTGCCCGCCGGCAATGACGCGGTGCAGACCGGGCCGCGTGAATTCGGCTGGCGCAGCGACCAGCCTGCTACTTTGTACTGGGCGGAAGCCCAGGCAGGCGGCGACCCTGAGGTAGAAGCGCCGGTGCACGACATCCTGTTCCAGCAGGCCGCGCCGTTTGAGGCAGCGCCGCAAAAACTGCTGGAATTGGCCTGGCGTTATTCGGGTGTGTTGTGGGGCAATGAAGGCCTCGCGCTAGTGACGGAAAGCTGGTGGAAGAGCCGTGACACCCGCACCTGGCGCATACAGCCCGGCCATGCAGACAGCAAGCCGGACCTGCTGTTTGCCCGTAAATCCGAAGACCAGTACGCGAATCCCGGTGTGCCGTCGCTGAGCCAGAACGCCTATGGCCGCGCCGTGCTGCGTACCGCTGCGGATGGCAAGTCGCTATTCTTTTCCGGCGCAGGCGCCAGCCCGGAAGGCGACCGTCCTTTCCTGGACAAGCTGGATCTGGACAGCAAACAGGCAAGCCGTTTGTGGCGTTCGCAGGCGCCGTATTATGAACAGGTTGCCGCGCTGCTGGATGACAGCGGCACCAGCTTCATCACCGGCCGCGAATCGACAACCGAGCCAACCAATTTCTATGTGCATACATTAGGCAAGGAGGAGCCGCGCGCGCTGACGCATTTTGCCGACCCTACGCCGCAGTTCAAGGGCGTGCAAAAGCAGCTGATCCGCTACAAGCGCGCAGACGGCCTGGACCTGACGGCAACGCTCTACCTGCCGCCCGGTTATGACCCCAAGCGCGACGGTCCGCGGCCGATGCTGATGTGGGCTTACCCGCGTGAGTTCAAGACTGCCGGTGCAGCAGGCCAGGTCAAGGATTCGCCGTACAAGTTCAACCGCATCAGCTACTGGGGGCCGCACGTGATGCTGGCGCGTGGTTATACGGTGCTGGATGGCCCGGCCATGCCCATTATTGGCGAAGGCAAGCAGGAACCCAATGATACGTACCTGGAACAGCTGAAGATGGATGCGCAGGCCGCAGTGGATGAAGTCGTGCGCCTGGGCGTGGCAGACCGCCACCGCATCGCCATCGGCGGCCACAGCTACGGCGCTTTCATGACGGCCAATTTGCTGGCGCACACACGGCTGTTCCGCGCCGGCATCGCGCGCTCAGGCGCGTATAACCGCACGCTGACGCCTTTCGGTTTCCAGTCGGAAGAACGCAATTACTGGGAAGCGAACGAGGTCTACCAGGCCATGTCGCCGTTCAATTTTGCGCACCAGATCAAGGACCCTTTGCTGCTGATCCATGGTGAGCAGGATAATAATTCCGGCACCTTCCCGATCCAGAGCGAGCGAATGTACCAGGCGCTGCAAGGTCTGGGCGCGGTCACCCGGCTTTCCACGTTGCCCAATGAAAGCCATGCTTACCGCGCGCGCGAATCCATCATGCACATGCTGTGGGAAGAAGATCGCTGGCTGGATATGTATGTAAAAAATGCCAGTGAGGTTCCCGCCGTAAAATAGCGATAGTGCTGCTGAAGCGGTAAATGAAATACTTTGTGCAGCCTTTCTGGTACGGATTTTCAATAAATAAGGTTAATTTATGTCACGGCGGCAACATATCTGGCTACATAGCGCAGCTACTTAGGTATGATTGAGCCAAAATAGTGCGGCTCAGCCGCCAGACCAGTCACTGACCGCAAACGCTGCTGGAGAGTGTTGCCACGAAAGAAATGCTGAAGCTTCTTTCTCATGGCAATGGCAAGCTGCCGGTCTCTAAAGGTATAACTATGTTAAGAGTAGTCATCATGGACGGTAGCGCCGTTGCCCGCAATCTGCTGGGCTCGGTACTGACAAACGGCGGCCACGAAGTGGTTGGCGACAGCAATACCAGCCTGGCCAACCTGGCGCGCCTGGTAAAGCTGAAGCCGCAGATTGTTTGCGTCGATATCGGCGAACTGGGCGATGAAGGGCTGGCGCTGCTGGACGCAATCCGCGACGCCCTGCCGAAGGTGCTGATGTTCCTGGTATCAAGCAAGATCGATGCGGAAACCATCCAGGTCACGCAGGAAAAAGGCGTGCAGGGTTTCATCGTCAAGCCTTTCAATACCGTTGCCGTGCTGGCGACGATACGCAATACCATCCTCAAGATCGCCAAGCAGCAGCAAAGCAAGCCCGGCGACGCCGGCGCGGTGCAGGCCAGCGCTTAAGGCTTTTCGGCGCGGGCGGTCTTGCCCGCGCAAACTTCCCTGCCGTACTTATCCCATTGCGCTCATCCCTCTTTTACTGGATTTCATCTGGGGCACGCCGATTTCGTCGCATACTTCCCTTATTTGACCGTCCTACGCCACAATGGCAGCATTGAAAGAGTAGACGAGGTGATCAGATGGCCATGGCGGATAAATCAATTGTGCAATTGAAGCAAGACCAGTTGCTGCCCACCGAAGTGTCGATGCGCAGCAGCACCTGGTTTGACCGCTCTTCCAGCTATCCTATTTTCAGCGCGACGTGGTTCCGCTACCGGGTGATCTCTGCTGCGATTTCGCTGTTGCTGATGGAGCTGATTTTCCTGATGATAGGCCTCGCCTCGCGCAACGAGTGGAAGGCGATCCTGATCCCTGCGGTGTCGATGGGCGTGGGGCTGGCTTGCCTGCTTACCGCTGGCATAGGCCTGGCTGTGCTGGTGCGCCGCCAGGCGTGGCCGGTGCGCAAGGAGGCAATAGGTCTCGTTAGCGCGCTGGCGCTGGGATTGCTGTTGACGTGGGGCTGCAGCAAGGCCGTCGACTACCTGATGCAGCTTGCCGTTAACGGCAACACCGATTCCGGCCTGATGATCGAATTGTCTGGCCGAATGAACCTGAACCAAGTGCCGAAAAAAGATAAAGCGGCTTCAGCGGAGCTGACGGAGTCGGCGGCAGCGCCTGCGTCCGCGTCATCTGTGGCCAGTGCGTCGGAGAACGGTAAGACTGAAGCTGAAAATCCGAAAAAAATCTGGATGACGATAGCTACCTGGCTGGCGATCACTGCGTTCACGTTGCGCTTTGCGGGCTGGATGGATTTGCTGGCATTTTTCCGCCAGCGCCGCCGTCTGGAAGAAGTGCTACGCCAGCAGGAAATGGACAGGATAAAGGCCGCCCGCAACGAAGCTGAATTGCGGCTGTCGGTGCTGGTGGCGCAGATAGAGCCGCACTTTTTGTTCAATACCCTGGCCGGCGTACGCTCGGCCATCGTCACCGAACCGCAAAGGGCAACGGCGATAGTTGATCATCTGGTGGATTATCTGCGGGCGACGATACCGCAGATGCGTAGCGACGGCGGCAGCGTGCAGGCCAGGCTAGGGCCGCAGCTGGAAGCGGCGCGCGCCTACCTGGCGCTGATGCAGGCGCGCATCCCGCGGCTGGAATACCTGGTTGATGCGGAACCGGGTTTGCTGGAAGCAGCGACGCCGCCGCTGATCCTGATCTCGCTGGTGGAAAACGCCGTCAAGCACGGCATAGAACCGAAGATAGGCCCGGCACGCATCGACGTGACGGCGCGCCGGATCAGGCCGGACAATAGCGGCCAGGACAGCATGGAACTCAGCGTCAGCGATGATGGCGTCGGTTTTGGAGGCACCACGTCCGGCAGCGGGCTGGGCCTGTCCAACATCCGTGAAAGGCTGGAAACCCTGTATGGCAACCACGCCAGCCTGACATTGAAAGCATTGCCGGCAGGCGGCGTCAGCGCCATTATCGTGCTGCCGTTACCTGCATAGCGGGTACGCCAGAAAAAATCAAAGTAAATATTAAAACAAATATCAGAACATATTCAGGACGATATCCATCATGCCCACCGCCATCATTGCCGACGACGAAGATCTGCCCCGCACCGAACTGCGCCGCATGCTGGCCGAGGTGTGGCCGGAGCTGCAGATACTGGCCGAGTGCGAACACGGCGCGGATGCGCTGGAAGCGATACAGCAGCATGTACCGGATATCGCCTTCCTGGATATTCGCATGCCGGGCCTGAGCGGGCTGGATGTCGCGTACGCGGTCAAGGGCCGCTGCCATGCGGTGTTCACTACCGCATACGACAGCCATGCGCTGGAAGCGTTTGCCGCCGGTGCGATCGATTACCTGCTGAAGCCGGTGGCGCGCGAGCGTCTTCAGGAAGCCGTGGCCCGCCTGCGCGAGCGGTTGTCCGCCACTGCTGCGGTGCCCGACATCAGCAAGCTGATGAGCGAACTGGACAAGCGCCTGCGCGGCGGCACGGCGGAGCGTATACGCTGGATCAGCGCCAGTGTCGGCGATACGATCAAGATGTTCCCGGTGGAGAAAATCCTGTTTTTTGCCTCGGATGAAAAGTACACGCGCGTTGTCAGCAGCGATGATGAAGCGCATGTGCGCAAGCCGCTGCGTGAACTGATAGATGGGCTGGACCCGGAAATTTTCTGGCAGATCCATCGCAGCGTCGTAGTGCGCGCCGATGCGATTACCAAGGCACACCGGGATGAACTGGGTAAAGTGACGGTGGAGCTGCGCGGCTGTAATGAAAAGCTGAAGGTGAGCCAGGCTTATGCGTGGCGTTTCCGGCCAATGTAGCCGGAAGCACGGGCTTTACATTGATTGCAGCTTGCCTGCGGCCGCATCAAACAGGTAATTTCGCTCGAATTCTTCCGGCGTCAGCGCCGGCGAATACAGAAACCCCTGTAGTTCATTGCAGCCCAGGTTTTGCAGCAAAGTCCGCTGCTGCTCGGTTTCCACGCCTTCGGCAATGACCTTCAGCTTCAGCGCATGCGCGAGGCTGACAATCGCGGTGACGATGGCGACATCGCTTTCATCATCCGGCAGGTGCTGCACGAAAGAGCGGTCTATCTTCAGTTTGCTGATGGGAAAACGTTTCAGGTAGCTGAGGCTGGAGTAGCCGGTGCCGAAATCGTCAATCGCCATATTGACGCCCAGTTGCGCCAGCGATTCCAGTACCCGCAGCGCTTCATCCGCGTCCTTGACCAAGATGGATTCGGTCAGTTCCAGCTCTATGCGGTCCGGCGCCAGGCCGGCTTCTTTCAGCGCCGCAGCCAGGTTATCGACAAAATCGGATTGCTGGAATTGCAGTGCCGACACGTTGATCGATACCCGCAGCACCTGTCCACCCTGGTTCCACTTGGCTGCCTGGCGGATGGCCGTGGCCATGACCCAGTTGCCGATGGCGACGATGACGCCGGTTTCCTCTGCGATGGGAATGAACTGGGTAGGGCTGATTTCGCCCAGGTCCTTGTCATTCCAGCGCAGCAGCGCTTCGGCGCCGAACACCTGGCCGCTAGCCAGGTCCACCAGCGGCTGGTAATGCAGGCGGAAACCGTCATGTTCCAAAGCCTGCCGCATCGCATGGTCCAGCTTCATGCGTGACAGCAGGCCGATATTCATCTGACGCTGGTAAAAACGGAAATCGGAACGGCCGCGTTCCTTGACGTGGTACATCGCGCTGTCGGCATTCTTGATCAGGTCATCCATCGTCATGCCGTCGGCCGGGTACAGCGCCACACCTATGCTGCAGGTGACGGTGAAGCTCATGCCGTCCAGCGAGAACGGCACGTTCAGTTCTTCCAGCACGCGTCGGGCGCAAATTTCGGCGCCGGCCGCATCGGCCTGATGCAACAGCAACACGAATTCATCGCCGCCCAGCCGTGATGCGGTATCCACCTGGCGTATGCATTTCTTCAGCCGTTCCGTCACCTCAATCAGTACGCGGTCGCCAAACGGGTGGCCGAGCGAGTCGTTGATCTGCTTGAAATGGTCAAGGTCGATAAACAGCAGCGCAAACGTACTGTTGCCGCGGCTGGCGACACTGATGGATTGCTTGATCCTCTCGGCCAGCAGCAGGCGGTTTGGCAGGCCGGTCAGCGTATCGGAAAACGCCAGCTCTTCTATCTTCTGTTTGGCGGTATGCGTTTCTGTCCTGTCCTTGAAGAAGCCGATGTAATGGATGGTCTTGCCGTCTTCATCCTGTACCCGCACCAGCGAGATCATGCACAGGTAGGCATGGCCGTTCTTGCGGCGGTTCCACAGCTCGCCTTCCCAGAAACCCTTGATTTCCAGCTCTTCCAGCAAGGTCTCGACCTGGTTGTCGTTGCTTTGCTCGGAAAAGAAATCACGCGGCGTCTGTCCTATCATTTCCTGTTCGTTATAGCTGGTCAGGCGCTCGAAGCTGGGATTGGTCGTGATGATCTTCTGTTCGCCGTCGGTGATGAAGATGGCATCGGTGCTGGATTCAAACACCTTGGCTGCTAGCTGCAGGCGGGCTTCATCGGCCAGCCGCTGCGTGATGTCGCGGTAAGAATACACGCGGCCTATCGGGCGGCCGCGCGCATATTGCGGCAGCGTCACGCGTTCCAGTATCTTGCCGGAGCGCAGCACCAGCACGTCGGTGGCTTCCATCAGTGGCGAGCGGGCGATGGTGCCCAGACGCTCCATATAATGGCCGGCGTCCACCATGCACTTGTCCATCCACGAATAGATGGCGGCGTCATCGCGCTGCGTCAGCAATTCTTCGGGCAGGCCCCACAGCTTGGCGAACAGGTGGTTGTAGCTGCGGATAGCACCGTCCAGATCGGTGACCAGGATACCGTCGGCGGTGGATTCCAGTGTCGCGCGCAATTCGGCGATCAGCTTTTCCAATTCGTTTTCTACTTGGCGCTGGCTGGTGTGGTCGCGTATCGCGACGACATAGACTGAGTTGTCCAGCCCCACGCGGACCAGCGAAACACGGCGTTCCACCTGTATCGTGCTACCGTCCTGCCGTTGCAGCAGCGTTTCAGAAAAAATATTGTCGGACAGGCCGGCGGCGACGTCTTCCCAGAAAAATACGTCTTCCGGCGCTGCCGCCAGTTCCACGACGGCCGTGCCCATCAGCGAATCGGCTGGCAGACGCAGTAGCGTATGAGCCGAGCGGTTGGCGCCGAGGATGCGCAGCTGTATAGGATCGACCAGCAGCACAGCTTCCAGCATGCCTTCTATCAGCGGTTGCCAGCGGTGCGGCTTCATGGCATGTCCCCGGATGGGGCCGGTTCGCGGCTGCGTTCAAAGAAATAGCATAGGCGCTTGCGCGGGGACAGATAGTCGTAAGCGGCCTTGGGCAGCTGTATCGGCTTCAGGCTGCGGTGGATGCCGAGATCGGCTTCGTATTCCAGATTGATGACCAGCGCATCGTCGCGCGGCACTTCAGGGTTATGGATCAGTACGCGCGGCTTGATCGGCCGCGCCGAATTGACCGATACCACCATTGCGTATCTATCATCGGTCAGCTGCACGACCGACCCCGGCGGGTAAATGCCCATCATGCGGATGAAAGCTGTCAGCGTCGGTACGTGAAACTGGGCCTTGAACTGCGTGAAGATCTGCGACAGCGCCTCGTGCGGCGTAATCGCCGACGCTGGATTACCCGGATTGCACAGGTTGTCGTAGCGGTTGACCAGTGCGACGATCTTGCTGAGCGCAGACATTTTCTCCGCGCGGATCTGGCTTGGATAACCGCTGCCGTCTACATGTTCGTGGTGCTGGCCTATCAGCAGCATCGCATGCGCGGATAAGCCCATCTTGCGGCCCAGCGTGACACCGTGCGGCACATGCGCCTGGTACAACTGGCGCTCGGCAAAGCTGAAATGTTCGTCCAGCCAGCGCAGCCGGTCGGGCAACTCCATCTTGCCTATGTCGTGCAGCAGCCCGCCTATGCCCAGCTCCAGCATTTCTGCTTTGCTGAGCTGCATCGCCTTTCCCAGCAACAGGGAGATAACAGTGACGTTGATTGAATGCAGCGAGGTTTTTTCGCCGGCTTTTTCCGACAGCAGCCGTATTGCGGCTTCATCTTCGGTCAGGATTTCCTGCAAAAAGGACTGGATCAGGTTTTCGGCATGTACGCGCGCGACCTGCGGTTGCGCATGTACGGATTCGGTCACCAGTTTGAAGGCCTGTGTGGCATTGCTGAACTGTTTTTCGCATGCCATCAGGCTGGCCTGCTGGCTGGCCAGCAGTTCGCGCCTTTTGCGTGATTCTGCGGCTTTTGGCGACTCCACTTCGACCAGCACCGCCGGTGACACCGGTTTGGCTGCGGCAGCAGCAGCTTCAATCGCTTGCGCGGTGTCTGCCTGTGATTCGGCCGTGCTTTTTTCGGGAGAATAACGGATGCGCTCCAGGCCTAGCGAGCGTATGGTGGAAATCTGTTCGGGGCTGGTGATCGAAAAGCTATTGACCGGAAAAGGGTGTTCCATCCAGCCTATGTCGAGATACACAAACATCCCTACCCTGAGCTGGGAAAGGTCAACAAATTGTGGATAGCTATCAGTCATGGGGCCAAAGTTTTGCCTGCTTTCGTGAAGCCGCGCGCCGACGTTGATATACGTCCTTATATACATCTATACAAGATTGTATTATTAACATGCTAAATTGGAAAAATCCATCAATTTTGAAATTTGCTTACTTTTGACGTCAAAATCATCGCCGCCGGGCATAAAAAAGCAGGCCATTTTTCCGTTTCGGACGAAAAATGGCCTGGAGGCTATTTTAATGGATATTAGGGGGTAACCCGCCCAGACTTGTAAAGGATTGTTACGCGGCTGACAGATATGCTTGATTTTTTTGTTTACAGGTTTGGCGCCAGCCAGCGTTCCACTTCTTCCTTGTTGACGCCGCGGCGCTGCGCCATGTCGCTGACCTGGTCGTCGCCTATTTTTCCGACGCTGAAGTACTTGGACGCAGGGTGCGCAAAATAGAAACCGGACACTGCGGCACCAGGGATCATCGCAAACGATTCGGTGATGTGCATGTCGATTTCTTCACACTGCATCAGCTTGAACATATCGGCTTTGACCGTATGTTCCGGGCAGGCCGGGTAGCCTGGCGCCGGGCGGATGCCGGCATAGGCTTCCTTGATCAGCGCTTCATTGCTCAGATGTTCTTCCGCTGCATATCCCCACAAGTCTTTGCGCACCCTTTCATGCAGGTGCTCGGCAAAGGCTTCGGCCAGCCTGTCGGCCAGCGACTTCAGCATAATGCTGCTGTAATCGTCATGCGCATCTTCGAAACGCTTTTCGTATTTTTCTATGCCCAGGCCGGCGGTGACGGCGAACATGCCGATATAGTCAGCCACACCGGAAGACTTCGGTGCGATAAAGTCTGACAGGCACTGGTTAGGGCGCGCGACGCCGTCGATAACCGGCTTTTCTGTCTGCTGGCGCGTGCCGTAGTAAGTGAAAGCGACTTTAGTGCGCGTGTCGTCCGTGTAGATTTCGATATCGTCGTCATTCACGCTGTTGGCCGGCAGCAGGGAAATGACGCCATTGGCGCTGAGCCAGCGGCCTTCGATGATCTTTTTCAGCATCGCCTGGCCTTCTGCGAATACCTTGGTCGCGGCATCGCCGACGACTTCATCGGTGAGAATGGCCGGATAAGGGCCCGCCAGATCCCAGGTCTGGAAGAACGGGCCCCAATCTATATACTGCGCGATGGTCGCCAGATCGTAATTCTTGAAGATGCGGCGGCCGATGAACTTGGGTCTGACCGGTGCAGAGTCGCCAGAAAACTCCAGCCTGGCCTTGTTGGCGCGTGCACCCGCCAGGCTCAGCATCGGTATTGCCTTCTTGTTTGCATGCTGGACGCGGATGCGTTCATAGTCGATGGCCAGTTCTTCCACATACTGCTCGCGCTGTTCCACGGTCAGCAGCGACTGCGCGACCGACACCGAACGCGACGCGTCCGGCACATAGACGACGGGGCCTTCATAGTTCGGTGCGATCTTGACGGCGGTATGCGCGCGGCTGGTGGTAGCGCCGCCTATCAGTAATGGAATCTTCAGCATGCGGAAATGCGGGTCGCGCTGCATCTCCTTGGCGACATAGGCCATTTCTTCCAGCGAAGGCGTGATCAGGCCGGACAAGCCGATGATGTCTGCATTCTCTGCCTTGGCTTTGGCCAGGATTTCGGAGCAGGGCACCATCACGCCCATATTGACGACTTCAAAGTTATTGCATTGCAGGACCACGGTGACGATGTTCTTGCCGATATCGTGCACATCGCCTTTGACGGTGGCGATGACGATCTTGCCCTTGGGCTTGTTGTCGCCGCTGCGCTTTTTCTCTTCTTCGATGTAGGGCACCAGATGCGCCACAGCCTGCTTCATCACGCGTGCTGACTTGACCACCTGTGGCAGGAACATCTTGCCCTGGCCGAACAGGTCGCCGACGATGTTCATGCCGGCCATCAGCGGCCCTTCAATGACCTGGATAGGGCGGCCGCCGTTGTCCATGATGGCGGCGCGCGCTTCTTCGGTATCTTCCACGATCCACTGCGTGATGCCGTGCACCATTGCATGCGACAGGCGTTTTTCTACCGGCTCGCTGCGCCATTCCAGTGTAGCTTCTTCTTTCTTGCCGCCAGCTTTGAGCGTGGACGCGATTTCTATCATGCGCTCGGTCGCGTCGTCGCGGCGGTTCAGCACCACGTCTTCCACGCGCTCGCGCAATTCAGCGTCCAGTTCGCTGTAGACGCCGACCATGCCGGCGTTGACGATACCCATCGTCATGCCGGCCTGGATAGCGTGGTACAGGAACACCGTATGGATCGCCTCGCGGGCGGGATCGTTGCCGCGGAAACTGAAGCTGACGTTGGATACGCCGCCGCTGATCTTGGCGCCGGGCAGGTTTTCATGTATCCAGCGGGTCGCGTTGATGAAATCGACCGCGTAGTTGTTATGCTCTTCAATGCCGGTAGCGATGGCGAAGATGTTCGGATCGAAGATGATGTCTTCGGGATCGAAATCCAGTTCCTTGATCAGCAGGTCATAGGCGCGCTTGCAGATTTCCACCTTGCGCTCGTAGGTGTCGGCCTGACCTTTTTCATCAAAGGCCATGACGATCACCGCGGCGCCGTAGCGTTTGCACAGCGTTGCCTGGCGCAGGAATTCAGCCTCGCCTTCCTTCATCGAGATGGAGTTGACGATGGCCTTGCCCTGCACGCATTTGAGACCGGCTTCGATGACGCTCCATTTGGACGAGTCGATCATGATCGGTACGCGGGCAATGTCCGGTTCCGATGCGATCAGGTTCAGGAAGCGTGTCATCGCTGCCAGCGAATCCAGCATCGCTTCATCCATGTTGATGTCGATGACCTGCGCGCCGTTTTCCACCTGCTGGCGGGCGACGGCCAGCGCTTCATCGTATTGCTCGTTCAGGATAAGGCGGGCAAAGGCTTTGGAACCGGTGACGTTGGTGCGTTCACCGACGTTGACGAACAGCGAATTGTGGTCGACGACAAAGGGTTCCAGGCCCGACAGCTTCATGCTGGACGGCACCTCTGGCACCAGGCGCGGCGTGATCGGCCGCAGCAGGTCTGCAATCGCCTTGATATGCGCAGGCGTGGTGCCGCAGCAGCCGCCGGCGATATTGACGAAACCGCTTTCGGCAAACTCCTTCAGCAGCGAAGAGGTATCGGCCGGCAGTTCATCAAAGCCGGTATCACTCATCGGGTTGGGCAAGCCTGCATTCGGATAGATGCAGACGAAGGTATCGGCAATCTTGGACAACTCTTCTGCATAAGGCCGCATCAGTGTTGCGCCCAGCGCGCAGTTCAGGCCTATCGTTAGCGGGCGTGCATGGCGCACCGAGTTCCAGAACGCGGGCACGGTCTGGCCGGACAGGATGCGGCCGGAGGCGTCGGTCACGGTGCCGGAAATCATGATGGGCAGGCGTTTGCCCGTCTCTTCGAAATAGGTGTCAATCGCAAACAGCGCGGCCTTGCAGTTCAGCGTATCGAAGATGGTTTCCACCAGCAGCACGTCGGAGCCGCCGTCTACCAGCCCACGGGTTTGCTGCAGGTAGGCCGCTACCAGCTGGTCAAAGCTGACGTTGCGCGCAGCCGGGTCGTTAACGTCCGGTGAGATTGATGCGGTCTTGGGCGTGGGCCCCAGTGCACCGGCGACAAAACGTGGCTTGTCGGCGTTGCTGAATTTGTCGCAGGCGGCGCGCGCGATTTTTGCCGATTCCAGGTTCATCTCATAAGCGAGATGCGCCATATGGTAATCGTCCTGGGCTACCGTGGTGGCGCCGAAGGTATTGGTTTCGATCAGGTCGGCGCCGGCGGCCAGGTACTGTTCGTGAATTTCCTGGATAATGTGCGGCTGCGTCAGCGACAGCAGTTCGTTATTGCCTTTGACGAATAGCTCCCTGCCGGGTCCGGTAAAGTCCTTGAAGCGCTCGCCGCGATAGTCTTCTTCGGTCAGCTTGTACTGCTGGATCATCGTGCCCATTGCGCCGTCCAGGATCAGGATACGGCGCGCCAGCAGGTCACGCAGGTGGGCTTCGGTAGAAATTACGGCGGCAGGTACGTCGGCAAGGCTGTTCATTATTGTGCTCATCAAACAAAAAACCCGATCGGCTTATGCAGGCGGATCGGGCGATGTCCTTTTAGCTGCATTTATTAAGCGCCCGCAATCTGAGTCTCAAATCGGCGCAACCAGCGGCTTGTTGTGTCCGCTTGATTTAAATTATACGTCAAATCAATAGCTTGGGTGGCGGGCCTCGCCGTTTTGCGTGGCTTTCTGGCGGCATTTTGGTCGCTATTGCAACAAAACCGGTGTGGAATAAAAGCGTGGCGGACAAAAAAAGGGCACATCACCGTTACGCTGGTAATGTGCCCTAAAGGGAACCGTTGATGTTGCTTGAGTGCTACGTTAATGGTGACGTTAATGTTTTATATAGTTTTAACCGGAATCTAGTCGATTTTGCTACTCGGCTTTTTTTCTCTCCGGCCGGGTGGCGATCAGGCTGGCGGCGATGGAACTGGCCAGGATGCCGCCTATCACCAGCAGCGAAATCGCGGTAGGGATGTGCAGCCATTGCACAACCAGCATCTTGATGCCGACAAACATCAGCACAAACGCCAGGCCGAACTTCAGCAGATGGAAACGTTCCGCCATGTCCGCCAGCAGGAAGTACAGTGCGCGCAGACCCATGATGGCGAAGATATTGGACGTGAACACGATGAACGGATCGGTCGTGATTGCGAAGATCGCCGGAATTGAATCCACGGCAAAAATGACGTCGGATATCTCGATCAGGATCAGCACCAGCAGCAGCGGCGTGAACAGCCGTTTTCCGCCTTCGACGACGCTGAATTTTTCTGCACGGAAGCTGTCGGTAAAGGGCAGCAGCTTTTTAGACCAGCGCAGCACCGGGTTGGCGTTCAGGTCCGGCTCTTTCTCTGCCGATACCAGCATGCGGAACCCCGTGACCAGCAGGAACACGCCGAACAGATACAGCACCCACGCAAACTGCGTTACGATCCACACACCGGCCAGTATCATCGCAATGCGCATGACGATGGCGCCCAGCACGCCGTACAGCAGCACTTTGCGCTGATATTGCAGCGGCACCGAGAAATGGCCGAAGATTAGAAGGAAGACAAATACATTGTCGACCGACAGCGATTTTTCTATCACATAGCCGGCCAGGAATTCCATCGCCTTGGCATCCGCCACTGCGGCGCCTACGGTATCTTTCAGATACAGCCACAGGCCCAGGTCAAACAGCAGCGCCAAGCTGACCCAGACGCCGGACCACAGCGCAGCTTCCTTGATACCGACCTTGTGCGAGCGTGAACCGCCGAGCGCAAAGACGTCGAGCAGCAGCATACCCAGCACAAAGGCTATAAAGACGGCCCACATCCAGGGCTGGGCGATGGTTTGTATCATGTGATTCTGTTTTCTTCTATGTAATGCGCAATGTTCTTAGTATTCAAACCTGTTTGATATCTGTAGCGAGCGGGCATCAGCGAGATGAAGAGCAGCGCATGAGTCTCGATCACGTCCGCGCAGTAAGATATCAAGCAGATTTTAATCGTCGCGGCTGACAAAACCCAACAACTGCAGCAGGCTGATGAACAGGTTAAAGATCGTGATGTACAGGCTGACGGTGGCCATGATGTAGTTGGTCTCGCCGCCACGGATGATGTTGCTGGTCTCAAACAGGATCATGCCGGACATCAGCAATACCATCACGGCGGAAATTGTCAGCGACAGCGCTGGAATCTGGAAAAAGATCGCACCAAGGCTGGCGACGAAGGCAACCAGTACGCCTACCGCCAGGAAGCTGCCTAGGAAGTTGAAGTCACGCTTGCTGACCAGTGCATACGCGGAAAGACCCAGGAAGACCGCACCCGTCATGCCCATCGCGCCCATAACGATGCCGCTGCCGCCGGCCATGCCGAGGTAGTGGCTGATGATAGGGCCGAGTGTGTAACCCATGAAGCCGGTCAGCGCAAAGACAAACGCCAGGCCCAGGCCGCTGTTACGGAATTTTGTCGTCAGAAACAGCAGGCCGAAGTAACCGACCAGCGTGATGATGATGCCGGGGCCGGGCAGCGCGAGCGCAACGCTTGCAGCGGCTGTTAGCGCGCTGAACAGCAAGGTCATCGACAACAGCATATAGGTATTGCGCAGGACTTTGTGGCCTTCGCTGGCGCTGCTATCGGTATAGTCCACCGTCTGCACATTGCGCAAGGTGGCACGGTTCGTATTCAATTTCATGCTTTTCTCCTGAAATGTTGAAAGGCCGCTCAGTGAGACTGGCTCGTTCCTGCGTGCAGGCCTTTCACCCTCCAAAGAAGGTAGCGTTAGTGTAGTGGCAGCAGATTGACAATAAAAGTCGAATATAATTGCCTTATTGATCGATTAAAACGATGTATTTAAATGCAAGTTAGAAATTTTAAAAATACATAATCCTCGAATAATTCGATGTGAAGGCAAAGGCAAGCCATGAGCGGACTCAATTACAAACATTTGCATTATTTCTGGGTAGTCGCCAAGGCTGGCAGTATTGCGCGCGCCAGTGAGCAGCTGCATCTGACGCCGCAGACCATCAGCGGCCAGCTGAGTCTGTTTGAGGAAATCCAGGGCGAGCAGCTGTTTGAGAAAAGCGGCCGCAACCTGGTACTGACCGAAGCCGGGCGGCTGGTGCTCAGCTATGCGGAGGAAATTTTTGCGCTGGGGCAGGAGCTTGAAGAGGTATTGCACCACCGGCCTACCGAACGCACGGTGCAGTTGCGAGTGGGAGTTTCGGATGCGGTGGCAAAGCCAGTCGCTTATCGGCTGCTGGAACCCGCGCTGAGCCTGCCGCAAACCTTGCGCATCAACTGCCGTGAAGGCAAGCTGGAACATCTGCTGGGTGAACTGGCGGTGCACAAGCTGGATATTGTCATTACCGACAGTCCCATGCCGCCGACCGTCAATGTCCGTGGTTTTAACCATTTGCTGGGGGAGTGCGGCATCAGCTTTTTTGCGACTGCGGCGCTGGCGCAGCAATATGCGCCGGATTTCCCTGCGTGCCTGGACGCGGCACCCCTACTGTTGCCCGGAGAGGATTCAGCGTTGCGTTCCAAGCTGATGCACTGGATTAACGCGCAGCAATTACATCCGCGTATCGCCGGGGAGTTTGACGACAGTGCGCTGATGAGTGCATTCGGCCAGGCTGGCGCCGGCTTTTTTGCCGCGCCTTCCGCCATCGCCGATATGGTGGTGCGCCAGTACGGTGTTGTACAGGTGGGTAGTACAGAGGAAATACGCGAACAGTTTTATGCGATTTCAGTGCAGCGCAAGCTGACGCATCCCGCCGTGATGGCGATCAGCCGCGCGGCGCAGCAGGATTTGTTTGGCGGCGACCGTCCCGCAAGACAACTATCTTAAAAAATCGCTAACGATGGCAATCTGATCGGCGACATTCAATGCGGGCGCATGGCCGCAGCCTGCTACTGTCACCAGTGTTGCTTTCGGCCCGCGTTCCGTCATCTGTTGTGCGGTGTCTGCCAGCAGCAGGTCTGAACTCTCGCCGCGCAGCACCAGGGTTTTACACGTCAGGCTGTCATATTCTTCCCAGCGCTGGTAGTCGTTTCCGTGTTCGGTGAACTGCATCACCATATTGGGATCATAATGCGGCGTGACCTTGCCGTCCGGCAGGCGGCGCACCGAGCTTTCCGTGAGACGGCGCCATTGGGCGTCGCTGAGCCAGCCGTAGGGTTTATATACCTGCCTGAAATAATTTTCCAGTTCCGTCACCGTGTTGAAGCTGGCCGGTGATCCTGCGTAGCTGCGGATGCGGTTGATGGCGGTTTCTGCCAGTTGCGGGCCGTTGTCGTTCAATACCAGATGCGTGATACGGTCTTTCAGCGGGCTGGCTGCGGCCAGCATGCCGATCGCGCCGCCCATGGACGTGCCTACCCAGCGCATGCTGTCTATCTTTAGCTGATCGGCTAGTTCCGTCATCAGTGTTGCGTAGAATTCCAGGCAATATTCTTTTTGTGGCTCCGGGCTCCATTGGGATAGGCCGCGGCCTAGCATGTCGGGGGCGATGACGTGATAGTTGTTTGCTAGCGCTGCTGCCAAGTCGTCGAAGTCGCGGCTGGTTCTGGCCAGGCCGTGGCTTAGGATGACGGTAGGGTTTTGGTGGGAGCCCCATTGCATGTAGTGGAGTTCGCGGTTTTTGCAGGTTATATAGTGGGAGCTTGGGTGCATGATGCTGGTGTGTTTTGTGATTGCTGGCCGGGGGTGGCCCGGCGGCCACTTACCTTTTTTGCTTCGTCAAAAAAGGTAAGCCAAAAAAGAAGACCGCAGACTTGCCCTACGGGTGATGACGCTTTGCGTCATCACATTTTGCTGCATCACAAAAAGTGGGAAACAGACGAAACTCGCCTTCGGCTCAGACCACGTCTGTTTCTGATCCACTTTCTGTAATGCACAAAATGCTACGTCCCGTAGCGGATTTAAGATCAAAATCAACGGCAAGGTCAACGGCAAGGTCAACATCAGCTTGCTGGTTGGTTTTGGTTATTTTCTTTGTTGCCGCAGCTTGCCTACTATGCCTGCTGGTAAAAAGTATACCGACAATACAAACAATACGCCCAGCCAGAGCAGCCAGCGGTCGGGATGGAAGAAGTTGGCGAGCAGGGGTAAGCCTTCCAGGCCGCTGTGTAGCAGTTTCATGCCGTCCTGCAGGTAGTTTTGGGCGATGACGAACAAGGCTGCGCCTATGGCGGCGCCGTACATGGAGCCCATGCCGCCGATGACGACGATCAGCAGTACGTCTATCATGATGTCGAAGCTGAGCACCGTGTCGGGGCCTACGTAGCGTAGCCACAGGGCATACAGCGCGCCGGCCAGGCAGGCCAGCAGTGCGGCCAGGCAGTTGCCTACGGTACGGTAGGTGATGGGGTTGAAGCCTATTGCGGCTACGCGGAAATCGTTTTCGCGGATGGCTTGCAGTACGCGGCCGAAAGGGGAATTGACTACGCGCAGGCAGAACAGGAACAGGGTGACGCTGGCGAAGAACACGATGTAGTAGGCCAGGATCTTGCCGTTCCAGTCCACGCCCAGCCAGGGTTCTTCCAGGAACTGGGTGCCGGGGGATAGCAGCGCGGGCAGGCTGAAGGTCAGGCCGTCTTCGCCGCCGGTATAGTCGGAAAACTGCGAGGCCAGGATGACAAAAAATGAGGCTAGCGCCAGTGACATCATGGCGAAGAAGATCGTGCGCACCCTGAGCGACAGCAAGCCGAGTAGCAGCGCCAGCGCTAGCGCCACCAGCATGGCTGCCAGCACGCCCAGCAGCAGCGGCAGCCAGCCGGGTTCGAAACGCGACATCGCAATACCGACGCCGTAGGCGCCTATGCCGAAGAACATGGTGTGCGCGAACGACACGATGCCGGTGTAGCCCAGCAGCAAATCATAGCTGGCCGCCAGCACGATGAATACGCAGATCTTGGCGGCAACGTTCAGCGCGCGCGTGCCGGGAAAGATGAAAGGCGTCAGCAGCAGGCCCAGCAGCACCAGCATCAGCAGTATGGTCAGCACGCGACTGTTCGGCAGATCGCCGGAAAAGAGTTTTCTGATCATCGCGATGCCACCGGGAACAGGCCTTGTGGCCGCCATAAAAGAATCAGCACCATCAGCAGGATATTGGCGCCCAGTGCAATCTTGGGCGCGAGGAAGCCGACGTAGTTGGCCATCAGCCCCACCAGCAGCGCGCCGGCGAAGCAGCCGCCCACCGAGCCCAGCCCGCCTATGATGATGACGATGAAGATCAGCACCATCAGCTGCGCGCCCATCGTGGCGCTGACGGATTCCTGGTATAGGCCCCATAGCACTCCGCCCAGGCCGGCCAGCGCGGAACCGGCGACGAATACGCCGATGAACAGCCTGCGTATCTTGTAGCCGAGGGTTTCCACCATCTCGGGATTTTCCACGCCAGCGCGTACCAGCAGGCCTATCTTGCTGCGGTTAAGCACCAACCACATTGCCGCAAAAATGAGCAGGCCAAGCACCACGGCGATCACGCGGAATTTTTCGATGGCGACATCGCCGAAAATCCATGCGCCGCGCAGGCTGGCAGGGCGCGGCAGCGAGATTTGCTCCGGCCCCCAGATCGCGTGGATCAGTTGTTCCGCGATAATCAGGCCGCCGGTCGTGATCAGGATCTGCTTCAGATGCTGACCGTACACCGGCCTGATCATGATGCGCTCAAACGCCCAGCCTAGCAAACCGGCCACCAGCGCCGCCGCCGCCATCGCAATGCCGATGGCCAGCAGATTCAGTGCGACGTTTTCAGCCTGCATCCAGCCTGCCATCGGCAGCAGCACGCTGGTCGCGACAAAGGCGCCAATGGCGATGAATACGCCGTGGCCGAAGTTCATCACGTCCATCAGGCCGAATACCAGCGTCAGGCCGCTGGCCATGATGAAGATCATCATGCCCATCGCCAGGCCGGCGACCGTCAGCGTGATCCAGGTCGGCAGGTTGGGCACCAGGATGAGACCGGCCAGCATGACCAGCGGGATGACAAACTGGGGCAGCTTCTTACTCAGGCTGTTCAAAGTATTGTTCGATGTTTGCATCAATGCGCTCCCACGCTGAGGCCCAGCAATTGTTGCTGCAGTTGTGCATCGGCGCTCAGCGCCGCCATGCTGCCGCTATGAATAACGCGGCCGGAATCCATCACCGCAACCATGTCGCCGAGCGCCTGCGCAACGGCCAGGTTCTGTTCCACCAGCAAAATGGTCGCGCCTTCTTTTTTCAGTTCTCGCAGTGCGGTGATCATACTGTTGACCATGACCGGCGCCAGGCCCTTGGACGGTTCATCGAACATGTACAGCTTGCGCTTTTCGATGATGGCGCGCGCGATGGCGACCATCTGCTTTTGCCCGCCGGACAGCTTGCCGGCAGGCTTTTCCCAGAATTGCTGCAATGCCGGGAACAGGCTAAAGATCCACTGCAGCCGCTGCTCGTCCATGGGGCCGGAGCGCGCCGCCAGCAGCATGTTTTCACGCACGCTGAGGTCGCTGAAAATGCCCATGTTTTCCGGCACGTAGCCAATGCCGCGCACGGCGATATCGGCGGTGTTGATGCCCTTGATGGAGACCTCGTCCAGTGTCAGCTCGCCGGCGCTGGCCTGCCACAGGCCCATGATAGTGCGCAGCGTTGTGCTTTTGCCGGCGCCGTTGCGGCCCAGCAGCATCGTCAGCTGTCCGCGTGGCACATCCAGATCCACGCCCTGCAGAATATGGTAGGGGCCAATATGCGTGTGCACTGCCCGCAGTTTCAGCAGAAGGTCGCTCATGCTGCCACCTCGTCTGCCGCCGCCATGCCCAGGTAGGCTTCCTGCACCATTTTTGATTTCATCACGGCTGCGGGTTCGCCGTCGGCGACCAGCTGGCCCTGGTTCAGCACGATGATGCGGTCCGCCAGCCTTTCGACGACATCCATCTTGTGCTCCACCAGCAAGATGGTCTTGTCGCGTTGCTGCTTGATGGTGGCAATCAGATCCAGAATTACCGGCGCTTCGTCGTGGCTCATGCCGGCGGTCGGTTCGTCGAACATGAATACGTCCGGTTTCATGGCTAGCAGCAGGCCCACTTCCAGCTTGCGCTGGTCGCCATGCGGCAGTTCGGCTGCGGGCGTATCGCGCCGGGCGGTCAGCGCGATCTGTTCCAGTATCTGTTCTGCCTCTTCAATCAGCGCGCCGTGCGAAAACCACGTGGAGAAAATCTGCACGCCGACTTTATGCCTGGCCTGTATCGCCAAGCGCACATTTTCCAGCACCGACAGGCGCGGAAACAGGTTGGTCAACTGGAAGGCGCGGCCCAGGCCACGCTGCGCGCGGGTGGCGGCATTTTCGGCAGTCAGATCCTGACCGTGCAGCAGCACCTGGCCGCTGGTAATCGGCAGCTGCCCGGAGATCAGGTTGAAATACGTTGTTTTGCCAGCGCCATTGGGGCCGACGATGGCTGTCAGCGTACCGGGCGAAAACGCGCAGGAGACCTGGTTGACGGCGACATGGCCGCCAAAATTGACGGTCAGCGCGCGGGTTTCTAAAGATGTGCTCAAGTGCTTGCCGATGAGGTGAAATGGGTGATGAGTGGTGCGCCGCCCCCGCTGCAGAGGTGCGCGGGAGCGGCGGAAACCGGTGCTTGCCGCCGGCAATTTCTGCCGGCGCTCAAATCAGGATTTGTCTCAGCGCTTGTTCCGGATAGGGATATTCATATCCTCTATCTTCAGCTCGCGCACCAGTTCCGGCACTCCCCATGGAAAGGCAGGGTCGACCTTGATCTTGAAGTGATACATCGATTGCAGCGCCTGGTGGTCTTCCTTGCGGAACACCATCTTGCCTTTTGGCGTCTGGAATTCCATGCCTTCCATCGTCTTGATCAGGTTATCGGTGCTCAGGTTGTTGCCGGCCTTGGTCAGCGCTTCCACTGCAGCGATGCCGGCTGCCATGCCGCCCGCAGTAAAGAAGTCGGGCGGTGCTTTATAAGTTTTATAGTGATTGGCTACCAGCCATTCGTTGACCGGATTTTTCGGGATGCCGAAGTAGTAATACGTCGCGCCTTCCATGCCGGGGAAGTTCTTGTACGCTGCCATCGCCGGCAGGATATTGCCGCCGGTGGCGATCTCAATGCCATAGCGTTTCAGGTCCAGGTCTGCGATCTTGAACGGATTGCCGGCGCCAGCCCAGATGATAAAGATGACCTTGCGGCCCGGTTTGTCTTTCAATGCATCGATCAGATGCTGCGCACCGGCGGTAAAGTCAGTTGTGGTGGTGGGCAGATATTCTTCATGCACGAGCTTGGCACCCTTGCCGGACAGCGCCTGCTTGAAGGCTTTGACGCCGTCCTTGCCGAACGCGTAATCCTGCGCCAGCGTGGCAATGGTCACGCCGGGTTTGTCTAGTGCCACTGCATTGGAAATCGCATCCTGTGAAGAATTGCGGCCGGTGCGGAATATATAGCGGTTCCATTTTTCACCGGTGATGGAGTCGGCCACCGCAGGTTCGACGATCAGTATCTTCTTGTATTCCTCGGCGACCGGCAGCATGGCCAGTGCAACGCCGGAGGATGTGGGGCCGATGGCCAGATCCACCTTGTCATCACCGTAGGCTTGTGCCAGCAGCGATTTGCCGACATCGGGTTTGCCCTGGCTGTCTTTTTCTATCAGCACGATCTTGTTGCCGTTGACCATCATCGTACCTTTGGTCGCATAGTCCAGCCCCATCATCAGGCCGATCTGCGTCTGTTTTGCGTAGGCTTCCAGCGCGCCGGTCTTATCGTAGACGTGGGCGATCTTGATGTCTTTGGCGGTGGCGAAGCCTGGTGCCGCGATGGTGGTGATGGCCGTGATGGCGGTAAAAACAGCGGTGAAAGCAAAGCGTTTCATTATGTCTCCTGATAATGAGTACTTCAATTTGACTGACAGAGGATACACAGGACAGGAGAGAGCATCGCCGTGACGGCGATGATGAAAAATGTGCGTGCATGCTGAACCGGCAAAATGGCCAGCGACATTACGCGATATTTTCTTCGGGCGAATGGACTGCCCTGTCTCCAATATTTTTTATTTTGAATTCTTAGTGCAGTTTTCGATACTATATTTGGCAACTAGCCAGCACAATACAGTAGAACTACTGGTGTGAAAATGGTTTTTGCGGGGAAGACAGGGCAAGAGGAAGAGCCGCCGCTGAAAAAGCGACGGCTAGACAGGCGAAGATCTTACTTTGTGAATTGCAATCCAGCTTCTATAGGGAAGCCTTTAAGGAATTCCGCAACCGGCAGGCGTTTGCCGCCCGGTTTTTGCAACTCCGTCAGCTTCAGCACGCCGCTTCCGCAGGCAACGAATACGCCATCTTGCGGGGTGGCGGCCAATACCTGGCCGCTGGCATAATTGCCGGCTTGCAGTCCGGCAGCTTCGGCCTGCCAGATCTTGATGGCGCTGCCGGCATAGCTGGCGTGCGCGCCGGGGAAAGGGTTGAAGGCACGGATTTTTCTGGCGATCAGCTCGGCCGGTTCGCTGAAGTCCAGTGCCGCTTCTTCCTTGCTGATCTTGGCGGCGTAAGTCACTCCTTGCTCTGGCTGCGGCGTGGCGGGTAGCTCACCTTGCTGTAGCTTGCGCAGTGCATCCACGATCATGCGGCCGCCCATGGCAGCCAGCGTGTCATGCAGGCTGCCGGTGGTGTCGTTGCCGGTGATGGCGATTTTTTCCATGCTGAGCATGGGGCCGGTATCCAGGCCTTCTTCCATCTGCATGATGGTGATGCCGGTTTCAACGTCGCCTGCTTCTACCGCCCTATGTATAGGGGCGGCGCCGCGCCAGCGTGGCAGCAGCGAACCGTGGATATTGATGCAACCCCGGCGCGGGATGCCGAGCACCGAGCGCGGCAGAATCAGGCCGTAAGCCGCGACCACCATGACATCATGCGGGGTGGCGTTCAGCAGCGCATGTGCTTCGCTGGCGATATCGGGATATTTACCGTCCAGCCGTAGTGACACAGGCTGGGCGACCGGGATATTGTGCTGCAGTGCGAATTGTTTGACGGCAGATGCATGCATCTGCATGCCGCGTCCGGCAGGGCGATCCGGCTGTGTCAGCACCAGCGGGATGTCAAAACCGGCCTGATGTAGCGCTTGCAGTGCGACGGCGGCAAATTCCGGCGTGCCGGCGAAAATGACTTTCATCAGCGCACACGCTGCTTGCCGCGGTTTTCTTCGCGTTCTTCCTTCAGCATCTTGGTCTTGATGCGGTTGCGCTTCAGCGGCGACAGATATTCAACGAAGACCTTGCCCATCAGGTGATCCATTTCATGCTGAATACAGACTGCCAGCAAGCCGTCGGCATGTACCTCGAAGGATTTGCCGTCCAGGTCCAGCGCCTTTACTTTGACTTCTGCGGGCCTTTCGACGCCGTCGTAGACGCCGGGTACCGACAGGCAGCCTTCGTCGTAAATCCGGGTTTCTTCGCTGGCCCAGACGATTTCGGGGTTGATGAACACGCGCAGGTCGCTATTGGTGTCCGAGGTGTCGATAACGATCAGCTGTTCATGGACATCGACCTGGGAAGCGGCCAGGCCGACGCCGGGTGCTTCATACATGGTTTCTGCCATGTCGGCAGCCAGCTTTTTCAGGCGTGCGTCAAAAACGGTGACCGGCTTGGCAACTTTATGTAAGCGTGGATCGGGATAGCGCAGGATATTTAATATAGACATAAGACATTTCGCAACAACGGATCAGTACAACAAAGCGTTTTTTCTTGCTAGTTCAAGGATTTGTGGGCAGAATTTGATTCACTTTGGCAAGTTTTGCACGTGTACGGCTTATCAATTCTGCATCGTTTTTATGCAATGGCGGCATTCTTTGCATGATAATGTGAATGCGGGCACTCGCTGGACAAAACTGCGGCACGCTCACGCTATGGTATAAGCTGCACATAATCTCACCCTGACAGCACGACGACGTACCACGCATCGGACAATATACATGAAAAAGTTTAGCACAATCGCTCTGGTCCTCGCATTTGCCTTTCCGGCGCTAGGCGCTACGCAGGCATTTGCACAGGATGCGCAAGGCGCTTCCGGCAGGCCGGCAGTCGGCAAATGCAGCTTCCGCCCGGATGCACCGGACAAGCATGTTGTTGTCAGGGGCGATACGCTGTGGGGCATCTCCGGCAAATTCCTGGCGAACCCATGGTGCTGGCCTGAAGTTTGGGGCATGAACCGCGAAGAAATCCGGAATCCGCACTGGATTTATCCCGGCCAGATCGTCTACTTCGACCGTGTCAATGGCCGTCTGCGTCTGGGCCAGGTTGTCGGTGGTGGCGAGCCGGCGGGCACGACCAGACTGTCACCGCAGCTGCGCACGCAAGGCCTGGCCGGCGATGCGATCCCTGCGATACCGTCCAACCTGATCGAGCCTTTCCTGTCGCAGCCGCTGATCATAGAAGAAAATGATCTGGTTAATGCGCCGCGCATCGTGGCGACGCAGGAGGGGCGCGTAGTGCTGGCCAAGAATGATAAGGCCTATGTGCGCGGCGACCTGAAAGGCGGCACTTCGTTCCAGGTATTCCGTCCTGGCGTTGCGCTGAAAGATCCGGAAACCAAGAAAGTCATCGGCTTTGAAGCGGTTTTCCTGGGAACGCTGAAGCTGGACCGTGTCGCCAAGAGTGCCGACAGCGTAGACACCTTTACCGTGGTCAACGCCAAGGAAGAAATGACGGTCGGCGATCGCCTGGTGCCTATTCCTCCTACCCCTATCCTGAATTATGTGCCGCATCCGCCTGAGCAAGCCGTGGCGGCGCGGGTAGTGGCTGTATATGGCGGCGTGGGACAGGG